>DATHSN010000467.1:0-1836 GCA_035464115.1 Acidimicrobiales bacterium | reverse complement strand
CCGATGTTGATCGGTCCGGTGTGGGGGCCGTCGAGCAGCCGGAGGAAGCCCTCGACCTCGTCGTCGACGTAGCAGAAGCTGCGGGTCTGGGTGCCGTCGCCGTAGATGGTGAGCGGCTCGCCCCGCAGCGCCTGGACCAAGAAGTTGGACACCACCCGCCCGTCGGCCGGCCGCATCCGAGGTCCGGAGGTGTTGAAGATGCGAACGATCCTCACGTCGAGGCCGTGGTGGCGGTGGTAGACCATGGTGATGGCCTCGGCGAAGCGCTTGGCCTCGTCGTAGACGCCGCGGGGGCCGATGGGGTTGACGTTGCCCCAGTAGCCCTCGGGCTGGGGGTGCACGGTGGGGTCGCCGTAGACCTCGCTGGTGGAGGCGAGGAAGAAGCGGGCGCCCTTGTCCTTGGCCAGCCCCAGCGTGTTGTGGGTGCCGAGGCTGCCGACCTTGAGGGTCTGGATCGGCATCTCGAGGTAGTCCTTGGGCGACGCCGGGCTGGCGAAGTGCATCACCGCGTCGACGGGGCCGGGCACCCAGATGAAGCTCGACACGTCGTGGCGGTCGAACGTGAAGCCCGACGGGTGGCCGAACAGGTGCTCGACGTTGGCGACGTCGCCGGTGATCAGGTTGTCGATGCAGACGACCTCGTCGCCGCGGTCGAGCAGGCGGGTGCACAGGTGCGACCCGAGGAAGCCCGCGCCCCCGGTGACGACGACGCGGGCCACTCAGGCCCGCCCGATGCCGTCGTAGGCGAACCCCCGGCGCTTGAGCGCCGAGCGGTCGAGCAGGTTGCGGCCGTCGACCACCCGGGGCTCGACCATGGCGTCGTGGACCTTGTCGAAGTCGAGCCACTTGAACTCGTCCCACTCGGTGAGCACGGCGAGCACGTCGGCGCCGTCGACGGCGGCGTAGGGGTCGGCCACCACCTCGATGTCGAGCCCGTCGATGTGGTGGTGCACGGCGGGGTCGTAGCCCCGCACCACGGCGCCCCGGTCGAGCAGGCGGGCGATGATCTCGAGCGACGGCGACTCGCGCAGGTCGTCGGTGCGGGCCTTGAAGGTGAGGCCCCACACCGCCACGGTGCGGCCGGCGACCGAGCCACCGACCATGCGCTCGATCTTGTCGGCGACCCGCTCGAACTGCTCGTCGTTCACCTCGAGCACGCCCTTGAGCAGGCGGAAGTCGTAGCCCGCACCCTCGGCGATGTGGTTGAGCGCCCGTGTGTCCTTGGGGAAGCAGTTGTGGGCCACCAAGCCGCCGGTGGTGACCACGGTGTGAGGGCCGGGCACCTCGACCGAGTAGACCTCGCCGGCATAGGGCCGGCGCTCCGCCTCGACCACGCGCACCCACGCCGCGTGCTTGGAGAGCGGACGGAAGCCGGTGGGCGCGATGCGCTTGGCCTGCCGGGCGATCGACGCCTGCACCTCGGCGCGCTGATGCGGCGGTACCAGCCGGAGGGAGGCCTCGACCTGATCAGCGCCACTGATGGTGAGGAACCAGGCGTCGACGGTGGACTTCGCCGATCGGCCGCGCTTCAGCCGGGCGACGATGCCCAGCTCACCGAGCAGCCGCAGCATGCCGTCGGCGAGGCGCTTCGACACGGTGCCGTACTCGAGCACCACGCTGGGCCCGCCGTTGACGTAGGACCACGAGCCGTCGCCCCACCAGAG
Organism: Acidimicrobiales bacterium; assembly: GCA_035464115.1. Classification (GTDB taxonomy): domain Bacteria; phylum Actinomycetota; class Acidimicrobiia; order Acidimicrobiales; family SKKL01; genus DATHSN01. The sequence continues at coordinate 172 of DATHSN010000467.1, read as the reverse complement.
GCCCTCGAGCACGGCCCACCGCTGGGCCTCCGAGAGCGACCAGACGGCGTCGGGGAGCGCCTTGTCGTAGCTCGACGAGCCGAGGCGCAACACCTCGGAGAACCACGTGGCGAGCAGGCGGGAGGAGATGGAGACCGTGCGGGAGGTGGTGGCGGTGCGCACCGCTGGCTCG
>DATHSN010000466.1:0-13668 GCA_035464115.1 Acidimicrobiales bacterium | reverse complement strand
ATCTGTCCTGGATGTCCTGAGACACGACACCGTCGTCCGCTCCAGAGAGCACCCGTCGGGCCCGGTCCTCGGACCGGGCCCGCCGCGTCGTTCGCCTCCGATGTGGCCGCCGGCGCTCGACCGTCGGCCCCGGCCCACGATCGAGCAGACGGCCCCCCGGCGGGGCACACTGTGGGCCGTGAACACCTTCTTGTGGATCGGCGTGGGATCCACCCTGGTGCTGCTCGCGTCGATCGTCGTCGACTCCATCGACGGGATGATCGACGCCCTCGACCTCGGGTCGGGCTGGCTGTCGCTCCCCGCCGTCGCCGCGTTCGTCGCCGCCTTCGGGTTCGGCGCCGGCGCGCTCGTCGAGCCCCTCGGGCCGGTGGCGGTGCTGCCCGGCATCGCCGCCGGGGTGGCGTTCGGATGGCTCGCGGTGCGGCTCACCGCCGCCGCCAGCGGCCTGCGCACCGACTCCACCGACTCCGAGCCGGCCATGCTCGGTTCGCTCGGCACCGTGCTCACCCCGCCGACCCCGGAGCGCTACGGCGAGGTGCTCCTCACCCGGCCGGCCGGTCCGGTGAAGGTCGCCTGCACGGCGGGCCGCCCCCTCGCCCCGGGCACCGAGATCGTCGTGGTCGACGTCACGTCGTCCACCCTCGTCACCGTCGAGCCCTTCGAGCCCGGCCTCCTCCGCCACGACCAGGAGCACAGCTGACCATGTCATCGTTCACCACCGCCCTCATCGGCCTCGGCGTGCTCGTCGTCGTCCTGCTGGCCTACGTGATCTCGCGGATCAAGGTCGCCGGACCCAACCAGGCGTTCATCATCACCGGCAGCAAGGGCAAGAGCGGTGGGAGCGACACCTCCGGCCAGAAGGTCGTGATGGGCGCGAGCGTGTTCGTGATCCCCTTCATCCAGAAGCTCGGGGTCATCGACCTCACGTCGCGCCAGATCGCCATCTCGGTGCCCGCCGCGGTCTCGTCGAACGGCATCCGCTGCTCGCTCGAGGGTGTGGCGGTGGTGAAGGTCGGCGGCACCGAGGAGCTGATCCGGGCGGCCGCCCAGCGCTTCCTCGGCCAACAGGACGAGATCGACGTGTTCACCCGCGAGGTGCTCGCCGGCTCGCTGCGCGCGATCGTCGGCCGGCTGTCGGTCGAGGAGATCATCCGCGACCGCGCCGCGTTCGCGGCGGCGGTGGCCGAGGAGGCCGAGAACTCCCTCACCGGACAGGGCCTGGTGCTCGACACGTTCCAGCTCCAGGACATCCAGGCCGAGGGCAACTACCTCGCCGACCTGGGCCGCCCCGAGGCGGCGCGGGCGCAGAAGGAGGCGGCGATCGCCGAGGCCATCGCCCGGCGTGAGGCCGAGCAGGCCCGCATCCTCGCCGAGGAGGAGATCGCGATGGCCAACCGCGCGCTCGAGCTCAAGAACGCCGAGATCAAGGCCCAGATCGACGCCGCGGCGGCCGACGCCGCGGCGGCGGGCCCCATGGCCCAGGCGGCCCGCGACATCGAGGTGATCCAGGCCCAGGAGCAGGTCGCCACCCGCCAGGCCCAGCTCACCGATCGCCAGCTCGACACCCAGGTCCGCAAGCCCGCCGACGCCCAGCGCTACGCCGTCGAGGTCCAGGCGGCGGCCGAGAAGGCCCGCGAGATCGCCGAGGCCGAGGCCGAGGCGGAGAAGACCCGGCTCTCGGGCCAGGCCGAGCGGGAGCGGCGCAAGGCGCTCGCCGAGGCGGTGCGGGCCGAGGGTGCCGCCGAGGCCGACTCGATCCGGGCCCGAGGCGACGCCGAGGCCGACGCCATGACCAAGAAGGCCGCCGCCTACCAGGGCTACGGGGAGGCCGCCATCGTCGACATCGTGGCCGGCCGCCTGCCCCAGATCGTCGCCGAGGCCGCGGCGCCGATGGCCAACATCGACTCGCTCACCGTCATCTCCACCGACGGGGCCAGCCAGACGGTGCGCAGCGCGGCGTCGACGGTCACCCAGGGCAACCAGATCGTCAAGGACCTGCTCGGCGTCGACCTGGGCGAGCTGGTCGCCGCGTTCGTCGACCGGTCGACCCCCTCGTCGCCGCGCCTCGACGGCACCGCGCTCGACGGCACCGTGAACGACGGGTAGGTCCCGACCGTCCCGGCGGCGCAGGTGCGGCTGCCAAGATGGCGAGGTCCGCTCCGCCCGGAGCGCTCACCGACCGGGGGACCACGTCATGCTCGACTCGCTCGCCGTCGGCCTGGAGGGCCGGGCCACCTACGCCGTCACCGAGGAGATGTCGCCGCCGCACCTGCCGGTGGCGGTGCTCTCGACACCGGCGATGATCCAGCTCATCGAGGCCACCTGCCTGCGCACCGCCCAGGACCACCTCGACGAGGGCGAGACGACGGTCGGCACCCACGTGTGCGTGAGCCACGCGGCGGCAGCGATGGCCGGCGAAGAGATCGAGGTCACCTGCCGGGTGGCGGCGATCGACCGGCGCCGGCTCACCTTCGACACCCGGGTCACCTGCGGCGACCGGGTGCTCTCCGAGGGCACCCACCAGCGGGCCGTGGTCGACCTCAGCCGCTTCGGCTGACCCCCAACGCGAACTGGCGAATCGTGGGTGCGCGTGGCGCATCGTGGGTTCGCCGGTTCGTCAGGGGCGCCGCCACACCGTGGTTCTGGCGAATCGTGGGTGCGCGTGGCGCACCGTGGATTCGCTGGTTCGAGATGGGGTGGCCGTCGGGGGTGGCCGCCGGGGGTGGCCGCCGGGGCTCACGCAGCGGCGTCGCGGCGGCAACGGGCATCGCGCACCGCCGTCAGCGCAGGGAGGACGGCGTCGAGCATCTCCTCGGTGATCCGCACGACCTCGTAGCCGGCCCGCCGGAGGCGTGCGTCGCGCTCGGCGTCGGCGCGTCGGTCGACGATCGACGTGTGGTGGCGCTCGGAGTCGATCTCGACCACGATCCGCCGGCCCCGATCGAGCGCGTCGACGCGTCCGATCTCGCCCTCGTCGTCGTAGATCACCACCTGGCGCTCGAGCGGCGGCTCGCCCCAGTCGTCGAGCAGGCGGTGGAACCGGCGCTCGAGCGAGCTCTCGGGTGGGATGTAGCCGGGGCCGCGCTCGTCGGCGAGGCGGCGCAGGACAGCGATGCCGCGTCGTCCCCGGCCCTGCAGCTCGCCCAGGACGTTGGCGAGCTCTTCGCCGCTGAGGTGCCGATCGATCCACAGCCGGTCGGCGGCCCGCTCGGCTCTCGCCGGATGGACGAGACCGGCCAGGTCGGCGACGGTGCGCGCCGGCGACGTGACCCACAGCCCGTCACGGCGGACCCGGTGGTGAGCGGGCCACACACGGGTCTGGTGGACGTTGCGTCGGGCCCGGGTGTCGGCGCGCGAGCGGGTGACGTGCACGGGCCGCGGCCCGAAGCCGGGTACGCCCCACCACCACGCTGCCGTGGTGTGTGACACCGCAGCATCGGGTCCGGCGGCCATCAGCTCGACGGCGACGAGCTGGGCGTCGGTCCGGGGCGAGCCGGCGATGCGGAGCACCCCGGGTCGGGGCTCGTCGAGCTCCCCGGAGGCCATGCGACGCGCGACCGCCCAGTGGTCGAGACCGAGCTCGGTCGCCTGGGTGCGGGAGAGGAGGCCGAGCTGGTGCTCGGCGAGTCGTCGGATGCGTCTCGCGGTGTCAGCCATGACGACAGTTGACCCAAGGCGTGTGACAGCGAGCCCCGACCGCCCGTCCCTCTCCGTTCCGGCGAATCGTCGGTGCGTCCCACGCACCCTCGATTCGCCAGTTCGGACGGGGGGTCGGCGCTACCGGTCGCCTCTGCGTTCCGGCGAATCGTCGGTGCGTCCCACGCACCGTCGATTCGCCAGTTCGGACGGGGGGTCGGCGCTACCGGTCGTCCCTGCGTTCCGGCGAATCGTCAGTGCGTCCCACGCACCCTCGATTCGCCAGTTCGTGCGGGGGGGGAGTCAGCCGGCGTGGAGGTCGCCGGTGATGTAGTCGACGATCGCCTCGACCTGGTCGTCGGGGAGGTCGGGGAAGCCGGGCATGGCCCCCATGCCGTTGCGGATGACGCTGCGGGCCTGCACCGGGGTGAGGTCGGGCGCGATCGGGTCGCCCAGCCCGGGTCGGCCCTCGCCCGAGTCGCCGTGGCACGAGGCGCACGCCGTGAGGTAGAGCGCCTCGCCCGACGGCCGTCCGCCGGCGCCGGTCGTCGACCCGCCGCCGTCGCCGCAGCCGGCGACCGCCCCGCCGGCGGCGAGAACGGAGACGAGGGCGACGAGGCGCCAGGGCCGGGCGGAGGGGCGATCGGTCACGGGGGGAGGCGCACCAGCGCTCGCAGCGTCGCCGGGTGCTGGCGCCCGACTCTAGGCCGGGCGCCCTGCGGTGGCGACCCCCGCGGCGGAGGTCGCCACCGCGCGGGGTCAGCGGACCGGGGTGAACGCGGCGGGGAGGTGCTTGACGCCGTGGATGAAGCTGGCCTTGAGCTGCTCGGGCTCGCCGGTGGCGTGGATGTCGGGGAGCCGGTGGAACAGCTCGCGGAACATCACGGTGATCTCCCGCCGGGCGAGGTGGGCGCCGAGGCAGAAGTGCGGACCGGGACCACCGAAGCCCACGTGGTCGTTCGGGCGGCGGGTGACGTCGAAGCGGTACGGGTCGTCGAAGACGTCCTCGTCGCGGTTCGCCGCCAGGTAGAACAGGCACAGCTTGTCGCCGGCGGCGATGGCCTGGCCGCCCACCTCGGTGTCCTGGGTGGCGGTGCGGCGCATGTAGGTGACCGGGCTGGCCAGCCGGACGATCTCCTCGACCGCGGTGGGGGCGACGGTCTCGAAGTCGGCGGCCCAGATCGCCCGCTGGTCGGGGTTGTCGGTGAGGTACTTCAGGCCCCACCCGATGGCGTTGCGCGTGGTCTCGTTGCCGGCGACCACCAAGAGGATGAAGAAGCTGGCGAGGTCGGCGTGGGTGAGCCGGTCCTCGTCGAGCTCGGCGTTCACCAGCATGCTGGTGAGGTCGGTGCCGTCGCCGCCCCGCTTGCTCTCGGCCACCTCCTCCATGAGCGCGGCCAGCTCGCCGCCGGCGGTGAGCAGCGCGGTGAGCACGTCGGTGCCCTCGGGCATGTACTCGGGGTCGGAGGCGCCGAGGATCATGTTGGTGCGGTCGAACACGAAGTCGAGCTGGGAGTCGGGGATCCCCATGAGATCGCACACGATCTTCAAGGGGAGGCGGGCGGCCACGTCGACCACGAAGTCGCACTCGCCGCGCTCGGCGATGTCGTCGACGATGCCGGCCGCGAGGTCCTGCACGGAGTCCTCGAGGCGCTTGAGCATCCGCGGCGTGAAGCCCGCCGAGACGATGCGTCGCAGGCGGGCGTGGCGCGGGTCGTCCATGGCGATCATCGAGCCGAAGTACTCGTTGAACTCGGGCGGCGAGTCGAGCACGGTGATGCCTCGGGCCGAGCTGAACACCGCCGGGTTCTTCGAGCAGTGGAGGATGTCGCGGTGCTTGGTGATGGCCCAGAAGCCCGGCCCCTGGGGGATCGGCGAGTCGTCGGGCACGGTCGGTTCGGGGTGGAACGACACGGGGCCGTCGGCGCGCAAGGTGGCGAGGTCGCGCTCGATCTCGTCGGGCGGGCGCACCCAGAACTCGGGGTAGATCGGGTTGGGAAGGGTGGCGGTGGTCACAGCGTCGCACCGTAGCAACGGGCGGACTGGCGCAGGAGACGGGGACGGGCCTCGACTCGGGCGGTGTCGGTGCCGGCCGCTAGTGTCCGCGGACCGTGAACCACCGAGACGGGCCGCTCGTGGGCCGAGACGAGCTGGCGGACGAGCTCGTCGGCGGCCTCGCCGGTGGGGGACGAGCGAGAGCGGTGCTGCTCACCGGGCCTGCGGGCATCGGCAAGTCACGCCTCGCCGAGCACGTGGCCGGGCACCTGGCGCGTCGCATCGCTCCCGGCACCGCTGGATCGCCCCCGGTGATGGTGCGTGCCGATCCGGGTTCGGCGGCGATCCCGTTCGCAGCGCTGGTGCCGCTGCTGGTCGCGCTCGACGTGGATCCCGCGCAGGGCGAGGCGGTCGCCCTGCTCGCGGGGCTCCGCCGTGCGGTGGCCGAGCGATCGACCCCGCTCGTGATCGTGGTCGACGACGTGCCGGCCCTGGACGCGGCATCGGCGGTGGCGCTGGCCACGGTGCTGAGGGAGCCGGCGGTGCGAGCGGTGCTCACGGCCCGGGACGGCCAGGCGCTCCCCGACGCCCTCGGCGCGCTGGTCAGGGACCAGCTCGCATGGGTCCGACCGGTGCCGCCGCTCGACCGAACGGCCTCCGATGCGGTGGCAGAGGTCGTGCTCGGCCGCACCCTCGATCCCGGGTCGGCCCTCGTCCTGCACGAGACGGCCGGCGGGAACCCGTTGTTCGTCGGCGAGCTCCTCGCCGCCAGCCACGCCGCGGGTCGCCTCGAGGACGGACCGCACGGGATCCGCCTCGTGGGGCCCGTGGTCGGCGACGTGCTCGTCGATCTGCTCGCCGAGCGGTTCCGATCGCTCCGCGGCCCGCGACGCGAGGTCGTCGAGCTCCTCGCGGCCGGTCAGCCCCTGCCGTTGGTCGGGCTGGTCGGCGACCCGACCGTCGTCGACGACCTCGAGGAGGATGGGCTGGTGCGCACCGACGTGGTGGGCGACGAGACCCTCGTCCGCCTGTCGCACCCGCTGCACGCCGACGTCGTCCGCGCCCTGGCCCCACCGGCGCGCTGGCGACGGCGGGTGAGCGAGGCGGCAGAGGTCCTGCTCGCCCGGGGCCACGTCGAGGACCGCCTGCGGGCGACCGATCTCCGCCTCGGGATCGGCACGGAGATCGACTCCGGGGAGCTGGTCGAGGCGGCGCGACGTGCGGCGGGGCTGCTCGACCACGACCTCGCGCTGCGGATGGCCGACGCGGCCCTGACGGCGGGTGCCGGCCTCGAGGCCGACCTGCTGCGGGCCGGCGCGATGTCGGACCTCGGTCGGCTCGCCGAGGCGGACGAGGCGTTCGCGGATCTGGTCGGGCGGGCGGGGCCCGACGAGGACCGGGCGCGCGCCGCGAGCCGGTGGGCCAAGCACCTCGCGGTGCGCCGGCAGCGCCCCGACCTCGCGGTCGGGGTCGCCACCGACGCGCTGGCGACGGTGGCCGACCCGGGTTGGCGGGCCTACATCGAGGCCGACCTCGCCAAGTGGGGCCTCATGGCTGGCGAGGTGCGGACCCCCGTGTCCGACGGCGACGGGGCCGAGGGCGCCGCCCGGCTGAACCTGCTGTTGGCCGACGCGCTGCTCGGCGTCATGGCGGGGCGCCTCTCCGCGGCCGAGACAGCGGTCGCCGAGGGGTTGGTCCTGGCGGCGGACCACCGCGACGAGCTGCCCCACGCCGCGGAGCTCTTGGCCCTGTCGCACTACCTGGTGTTCGCCTTCCGTGGCGACGCCGCATCAGCTCGGTCCCTGGCCGAGGTCGGGCTGGCCCGCGCCGATGCGCTGCGCGACGAGCCCATCGGCATGTGGGAGGCCGCGCTGGCGCTGCTCGAGCTGCACCGCGGCCGTCCGACCGCCGCCCTCGGCCGCGCCGACCGGGCCCTCGAGCACCTGGCGTGGCGCGACTACACCGGCCTCGGCCCGCTTGCGCGCGCCGTCGCGGCGACGGCGGCCGCCCAGCTCGGGCGACTGGCCGAGGCCGAGGCCCACCTCGCCGCCATCGAGCCGGCGACCCGTGCCGATCTCACCGTGGCGTTGCAGGTGGGCTCCGCCGAGGCGTGGTCGCTCGCCGCGCAGGGTCACCGCCGCGACGCGACCGGCCCGCTCGCCGCTGTCGCCGTGACCGCTCTCGCATCGACCCACGTCTGCCTCGGCGCGCTGGCGGCGCTCGACACCATCCGGCTCGGGGGCGCTGCCCTCGTGGCCGATGCGCTGAGCGCCGCCGCAGCCATCGCCGATGCCGACGCCGGGGTCGTGCACGCGGTCGCCGCCGCGGCCGCTGCGCTCACCGACGGGGACGATCACGCCGTCGTCGCGGCCGGAGAGGGGCTGGTGGCCGTCGGCCTCGTGCCCGGCGGGGTCGAGCTGTTGGGTGAGGCGGCACGACGACACCGGCGGGCCGGTCGGTCCGCGCTCGCCCGGCGCGCCGAGCAGCGGGTCACCGCGCTGGCACCGTCGCTCGAGGTGGCATCGGCGTCCACCGCCCGTCCCGTGCTCAACGGGGTCGAGCTCGAGGTGGCCCGGCTGGCGGCGGCGCGGTGGCGGAGCCGGGAGATCGCCGAGCGGCGGGGGGTGTCGGTGCGCACCGTCGACAACCAGCTGAGCCGGGTCTACCGCAAGCTCGGGATCGCGGGCCGGGCCGAGCTCGGGGACGCCCTCGCCGACCGGGGCCTGCTCGGCGCGGACGGACCGCCACCGGGGACCGAATGACCGGCGGCGGCCCGTCCACGTCGACACGGGGCCACCCGGCGCAGCGCCGGCGGCCGCGAGCGGCGTGCGCTACTCGCAGGTGACCTCGCCACCGGGGTAGGCGACGATCAGCGTCTCGCCCTCCTCCATGAACGCGCCGGCGACCATGCAGTCGAAGATCGAATCGAGCTCGGGGTCGCCGTCTGCGAACTCGAGGCGCAGGGTGGTGCCGTCCACCTCGAAGCCGGCCAGGTCGGGGAAGGCCGTCTCGAACACGCCGCCACGTCCCTCGAGGCTCATCCCGAACGAGTTGCCGTCGCCCTCGAGGGCGTCGGCGACCATGTTCTCACCGTCCTCGTCGGTGAACGCGGCGCCTGCGCCGTCCTCGTCGAGGAGCTCGGAGACGAGCTCCTCGGGTGAGTCGGTGACCGCGGCGGCGATGGCCTCGGCGCGGGCCGCGTCGGAGTCCGACGGGCCGTCGTCGCCGCAGCCGGTGGCGGCGACCAGCACGATGAGGGCGAGGGCAGGGAGGCGGAGGAGGTGTCGGACCATGGGAGCAGCCTCATGGCGCCCGCGCCGGGCGTCGATGGGTACTTCCTGCTCATCGCGGCGCGTGAGCGTCCGACGGGAGGCGGGTGAACGAGGGCCACGACCCTGATCCGCGGCGTCTGCTCGACGCGTCGCCCGACGCGCTGATCGGCATCGACGCCGGCGCCGTCGTGCGCTACGCCTCCGCCGCCGCTGAGCGCATGCTCGGATGGCGGGTGGCGGACTGGATCGGGCGCAACGGGCTCGATCTGGTCCACCCCGGCGACCACGCAGCCATGCTCGGCGCCCTCGGCACGGTGACCGAGAAGGACGTCGGACGCCCGATCGAGGCCCGGGTCCGCGGCGGCGACGGCACCTGGCGGTGGATCGAGCTGGTGGGCCGCGATCGACTCGCCGACCCCGAGATCGCGATGATCCTGCTGGCGCTGCGCGACGTCACCGAGCGCCGTCGCCTCGAGGTGGCGGCGGGTGACGCGAGCCGCTTCGAGGTCCTCCTGCGTCACTCGCCGACGGTGATGGTGGTGTGCGACGCCGACGGACGGATCGCCACGTTGTCATCGTCGCTCACCCGCCTGCTCGGCCACGACCAGGAGCGCATCGAGGGTCGACCGCTCGCCGATCTCGCCCACCGCGACGACGCGGCGGCGGTGATCGACGCCCTGGGTCGCGCCCGCGTCGGTCCGACCGGCACCGCCGAGGTCGACGTCCGCCTCACCCGCGTCGGCGACGGCGCCGAGCGCTGGTACCGCCTCGAGATCGTCGACCTGCTCGACGACCCGGTGGTCGCCGGGGTCATCGTCGCCGCCCACGACATCACCGAGCTGCACGAGGCCCGCCTCGCGCTCGAGCACATGGCCAGCCACGACCAGCTCACCGGTCTGGCCAACCGGCGCCGCCTCCTCGCCCACCTCGACGCCGCGCTCACCGGCGGTGGCCCGGTAGCTGTCCTCTACATCGACCTCGACGGCTTCAAGCCGGTGAACGACCTGCTCGGCCACGGCGCCGGCGACGAGGTCCTGGTGCGCACGGCGCGCCGGATCGAGGACGTCACCGGCGGTCGGGCGCTCGTGGCCCGCCTCGGTGGCGACGAGTTCGCCGTGCTCCTGGCGGACGACGACGCCGCCACCGCCGACGAGATGGCGCTGGCGGTGGCGGCGGCCGTGGCCGAGCCGTTCCGGGTGGGGGGTGGCGTGGCCCACATCGGGGCGAGCGTCGGGGTCGCCACCGCGGTCGACGGTCCCCGGCTCGGTGCCGAGGAGCTGCTCGCCGACGCGGATCGCAACATGTACCGCAACAAGCACCGCACGGATCCGGCGACGCCGGCCGGCTGAGGGGCCGCAGCCCGTCAGCCGCCCAGGCGCAGCGTGACCATCTCGAAGGGTCGCAGGTCGAGGACGACGCCGCCGTCGACCACCGACAGGTCGGGGCCGTCGGCCAGCCGCTCCTCCAGCAGGTTCGTGGTCCAGGCCCGCGACGGCGCCTCGCCCGGCCGCACGGTGACGCGGGCCCGGTCACCCGCCGCCTCGTGGAGCCGGACCACCAGGTCGCCCGAGCCGTCGTCGGCCCGCTTCACCGCCATCAGCCACACGCCGGGATGGTCGACGGCGACGACCGGCGTCGCCGAGCCCGACGGCGCCGTGGGTGTCGTGGGTGCCGTCGCCGGCTCGCCGTCGCCGACGACGCGCAGGGGCACGTCGAGCGCCTCGGCCTCGGCCAGCACCTCGTGCAGACCGGGGCCGTGGGGGAGGAGGGCGACGGTGGTGCGGTGCCGGCCGTGGTCGGCGTCGGGATCGGGGTACTTGGTGGCCCGCAGGATCGACACCCGCACCCCACCGTCGAACAGGCCGTGGCCCCACCGACCATCGGTGAGCACCCCGACGCCGAACGACGGCTCGGACACGTCGACGTAGCGGTGGGCGCAGACCTCGAACTTGGCCGCGTCCCACGGGCTCGACGGGTGGGTCGGGCGGCGCACCCACCCGAGCTGGACGCCGCACGTGGCGGCGTCGGTGCGGACGTCGAGCGGGACCCGCAGCGACAGCAGCCGCTCGTCGGCGTGCCAGTCGACGTCGAGCTCGACGTCGACGCGGGCGCTGCCGGCCCGCACCACGTAGTCGGTGACGGCGACGGACCGCTCGAACGGGCGGGTGACCCGGACCCGGCCCACCAACGGGCCGGCGTCGATCACCTCGACCGTGGCCGGACCATCGAGCGGCGCGCCCTGCGGCGGGGTCCACGACTCGAGGTCCCACGCGTCGAAGTTCACGGGGTGGTCGGCCGCGAGCTCGAGCGCCACCCGCTCGCCCGGTGGCAGCACCTCGCGGTCGCGCTCGAGGTCGCAGATCGACACCAGCGCCCCGTCGTCGTCCCAGCGCAGCGCCACCCGCCCGTTGGCCATCGTCGAGCCGTCGACGGTGACGACGTCGGCCTCGGGTCGCGCCACCAGGGGGGCGTGGCCGCTGCCCGTCACCTCGACCACCGCGGCGGTGGCGCCGTCGGCGAGCTGCTGGGTGGGGCCGTCGCCGGCCACGGCCAGCCCGTCGGGCAGCGCGAGCACCGCCCGTCGGGGGTGGGTGGCGGCGTTGAGCACGGCGGGTCCGGTGAGGTCGAGGCGGGCCACCGCCGCGTCGATCAGCTCGCCCAGCCGTGACGCCACCCGCGCGTGCTCGCGCTCGGCGTCGGCGTGGACCCACGCGATCGACGAGCCGGGGAGGATGTCGTGGAACTGCTGGACCAGCACCGCCTTCCAGAGCGCGTCGAGCTCGGCAGCGACCTCGTCGGGGACCGCGCCACCGGCGGCCCACCACAGCTCGGCCTCGCGCAGCAGGCGCTCGCAGCGCCGGTTGCCGACCTTGGTCTCGATCTGGCTGGTGAGCGTGCCCCGGTGCATCTCGAAGTAGAGCTCGCCCCGCCACACCGGCACGGGGGCACCGGCCGCAGCCTCGGCCTCGACGTGCTCGAAGAACCGCTCGGGCGTGCCGAGCTCCACGCGCGGCGCCCCGTCGAGGTCGGCGACGCGGTGGGCGCGGGCGACCATCTCGCGGGTGGGGCCGCCACCCCCGTTGCCGTAGCCGTAGGGCATGAGCGCCCAGTCGCTCCAGGCGTGCTCACGGAAGTTGCGCTCGCTGAACGCCAGCTCCTCGCCGGTGACCTCGGCGTTGTAGGTGTCGACCGGCGGGAAGTGGGTGAGCACCCGGCTGCCGTCGACGCCCTCCCACCAGAACGTGTGGTGCGGGAAGCGGTTCTGCTGGTTCCAGCTCAGCTTCTGGGTGACGAACCGCTCGGCGCCGCCGGCCCGGAAGATCTGGGGCAGCGTGGCCGGGTAGCCGAACACGTCGGGGATCCACACCTCGGCGCAGCGCACGCCGAAGCGCGACTCGAAGTAGCGCTGCCCGTGGATCATCTGGCGGGCGATGCTCTCGCCGCTCGGCAGGTTCATGTCGGCCTCGACCCACATGCCGCCGACCGGCACGAACCGCCCGTCGGCCACCTTCGCGGCGATGCGCTCGAACAGCGACGGGTAGCGCTCTTCCATCCAGGCGTACTGCACGGCCTGTGAGCACACGAAGCGGTAGTCGGGGTCGTCGTCCATGAGCCGCACCGCCGACGCGAACGTGCGGGCGCACTTGCGGACCGTCTCGCGCAGGGGCCACAGCCAGGCGGTGTCGATGTGGGCGTGGCCCACCGCGACGACCCGCAGCGAGCTCGGGCGGGCCGGCACCGCGAGCGCAGGGGCGAGCGCGTCACGAGCGGCGGCGGCGGTACCGGCCACGTCGTGCAGGTCGAGGCGGTCGAAGGCGGCGACCAGCTGGTGCAGGAGGCGGATGCGCCGGGGGTCGTCGAGCGCCAGCCCGCGCATGACGCCGCGCAGCACGTCGACGTCGTGGACGAGCCCGTCGACCACTGGGTCGAGCACCGCCAGGTCGGCCCGCTTCAGGCGGTAGAGCAGGCGGTCGGGCGCGGTGGCGAGCGATCCCATGGGGGTGGGGCGGAAGCCCGGGCCGACGATCGGGTTGGCGGCGGCCTCGACCAGCAGCGAGAACGAGCCGGTCGCCAGCTCGGGCAGGGGGACGGCGGTGCGGCGGGGGTGCACCCCCTGGACCGGTTCGCCGTCGAGCCACACCAACCCCTCGGCTTGGAACCCGGCGCCCTCGTCGTGGAAGCCGAGGTCGACGACGGCCTCGAGGGTGGGGCCCGCCCAGCCGTCGGGGACCTCGCCGGTGAGGCGGAACCAGGTGGTGCCCCAGGGACGGCCCCAGCGGCCGCCGACGGCGAACGGCTCGAAGCGCTGGTCGACGGCGTCGTGGTGGGGGACCGGCTCACCGGGCGCGTGCCACGCCTCGACCCGCAGTGGGGTGGCGTGGCGGTGGCGGCGGGGACGCACCCGCTCGTCGAGCTCGCGAGCGATCCGTTCCTCGAGCAGCACCCGGTCGTCGTGCACGCCGAGACGGTACCGGCCGTCAGCCGCGGCTGCGGTGCTCGGCGAACCGGGCCGGCACCCAGGCCCGGAGCCGGTCGCGGACCTCGGCGCCGGCCTCGTCGAGCAGGTGACCGACCCCGGGGAGGATCATCAGCTCGCCGTCGGTGAGCATCTGGACCATCTGGCTCGACATGGCGGGCAGGATCGTGTCGGCGTCGCCGTGCACGTGCAGCGCCGGGCAGCGCAGCTCGTCGCCGCGCTCGCACCCGGGGGCCTGCGTGGCGAGGGTGACCACACCGGCGGCCCGCTCGCCGAGGGCGACCGCCG
>DATHSN010000465.1:0-6853 GCA_035464115.1 Acidimicrobiales bacterium | reverse complement strand
ACACCCCCTCCGCATACTGGGACCATGGGCGAAGCGGCGGTGCCTGACGAGGTGGAGGGGCTGGAGGCAGCGGTCGACACCTTCGCGGCGCTCGAACCTGGGTCGCTCACCGACGCCCAGCTGGCCGAGGTGGTGCAGCGGGTCGAGCGGGCGCGCGATCGGCTCGACTCGGCCCGGCTGGGCGTGCTGGCGGCGTTCGACGCCCGTCGTGTCTGGGCGGTCGATCGGGCCCGCTCGGCGGGTGGGTGGGTGTCGTGGCGGTGCCACCGCTCGGGGGCCGAGTCCCACCGCGACGTGCGCCTGGCCCGGGGCCTGCGCCACATGCCGCTCGTGGCCGCGGCGTTCGCCGCCGGCGAGCTCACCGGCCAGCACGTGGGCCTGCTCGCCCGTGAGCAGCGCTTCGCGCCCGATCTGTTCGCCCGTGACGAGCAGGTGCTGGTCGACCAGGCTCGCCGGCTCCGCTTCGACGACTTCACCCGCGCGCTCACCTACTGGCACCACGCCGCCGACGATGTGCAGGCCGAGGAGGATGCGCGTCAGCGGCGGCAACGGCGGCACCTGTCGGCGGTGAAGACGCTCGGCGGCGCCGTATCGATCCAGAGCTGGCTCGACCCGGTCGCCGGCGACATCGTGCTCGGCGAGCTGCGCCGGATCGAGCGCCAGCTGTTCGAAGCCGACTGGGCCGAGGCCCGCCAGCGGCTCGGCGCCGACGCCACGATCCGCCCCGACCACCTCACCCGCACGTCGGCCCAGCGGTGGGCCGATGCCCTGGTGGCGATGGCCCGCCGGTCGGCGCGCGTCCCCGAGGGCGCTCGCCCGCGCCGGCCGCTGGTCACCGTCCACGTCGACTACGAGACGATGGCTGGGCGGCTGTGCGAGCTCGCCGATGGGACGGTCATCACCCCCGGCGAGCTCCTCCCGCTCCTCAGCGAGGCGGTCATCGAGCGCGCCGTGTTCGACCCCGAGGGACGCATCATCGACCTGGGTCGCCGCTCCCGGCTGTTCGTGGGCGGCGCCCGGCGCGCCGTCGAGATCCGCGACCGTCGTTGCTGGCACCCGAGCTGCGACGTGCCCGCCGACCGGTGCGAGGTCGACCACGTGCCCGGCTGGGCCGAGGGGGGCTCCACCGACCCCGATCACGGGCGGTTGGCCTGCCCGCTCCACCACCCCAACCGCCGCCGCGACCCCACCAGTACCGGGCCCCCAGCCCGGCCGGTCGACGGCGACGACAGACCCACCGACCGCCCCGAGCCCCGCACCACCACCGGAACCGATCCGCCCGACGAGCCGGCGGCCTGATCCGGCCCGTGCGGGTGCCGGCAGGGTGACGCCGGGAGTTCGGCCCGAGCCCCGTGAACGAGGCACCGGTGGGGTCGCGCCGGCTGTCGTTGCCCGAGCCCCGTGAACGAGTCGCCGGTGGGGTGAACGGCGCCCGCCGAACGGAGCTTCATGCTGACGGGTGAGCCGCCACCATGTGGGGATGAGCGATCTACGTGCGTGGGACCAGCGGACCGCGGCCCGGCTCGAGGCCGCCTACGTCGCCGCGGGCGCCGGGCCGGGCGGGTCGGGGTCCACCGATCCGTCGGAGGGGGCCTGGCGGGCCAAGCGCCAGCACCTGGCGGTGCCGATGGACGCCGATGGCACCTGGCTCGACGTCGGCTGCGCCAACGGGTACCTCCTGGCCACCCTGCCGACCTGGGCGGCCGAGCGGGGGATCGCCATCGAGCCCCACGGCCTCGAGCTGCTCCCCGCCGTCGCCGACCTCGCCCGGACGCTGCTGCCGAGCCTCGCCGAGCGCATCTGGACCGGCTCGGTGATGTCGTGGACCCCACCGATGCGGTTCCGCTACGTCACCGTGGTCGACGACGTGGTGCCGCCGGCCCGCCTCGGCGACCTGGTCGGCCATCTCCTCCACCGGTGCATGGAGCCCGGCGGCCGCCTCATCGTGAGCTCCTACACGAACACCGGCGAGGAGCCCCGGGCGCTGGTCGCCGACCTCACGGCGGTGGGGTACCGACCCGACGGGGTGATCCACATCGACCGACCGGGCCGGGCCCCGCTGCTCACGGTGTGGCTCGACGCGTGACCCGGCCGGCCCGCCCGCTCAGCCGGCGCGTTGCAGCTCGCGGAGCTCGCGGTAGCCGATCAGGACCACGCCGGCGCGGCGGATCATGGCCCGCAGCTCGCCGTCGTGGCAGAGCAGGTGGTGGTCGTCGACCCGGTTGGCCCAGTCGGGGGCCAGGGCCCGTAGCTCGTCGCTGTCGGCCGCCGGGTGGGCGTAGACCTCGGTGACGCCGGGCCGCAGGTCGAAGATGGTGCGCTCGATGACCTTGCGGCTCCCGACGCCGTTGCCCACCACCACGAAGTGGTCGGGGAACACGACGCCCTCGTCGGCGGCCAGCCGCCGGAACGGGAACCCGATGGCCCGCTCCGATGACGCGCCCGAGAGCCGCACGGGGAGCCCGAACTCGACGGCCAGGTCGAGGTACACGTCGAAGAACTCGGGGCGCAGCTGCAGGGTGCCCATGTGCGAGTCGAGGTGGCTCACGTCGAAGCCCCACAGGATCGCCCGCTCGATCTGGGTGCGCAGCTCGCGGCGGACCTCGTCGAGGTCGGCGTGCTCCCACACCTCGGCCACGGTGCGGGGGAATCCGCCATCGCCGTCGACCAGCGACGGACCGTGGGTGATCGGCCCCCACCGGTAGGTGTCGTACTCGGCGTTCAAGGTGAGGTGCACCCCGACGTCCTCGCCCCGGTAGGTGGCCGCCGCGGCGCGGGCCCACGGGCACGGGACCATCAGCGAGGCACTGGTGGCCAGGCCGTCACGCAGGCTCTCGTAGACGCCGACGTTGGCCGCGTGGCTCGAGCCGAGGTCGTCGCAGTTCACGATGAGGAGGCGGTCGTCGGCGCCGTAGCCCAGGCGTTCGGCGAGCGTGGTCACGAGCCGCACGCTACCGGCTGTGCTGCACCGAGCGGCCTCGGCGAGCCGTCGGACGGGGAGACCCACGGCGGGTCTCGTGGGTCGACCCGAACCGGGGTCGGCCGGGACGAGGGCGGGTCAGCCCGACGGCTGGACGGGGGTGTCGGGGCCGCCACAGGCGCCCCACAAGCCGAGGCCGTCGGCCCGGGCGCGTCGTCCGGCGGCATCGAGGTCGGCCTGGCGGGCCAGGTTGGGTGGGTACGAGCCCGCCACCGCGAAGCCCTCGGCCACCAGGGCGAGGTTGACGAACAGGTCGTCGTCGACGCGGTGCACGTAGGCGAGCACGCGGTCGAACCGGTCGCGCGGCTCGACGTCGCGCTCGAGGCGCACCTCGCTGCCGATGGCCAACAGCTCGGCGGTGCGGGCCGTGGCCTCGGCGCCGAAGCACTCGACCGGGCGGGTGGGGTGGTGGGTCTCGGGGGTGTCGATGCCGATCAGGCGCACCGGCTCGACGCGCCCGTCGATGCGGACGCGGATGGTGTCGCCGTCGACCACCTCGACCACCGTGGCCACCCCCGGCGCGGACGCGGACCCGCCGCCCTCGGCGCAGCCGGCGAGCACGCCGACCGCGACGAGGGCGACCGCCAGGGCCCTAGAGACGCTGGAGGATCGTGCCGGTGCCGAGCCCGCCACCGCAGCACATGGTGATGAGGGCGTGCTCACCGTCGACTCGCTCGAGCTCGTGCAACGCCTGGGTCATCAGGACGGCACCGGTGCCGCCGAGCGGGTGGCCGAGCGCGATGGCCCCGCCGTTGGGGTTGACGATGTCCATGTCGACGCTCAGCTCCTTGGCCCACGCCAACACGACCGAGGCGAACGCCTCGTTGACCTCGGCGACGGCGATGTCGGACATCGACAAGCCGGTGCGGGCCAGCAGGTGCTGGGTGGCGTCGATGGGCCCGGTGAGCATGAGCACCGGGTCGACGCCGACGTTGCAGGTGTCGAGCACCCGGGCCCGCGGGGTGAGGCCGAGCGCCTCGGCCTTCTCGCGGGTCATCATCAGCACCGCGGCGGCGCCGTCGGAGATCTGCGACGAGCTGCCGGCGGTGTGCACGCCGTCTTCGCGGGCCACCGGCTTGAGGGTGGCCAGCTTCTCGAGGGAGGTCTCGCGCAGGCCCTCGTCGCGCTCGACACGGTGGGTGGTGCCGGTGGGCTTGCCCTCGTCGTCGACGTCGGGAGCGTCGATGCCCACGATCTGGGTCTCGAAGCGGCCCTCGGCCCAGGCGCGGGCCGCCAGCTCCTGGGAGCGCAGGCCGAACGCGTCGGCGTCGGCGCGGCTGATGCCCCACTTGTCGGCGATGCGCTCGGCGCCCTCGAACTGCGAGGTCATCTCGTACTGCTCGAAGTAGCTGGCCGGGGTGGGACGGCCGAAGTCGGTGCGCATGGCCGAGCCGATGGGCACCCGGCTCATGACCTCGACGCCGCAGGCGACGGCCACGTCGACCACGCCGGAGCCCACCATGGCCGCGGCCAGGTTGGTGGCCTGCTGCGACGAGCCGCACTGGGTGTCGACGGTGGTGGCGGCGACCGACAGGGGCAGCCCGGCGGAGAGCCAGGCGGTGCGGGCGACGTTGAAGGTCTGCTCGCCGACCTGGCTGACGCAGCCACCGACCACCTGGCCGACCTCGGCGGGATCGATGCCCGCCCGGCGGATCAGCTCGGCCTGGACGGTGCCGAGCAGGTCGGCGGGGTGCATGGTGGACAGGCCGCCGTTGCGCCGCCCGACGGGGCTGCGCACGGCTTCGACGATGACGACTTCGCTCATGGTGGGCGATGCTAGGCCGCGGTGGGGTGGCCCGTGGTGGGGCGGCCGGACCGCTCGGCGTGCTCGGCTGCGAGCGCGGCCTGCACGGCCCGGCGGGCCTCGGCGATGCCCTTGCGGCCGAGCTCACGGGTGTGGTCGTCGAGGCGCCACTCGGTGGGCTCCTCGGTGATCAGCGCCAGCTGCGTGGTCTCCATGGAGAGATCATCCCCAGGGGGTGTGACAGTTTGGCGAGGAGCTGGGGCGGCGGGGCGGGGAGACGGGGCCGGGGGCGCCCGAGAGCCGTGATCGCACGCCCTACGATCGGGCCGAGACGACCACCAGGGGGACCCACCGATGCAGCGCTACGGCATGACCATCCCGTTCGGCGGACTCCCGCTGCACGCCCAGCGGGAGTGGATCGAGGAGCTCCCCGACCTGGGCTACACCGACGTGTGGTCGGCCGAGTCCGACGGCGCCGATGGCTTCACGCCCCTCGCCCTGGCGTCGGTGTGGGCCCCGTCGCTGCGCCTCGGCACCGCCATCATCCCCGCGTACACCCGGGGTCCGGCGTGCATGGCCCAGAGCGTCGGCTCGCTCGCCCAGGCGGCCCCGGGACGGTTCGTCATCGGCATCGGGTCGTCGTCGAACGTCATCGTCGAGGGCTGGAACGGCATCCCGTTCGAGGCGCCCTACCAGCAGGTGCAGGCGATGGTCCGGTTCCTGCGCGACAGCCTCACCGGCGAGAAGGTCACCAAGGACTACGGCCGGTTCTCGGTGCGGTCGTTCCGCCTCGGCGTGGTGCCGCCCGAGCCGGTGCCGATCCTCGTGGCCGCCCTGCGCGAGGGCATGCTCCGCCTCGCCGGGCGCGAGGGCGACGGCGCCATCATCAACTGGCTGTCGGCCGACGACGTGCGCACCGTCGCCCCGATCGTCCACGAGGCCGGCGAGGGCAGCGGGGCCGACAAGGAGATCGTGGCGCGCATCTTCGTGATCCCCTCCGACGACCGCGACACCGTCATGGGCGTCGCCAAGCGGATGATCGCCGCCTACCTCAACGTCCCGGTGTACGCCGCGTTCCACGACTGGCTCGGGCGCGGCGACCAGCTCGCCGACATGTGGCGCCTGTGGAAGGAGGGCGACCGCGCCGCGGCGCTCGACGCCATCCCCGACTCGCTGGTCGACGACCTGATCGTCCACGGCAGCCCCGAGGCCTGCCGCGAGCACATCGGCCGCTACGTCGAGAACGGCGTCACCACCCCGGCCCTCGCCGTCATCCCCGTCGGCGTCGACCTGCGCGAGAGCATCCGGGCGCTGGCGCCCGGCGCCTGACCGCGGCGCCGGGCGCTGCGCTCACACCGCCGCTGACACCTGCTCCTCCTCGGCGTGGTCCTCGGGACCCTCGGTGAGGTCGATGACCGGCGGCACGGGGCCCGACAGCGGCTCCGCCACCGCCAGCTCCGCCACCGGCGCGACGCTGATCGCCCGACGCAGCCGTCGGAGGACCCACAGGTCGGCTGGCGCCGGTCCGGCGACCAGCACCACGTCGGCGCCGTCGGTGGAGGCGATCCGCTGCTCGGCCTCGCCGGCGGTGACGACGTGCACGTCGTGGGGGCGGGTCCGGTCGACGACGCGAGCGGCGAGCGCGGGGGCGTACGTCGACGACCCGAGGCTCCGGTCGATCCGTGGGTGCGACGACATGGCCGGCACCCGCTCGGCCACCACCAGCACCTCGACGCGGCCCGAGGCAGCGATCGAGCGTCGCGCGCGGCGCGCCGCCCGACGGGTCGGGGCCCCGATGACGACCACCAACGGGGTCGCCCTCCGGTCAGCGCCGGTTCGGGCCTCACCGACGTGTCCGCCGGCGGGCAGGGCGATGTCGGCCCGGCGCAGCTCGCTGAACGCCGGGGCACCGCAGCCCCGGCACGAGAACCGCGCCCGCACGGTGCCGGGCGACGGATGGTCCAGCTCGAGCACGTCGTTGAGCCCACGGGGCTCCTGGTGATCGCAACGGACGCAGACGGGCTGCAGGTTCATGGTGGTACGCCTCCGAGTACATGGTGGTGAGCGGCCGGGCGAAGGGCCGGGGACCCGTCGCTTCGCCTCGACCTCGGGATCCGTGGCACCGCTCC
>DATHSN010000464.1:0-1980 GCA_035464115.1 Acidimicrobiales bacterium | reverse complement strand
CTCACCCCCGCGACCGTCGCCGCGCCCCCCACCCGACGCCGGTGCACCGCCGCGGCGTCCCGGCGCGGGCCGACCGCGTCCACCGCTGCCACCCCGACCGCTGCCGCCCCGATCGCCGCCGCCCCGCCCGCTCCCGCCGCGACCGCCGCCGCCCGCCGGGCTCACTGATCGCTCCCGCTGACGAGCGCGGTGGCCAGGCAGGCGACACCCTCGGCCCGGCCGATGGCGCCGAGCCCCTCGGCCCGCTTGCCCTTCACCGTGACCGGGGCGCCGACCACGTCGGACAGCCGCGCCTGCATGGCCGGCTTGTGGGGGGCCACCCGGGGGACCTCGGCGACGATGACGCAGTCGACGTTGACCGGCGACCAGCCGGCGGCGCGCACCCGTCGGACCGCCTCGGCGAGCAGGACGAGGCTGTCGGCACCGGCCAGCGTGGCGTCGGTGTCGGGGAACAGCTCGCCGATGTCGCCGAGCCCGGCCGCGCCGAGGAGGGCGTCGACGCACGCGTGGGCCACCGGGTCGGCGTCGCTGTGGCCGGCCAAGCCCCGCTCACCCGCCACCACCACCCCACCGATGACCAGCGGGCGTCGGGGGTCGTCGCTGAACGGGTGCACGTCGAAGCCCTGCCCCACGCGGAACGCCATGGGGGCAGCATGCCACCCGTCGGGCCCTGGGTGGCCGCCGCGACGCGTTCCGTCGAGGTGCCCGCGGTCACTCGTTTACCATGAGAGGCGCCATGGTCGAACCCGCGTTCCTCTCCGAGGTCGAGCTGTTCTCCGATCTCCCCCCCGCCCAGCTCGATCGCCTCGTCGCGGTCGCCGAGACCCGCGAGCTGCGTCGCGGCGACGTCTTGTTCGCCGAGGACGAGGAGCCCACCGAGCTGTTCGTGGTGGTCGACGGTCGCATCGCCATCGCCAAGCGCTCGGTCGACGGCCGCGAGTCGGTGGTCGCGCTGATGGAGCGGGGCGACCTGTTCGGCGAGCTCGGCCTGTTCGACCGCGAGGGGCGCTCGGCCGAGGCGCGCGCCCTCGAGCTGTCGCAGGTGGTGGCCATCCCCTACGCAGCGGTGCGCGACCTCTACGAGAGCAGCCCCGAGCTGCTGTGGCACGTCATCGCCATGCTCACCCGTCGGCTGCGGGCCATCGACGACGCGCTGGCCGACTCGGTGTTCCTCGATGTCACCGGGCGCACCGCCAAGCGCCTCCTCGAGCTCGCGGGCGACGCCGACGAGTTCTCGCTGCCGATCACCCAGGAGGAGCTGGCGGGCATGGTGGGCGCGTCACGGGAGCGGGTGAACAAGGCGATCGCCTCGTTCATCCGGCTGGGCTGGATCGAGCAGCACGACCGGCGCTACCGGATCACCAACCGCCAGCAGCTCACGTTGCGCTCGACCTGACCGTCGTCCAGCGGGCTCACCAGGGGCGGTCGACCATGGCGGAGACCTCCCGGGGTATCCTCCGCGGGTGGGCGACGTGCGGTGGTTGGATCCGGAGGAGCAGCGCGCCTGGCGCGCCGTGCTCGGCGGCACGGTCCGACTGGTCGACCAGCTCGACCACGACCTGCGCCACCACCACGACCTCTCGCTCGCCGACTACGAGATCCTGGTCCATCTGAGCGAGGCCGAGGGCCGGCGGCTGCGCATGGCCGAGCTCGCCGACGCGGCGCTGCTCACCCGCAGCCGCCTCACCCATCGCATCGACCGCCTGAGCGCGGCCGGCCTCGTCTGCCGCGAGCCGTGCGCCACCGACAAGCGGGGGTGGTTCGCGGTGCTCACCGACACCGGGTTCGCCCGCCTCGAGGAGGCGGTGCCCACCCACGTGGCCGGGGTGCGGGCCTACCTCGTCGACCCGGTCGACCGCGCCGGGCTGCTCGCCGCGGGCGCGGCGCTGCACCAGGTGGCCGCCGCGGTCGACGCGGCTCGCGACGCTCGCTGAGCAGGCGGGGCGCCGCGGCGCCCCGACGGTCAGGTCCCGGGGTGGA
>DATHSN010000463.1:0-6271 GCA_035464115.1 Acidimicrobiales bacterium | reverse complement strand
TCGGTCATCGTGATCGGATCGCTCCACCGCCAGGTGAAGACGAGGATGCCGTCGAGCCCGTCAGGGAGGCGGTCGCGGACGAGGTGGCTGGCGAACTGGTCGACCCACCGCGGCTCGGGCTCCCAGTCGCCGTTGAAGTTCCCGATCTCGGTGACGAGCATCGGGTAGTCGGTGATGTAGCGGCCGACCTCGTCGACCCACGTGTCGCGCTCGTCGCCGCAGAAGCAGTCGTTGTCGTTGGCGTAGCGATGGTTGGCGAACGCCACGTTGGGCTCCCCGAGGATCTCGGCGTCGAGCGCGGTGATCCGGTCGGCCTCGTTCGGGTCGAAGGTCCACGACCACCCGGGGGTGTTGATGACGAGGGGGCCGTCGTAGCCGAGGTCCTCCCGCCAGAACCGCATGGTGCTCGACGTCGCGGTGCGCCACTCCTCCCACGACACCCGGTTCGGCTCGTTCATCGGCTCGACGACGAGGTTGTCGTAGCCGCCGACCCGCTCGTGGACCGCCCGCATCATCGGGAACGACTCCTCGTGTCGCTCGGGCCAGCTCTGTCCCCACTGGGCCGCGTCCCACCACGCGACCATGACGTACATGTCCCGCTCGGCGGCGGCCACCGTGATCCGCTCGACGCGGTCCAGCCACTCGTCGGGTGTGATGGCGTAGGCGTCGCTCTCCCAGGCCTCGGTCCCGAGCGGGATGCGGACGGTGTTGAGGCCCTCGTCGACCATCCGGTCGAGGATCGGTTCGAGGTTCGCCGAGATGCGGCGGGTCTCCTCGCTCAGGCCACCGTCGGTCCAGTCCCCGCTCAGGTAGAAGGGCAACGCGTACAGGGTCGAGCCCAGCATGACGAAGCGCTCACCCGACGCGTCGACCAGATCGGCCCCTTCGACCGAGAGACGGCTCGACGCGGTGTCATCGGCCGTGGTCCACCACGCCACCGCGATCCCGCCGGCGACCATGGCGAGCGCGGCGACCACGACGAGCGCGGTGCGCGCCCGCATCACGACGCCTGCGATGCCGGCCAGCCGACCGGATCGGCGCGGCCGTCTCCAGGGGCCACCGAGGTCGCCGACCGACGGGCCCCCCGGCGGATCTCCACCCGGCGCAGGAGCTGCCCGGCCCGACGCTCGAGCCACCACCAACGCAGGTGACCCGCGCCGAGGGTCACCGCGTGCAGCGCACCCGCGAGAGCCCGCCCCCGCGCCGGCCGATCGGCGGCGGCGACCAGGCGGCGCAACGCCGGACCCAGACCTTCGAGACCGTGGTCGGGATCGTACGGCCCGAGGATGTCGCCATGGCGCTCGTGGAGCTCACGGTTGCCGTAGCCGATGCGCCGTCCCGTCCTCCGGAACGTGCCGAGCGACACGCGGTGGCGGTGGGCGCCGAGGAGGGTCCGATCGAACCGGCCCACCAGGCCCGCCCGCTCGCAGGCGATGCCCAGGTTCGCGTCCTCGTGGTAGCCCGCGTGGGGCCACCGGGCGCCGGTGTGGGCGCGCAGGTAGTCCCCCCGCCGGATCGACACGTTGCCGTTCCACAACGACCGCAGGATGGTGGTCGGATCATGCTCGTAGCGCGAGACGACGGTCTCGTACTCACGGGCGTACAGCTCGGTGGCGAACGACCCGGGCGCCCGCCGCGCCGGCAGCTCGGTGGGCATGTAGCCCACCAGCACGATCCCGGTCTCGGCCGCGTGGCGGGTGGCGTGGCCGGTCACCAGCCCCTCGGAGGGACGCACGTCGTCGTCGAGCAGGAGCACCACCTCGCCGTTGGCCCGCTCGACTCCGGTGCGACGCGCGACGTCCGTCCCCGAGTTGGGGATCGTGACGGGCACCAGGTTCAGGTGCGTCGTCGCGAGCGACGCGAGGAGCGCGGCGGTGTCGTCGCTCGACCCGTCGTCGACCACGATCACCTCGGTGGCCGCCGGGTCGGCGAGCAGCACGGGCAGGTGCTCGGCCAGCAGGTGGCAACGGTCGTAGGTCGCGAGCACGACGCTCACGGTGGGGAGGACGGCGGGCTCGGACATCAGCTCGCTCCCCTGGCCGCGAGCACGGCGGGGATGGTGCGGAGAAGGATCCGCAGATCGAGCGCGATGCTCCGACGGCGTGCGTACTCGACGTCGAGGGCGAGCATGTCGCGCGGCGACAGGTCGCCGCGCCCCGACACCTGCCACAGCCCGGTGAGGCCGGGGCGCACCGCGAACCGCTCGTGGTGCCACGGCTCGTAGGCCTCGAGCGCGTAGGGCACCTCGGGGCGCGGCCCGACCAGGCTCATGTCGCCCCGGATCACGTTGAACAGCTGCGGCAGCTCGTCGAGCGTCGTGCGCCGGATGAACCGGCCGACCCGGGTCACCCGGGGGTCGCCCTCGAGCTTGAAGGCGACCGTGCGATCGGCGACCGTGCGATCGGGGTCGACATCGTCACCGCCACCGTCGCTCAACAGCTCGAGGACGTAGCGACGGTGGGCGTCGTCGGACGCCTGGTGCTGCATCGAGCGGAACTTGTAGACGGTGAACGGCTCGCGCCCACGGCCCAGCCGGGCGCCGCGGTAGATCGCCGGTCCGCGGCTCTCGAGCCGCACGGCGAGCGCCACCAGCGCCATCAGCGGCGAGAGCACCACGACCATGGTGGTGGCCACCACCAGGTCGATGGCGCGCGTGGTCACCGGGGTCCGGCGGGGCAGCACCCCGGGGGCGCGCACGGCATCGGCGGAGGTCTCGGGGTCGGGGCGGATCTGGGGGTCGATCATCGGTCGACCGTCCCGTCGAACGGTGCGCGCTCCCCGATGGGGATCCGGGCATCGACCTCGCCGTGAGGGCGCGCCGGGTTGCCGTAGGCGATGACCCCGGCGGGGAGGTCGCGCGTGACCACCGACCCGGCGCCCACGATGGTGCCCTCGCCGATGCGCACGTAGGGCAGGACGGTGACGTTCACGCCGATCTGCGCGCCGGCGCCGATCACCGGGCCGCGCATCAGGTCGGCGGAGTCCTCGTCGCCCGGGTACAGGTCGTTGGCGAACGCCACGCCGGGCGCGAGGAACGCGCCGGGGCCGATCTCGGAGTGCTGGGCGACGTAGCAGCTCGTGTGGATCTTCGCCCCGTCGCCGATGCGCACGCCGTAGTCGACGACCGAGCCGGTCCACACCGACACGTCGTCACCGATGTCGGCCTGCTCGCGGACCACCACGTTGTGACCCGTCTGGAAGCGGTCGCCGATGCGCGACCCGAGGTAGATCACCGTGCCGCTGCGCAGGACGTGGTCGACTCCGAGCCGGAGGCCGCGCTCGACCGGGCGTCCGGGCTCGTAGCCCACCACCACGCCCGGGTCGACGACGCCGGATCCGACCTGCACCTCAGCTGACACCGCTGCGCTCCCGCACCTCGCCGAGGACCTCGGTCAGCCGCGCCGCCACCGTGTCGACGTCGCCGTCGGACAGCTGCGGGTACATCGGCAGCGAGAGGATCTCGCCGGCCGCCCGCTCGGCGACCGCGAGCGGCACGTGCTCGTCGGGCCCGAACGGCGGGAGCCGGTGGCACGGCACCGGGTAGTGCACGCCGGTGGCGATGCCGGACTCGGCGAGCCGGCGGCGGACCTCGTCGCGCTCGGGCACCCGCACCACGGCCAGGTGGTGCACCGACGTGGCCCGGGCGCTCTGGCGCACCGGCTCGGCAGCCGTGCCCGCCAGCGCGGCGGTGTAGCGATCCCAGATCTGGCGCCGACGCGCGTTCCACGCGTCGAGATGACCCAGCTTGGCGGACAGGACACCGGCCTGGAGTCCGTCGAGCCGGCTGTTGCGACCGACCCGGCCGTGCCCGCGGGCCGACGTCGGGTCGCGCCCGTGGTTGGCCAACGAGCGCACGACCGCTTCGAGTCGGGGATCGTCGGTGACGACGGCGCCACCGTCGCCGAGCGCACCCAGGTTCTTGCCGGGGTAGAAGCTGAAGCACGCGGCGATCCCCGCCGAGCCGGCCACCCGGTCGTCCCAGCGGGCGCCGTGGGCCTGGGCGGCGTCCTCGATGAGCGGGACACCCGTGCGGGCCGAGAGGTCGGCGAAGGCGTCGAGGTCGACGGTCTGGCCGAACAGGTGCACGGCGATCACGGCGGCGGTGCGAGGGGTGATCGCCGCCTCGGCGGCGTCGACGCGCATCAACAACGTGGCCGGGTCGACGTCGACGAGCACCGGCCGGGCCCCCACCAGGCGGACCGCCTCGAGCGTGGCGAAGAAGGTGTTGGTCGGCAGGACCACCTCGTCGCCGGGACCCACGGCGAGCGCGCGGAGCACCAGCTCGAGGGCGTCGGTGCCGTTGGCCACACCGACGCAGTGCCCGACCCCGCAGTACCGAGCGAACTCGGCCTCGAACCGAGCGACCGCGTCGCCACCGACGAACGCCGACTGGTCGACCGTGTCGGTCCAGACGCGGTCGAGGTCGTCGCGGATCTCGTCGTGCATGGCGCCGAGGTCGAGGAAGGGGATGCGGACGGCCATCAACCGCCACCCACCGGGGTCGGCGGCAGCACCAGCAGATCAGCCGGTTCGAAGACCTCCTCGATCGCCACCGGGCGCCCCCGCCGCAGCGACCACTCGGCCGCCTCCAGCGTGGCCGTCACCGCGATGCCGCTCGCGGCTCCGGTGCGGGGCGTGAGGCCGAGCATGGCGCACTCGACGAAGTGCTGGTCCTCGACCGCGAGGGGCTCGCCGGCGCGCACCGCCGGCGCGCTGCTGCCGTTGTGGCGATAGGCCGGGCGACCGTCGCCCGACGAGTCGAGGCCCTTGTCGAAGATCCGGATCGGATCGTCGACCGCCATGTCGTCGTAGACGACCATCTTGCGGGTGCCGACCGCGGTGAGCCGCCGCACCTTCACCGGATCGAGCCAGCTGACGTGCACCTGTGCGGTCACGTCGCCGTAGTCGAGGTGCAGGTAGGCCACGTCCTCGACGTCGTGGCCCGCGTGGGCCCGACCCCAGCAGGTCACCGTCTTGGGCGCGCCACCGACGAGGTGGTTGATGATCGACAGGTCGTGGGGCGCGAGGTCCCACACCACGTTCACGTCGGGCTGGTACAGGCCGAGGTTCAGTCGCGCCGAGTTGAAGTGCAGCAGCTCGCCCAGATCACCGGCGTCGATCATCCCGCGCAGGGTGGCGACCGCCTCGTGGTACTCGAACGTGTGCCCCACCATGAGCGTGAGACCCCGCTCGCCGGCCAGGTTCGCCAGCTCGACGGCTTCGATGGTGGAGGTGGCCATGGGCTTCTCGACGAGCACGTGCTTGCCGGCCTCGAGGGCGATCCGGGTGAGGTGCGCGTGGGTCCGCGCCGGCGTCGCCACGACGACCGCGTCGATCTGGGGCAGGCCCTCGGCCAGCGAGCTGGCCAGACGTGCGCCCGGGAAGGCCCGCCCGAGCTCGTCGCGCCGTCGAGCATCGGGCTCGATGATCACCACCTGCTCCACCTCGGGGACCGACGAGAGCACGCGCACGTGCTTCGATCCCCAGTACCCACATCCGACTACGCCGACGCGCATTGAGTCCTCTCCGACCTGGTCGCGAACTGTTGGTCGCCGTGGCGTGCGACACGGAGTCCGTGCCCTCGCACGGGCGCGCCGATACGTGAACGGAGCGCGAACGGCGCAGACGTGACCGATCACACGGGTGCGACGGAGGCCCCGCGCGAGCCGGGATCGGGAAGGCCCGGCGCCTCGACCGACGCGGGCTACACGCCGAGCAGCGCGTCGAGCCCGATGGTGATGCCGGGCCGGTCGGCCACGCGCTTCACCGCGAGGACCACGCCCGGCATGAAGCTCGACCGGTCGTAGGAGTCGTGGCGGATCGTGAGCGTCTGGCCGGTGGTGCCGAGGAGCACCTCCTGGTGGGCCACCATGCCGCGCATCCGCAGCGAGTGCACGTGGATGCCGCCGGGGCCCTCGGCCCCGCGGGCCCCGGCCACCACCTCGGTGCGGGTGGGGTCGTCGGCCCACTCCCCCGACGCCGCCGCCATGCGCTCGACGGTGAGCATCGCGGTGCCCGACGGCGCGTCGACCTTCTGGTCGTGGTGGTACTCGACGACCTCGGCGGTCTCGAACCAGGGCGCCGCCATCTCGGCGAAGCGCATCATCAGCACTGCGCCGATGGCGAAGTTGGGGGCGAACACGCAGTTGCTGCGGGTGAAGCGCTCGTGCCAGCGGGCGACGTCGGCGTCGTCGAACCCAGTGGTGCCCACCACGGCGTGGATGCCGTGCTCGGCGAGCAGGTCGAGGTTGCGGCGCGCCGCGTCGAGGTG
>DATHSN010000462.1:0-5485 GCA_035464115.1 Acidimicrobiales bacterium | reverse complement strand
AGCCCCGTCCCGCCCCCCGCCGCGACCCCCGTGCCCGCCGACCCGAACCCGGACCCGAACCCGGCGCCCCCGCCCGATCCCGAGACCGAGGCCGAGGCCGCCGCCCCGGCCGCGAGCCCACCACCGGACCCCGACCCCGAGCCCGAGCCCGATCCCGTGATCGAGGCCGACACGGTGGCGGTCACCGTCGTGCGCGGTGGCGAGGTCCCGGTGCGCATCGACTGTGCCGGGACCGTGTCGGTCGGCATCGCGGGCGGCGAGCGGACGGGCGGCGAGCTCGACACCGTCGATCTCGCCGTCGGCGACCACGTGGTGGAGGTCCGCTGCGACGACACGACGGTCGCCGAGGTGGCCGTCACCGTCGTCGAGCCGCTCACCGACCGCGCCGGGCCCGGGGGTGCGGCGGCGGCGTTGATCCTGCTGGTGGCGTTCACCGCCATCGTCGTCACCGCCTCACCGGGCGCAGCGACGCTGCGGGACCGCAGCGGGGGGTCGTCGTGACCGTCACCGCACCCGACGAGGCCGACCTCGTGGTTCAGGCCCGCGCCGGCGACGCGGCGGCCTTCTCCGAGCTCCACCGGCGCTACCGACGTTCGGTGGAGGGCGTGATCCGCACCCAGACCCGCAACGCCAGCGACGTCCCCGACCTCACCCAGGAGACGTTCGTCGCCGCCTGGCGGCGGCTCGGATCGCTGCGCGACGAGCACCGGTTCCGGGCGTGGATCCTCCAGATCGCCCGGCACGTGGTGATCGACCACGCCCGCTCGGTGGGGCGTCGTCCCGTGCTCACCACCGACGATGCGCTGGCTCTCGACCTCACCGAGTCGACCGACCCCGGGCCCGACGAGCTCGTCGACCTGATCGATCTGGCGGCCGAGGTGCGCGGTGCCCTCGACGGCTGCTCACGTCGCGACGTCGTGGCCATCACGCTCGTCGCGCAGTTCGGCTTCGGCCCGACCGAGATCGCCGAGGCCCTGGGCGTGACCCCGAACCACGCGAAGGTGATCCTGCACCGCGCCCGCCGCCGGTTGCGCGCCGCGATGGCCTGAGCGGGCCGACCACGCCCGCTCGGGTCACGACCGGCCCGGTCGGACACCCAGTCGCTCGAGGCGGCGCAGGAGCATCGCCGTGCGGGGGTCGGGCCCCACCCCCAGCTCGTCGAGCGCCGACGTGCAGCGACGCGCGGCCGCCGCCGCAGCCGCCAGGTCGCCGCGCGCCAGGCGGGCGCCGATGACCACGGCGTGGGCCCGCTCGGCGAAGGGGTCGTGGGCGAGCAGGCGCTCCGCGACCTGCTCGGCCCGATCGCGGTCGCCCTGGGCGAGCGCCCACTCGGCGACCCGGGCGGCGGCGTCCTCGAGCTCGAGATCGAGGTGGATGATCTCGGCCGTCAGGTCGGGGTGGTGGCGGAGGTCGACGAACGTCTCGTCGCTCCACTGGTCGACCGCGGCGGCCAGCTCGGTGATCGACTCGGCGAGCCAGCCCCTCCGCTCGAGCTCACGGCCGCGGCGCAACCGCTGGCGGATGTCGCGCACGTCGACGGCGAGCCACTCGCTCGGCTCCAGGCGGATCCGGTCGCCGTGGCGGCGCACGTGGAACGACGGCTGACCGCCCCGGCGGTCGGGTTCGAGGAGGCGCCGCAGGTACCGCAAGGTGGTGCGGAGGTTGGACCGGCCGTTGGCCGGGTCGAGGCCGGGCCAGAGCAGTCCGACCGCCTCGTCGGCGTCGACCTCGGTGCGCAGCACGAGCAGGGCCAACAGCTCGCGCACCCGGGCCCGGCGCAGCTCGTCGACCGCGTCGCCGACCCCGTGCACCGCGAGCGGACCGCACACCGTGATCGACACCGGGGCGGTCGGCCGGGCGGGGATGGCGGCCAGGAGCACGTCGACTCCGGGCGCGGCGGCGCCGACCCCGTCGCGGAGCAGGTCGAGCGCAGGGGGCCCGACGTAGTCGACGAGGTACTCGGCCAGCTCGATCCCTTCGGGGCGACCGGCGGCGGCCGCGGCCGCCGCCAGCTCGAGCGACCAGCGCAGGGGCAGTCCGGTGAGCACTTGGGGAGGCGCCGGCATCGTCGACCAGTCGACCGGGTCGCCCCGGCGGACCGCGACGAGCAGCCGAGCCAGCTCGCGGCGTCGGTTCGGCGTCGGCCCGAGGTCGCGGGCGTCGAGCGCTACGGCCACGCGCTCCGAGAGCGGGTAGACGAGCGACGCGAACCGCACCAGCTCGCCCCAGCACTGGGGATCGTCGACGCCCGGGTCGTCGGCGAGGCCGTCGACGACCCGGCGGGCACCGGCCTCGTCGCCGGCCGCGACCTGCGACGCGGCCAGCGCCAGCTGGTAGCGGGTGCGGTCGCGGGGTCGGTCGCCCTGGATCGCGGCGAGGGGCGTGACGTCCATCGCCGTCCCCACCGACGCGTCGATGACGGCCTTCACGGTGGCGGCCTGGATGTCGTCGCGGGCGTTGTCGAACCGGGCGATGGGGTCGGTGGCGACGTCGCCCCGGAAGGGCTCGGGATCGCCGTGGAACCAGCGGGCGGTGCCGACGATGAGGCGGATCGGCTCGGTCGGCTCGCGTTCGAAGAGCTGCTCGGCGATCTCGACCGAGCGCCCCGTGTCGCCGACGAGCATGCACATGAACGTCATCCAGCGCCACATGAGGCGGACCATGGGCTCGGGCATGGTGTCGACGTCGACCGTGTCGAGGTGGGCGAGCGCCCCGGCGGCGTCGCCCGACAGGTCGGCGAACCCGGCGGCCGCGAGCGCCGAGGTCCAGCGCACCGCGTCGACGCCCCGGGTGGCGAGCGCGTCGGCCCGGCCGACCTGGTCGATGATGCGGGTGAGGTCGCCGGCTTCCCAGGCCGCGATCCCGGACTCCAGCTCGGCCGCGACCCGACCGTCGAGGTGGTCGCGGGCGGTGAACTCGGCGATGGCGGCATCGAGGTCCTCGTGACAGCCGGTCGCGTCGCCGGCCATGCGGCGGGTGGCGCCGCGGAGCAACAGCAGCTCGGGCTCGTCGAGCTGCTCGTCGGGGAAGCGGGCCAACCAGCGGGCGGTGCGGGCGGTGGAGAGCTCCGCGTCGCCCTGACCGAACGCACCGAGGACCGCGGCGCGCGCCGCGTCCCACGCGGCGACCGCCGCGGCGGCGTCGATGGCCTCCTCGTGGCGGCCGCCGGCGAGGTGCCACCCCGACACCGCCACCGCCAGGGCGCGCAGGTCGTCGGGCTCGAGCAATCGGGTGAGGACCTCGGACCACAGGTCGTGGGCCACGGCGGCGCCCTGGCCGTCGAGCGTCACCAGCGGCACCGCGGCGAGCAGGTCGCGGGTGCCGACGTCGGCGCCGGTGACCGCCCGGAGCATGGCGTCGTCGACCCGCCGGCCCAGCACCGCGGCGGCCAGCGCGGCGCGCATGTGCGGGGCGAGGCCGTGGACGACCTCCTCCATGAGGTAGTCGATGGGCGCGGTGGCGCCCACCACCAGCGCCAGCCGCGACAGCGCGGGCCAGCCGACCGTCGTGTCGAGCACCGCCGGGTCGGCGCCCAGCCGCCCGGCGAGGGCGTCGAGCTCGGAGCGGTCGAACGCCAGGTCGTCGGGGCCGATCTCGACCAGCTGGTCGGCGGCGCGCAGGCGGGTGAGGGGCAGCGCGGGGATGCGCCGGCCGGCCAGCACCAGGTGGGCGTTGGTGGGCAGCGCCCGCATGACGGCCGCGAGCAACGCCACCGCGTCGTCGGAGTCGTCGAGGTGGTGGAGGTCGTCGAGCACCACGCAGACCGGCGTGGGCGACCAGTGGGCCAGCGCGTCGACCACCACCGACGCCAGCTCGTCGGGGCCGCCGCCCAGCGTCGGCGTCGGGACCTCGAGCAGCTCGAGGATCCGGCCGGCGAGCCGGGACGCGTCGCGCTCCGGAGGTCGGCAGGGGACGTGCACGTCGAGCCCGGTCGGGTCGCCGAGGTTGTCGCGCATCGACTGGGACAGCGCGACGGACTTGCCGAAGCCGCCCGGCGCCTCCACGACCACGACGGGGACGCTCCAGCGTTCGGCGATGCGGTCGA
This sequence comes from Acidimicrobiales bacterium, assembly GCA_035464115.1. Classification (GTDB taxonomy): domain Bacteria; phylum Actinomycetota; class Acidimicrobiia; order Acidimicrobiales; family SKKL01; genus DATHSN01. The sequence continues at coordinate 1,440 of DATHSN010000462.1, read as the reverse complement.
TCAGGCGCTGGCGGACGAGCTCGCCGTCGAGGCGGCCGGCCCCGTCCTCGGGCGCGCGCTCCCAGAGGGGTGGAGTCGTGGCCATGGCGACGGACGGTATCCGTTGCGAGCACCCCAGGTCGTGGCCGGGCGGGGGAACGGGCCCGGCGCGATGGTCCGGGTGCTCAGGGGCGCTCGGCGAGCCAGTCGAGGCGGGCCGCCTCGAGGCGGTCGACCACCTGCGCCACGCTGGCCCTCCCCCCCGCCAGGTCGACGAGCGCCTGCCACAGCAGGGTGGTGCCCAGCTCCGGGGGCAGGAGGTCGCTGGCGTCGAAGCGCACGACCCCGGCCTCGGCCAACAGGTCGAGCTGGCGGCGCTCCAGGTCGTCGCCACCGGCGCCGAGGTCACCGAGCGGCGACAGGAACCCGCCGGTGCCCTCGAACGGCGTCAGCGCGGCGGGGTCGGCCAGCCACCGCATGAGCGGGGCCACCTCGTCGGCGTCGCTCAACGCCACCGCCAGCTCACCGCCGACCAGGAGCGGCGCCGCCGCGGTCGGGCCGGGGAGGGCGAACACATCGGTGTCGACGCCCACCCGGACGCCCGCCGGGAGCCAGGTCTCGTTCACCGCGCTCTGACGGTGCAGGAGGCACCCCGGCGGGTCGCCGAACATGGGAGCCTGGGCGTCCTCGACCAGCTCCGAGAGCGCCCGGCGCGGTCCCCCGGCGACCGACCCGGGGGTGCGGACCAGGTCGCGCAGCTCGGTGAGCGCGGCCACCACCGCCGGCTGGTCGAACGAGTCGAGGGCGACGACCGCGTCGTAGGCCTCGGTGCTCTCGCGGAGGAGGAGCTCCTCGAACCAGTCGCTCAGCACCCACCCGGTGGAGGCGAACGCGCCCGCGGTGAGGCACCACGGCACGATCCCGGCGTCGCTCGCACGAGCCACCAGCGCGTCGAGCTCGGCGGTGGTGGTCGGGACCTCCCATCCCCGCTCGGTGAAGGTCGGCAGGTGGTACCAGACCAGGCTCTTCACCAGGCCCCGGAACCAGACGCCGACCACCTCGCCGTCGACCACCCCGATCCCGCTCTCGAGCTGCGTGCCCCCACGCAGCCGCTCGACGACGTCGCCGGGGAGCGGCGCGACCGCGCCGGCCGCCACCAGGTCGGGGAGGAAGCCGGGCTGGGGCAACAGGACCACGTCGGGGAGGTCGTCGCGATCGATGCGACCGGCGAACTCCTCGGCGAAGCCCGACGTGCCGACGTAGTACGCGGCGATCCCCGTCTCGGCGGTGAAGCTGCGGAGCGACTCGGTGAACGCCACCGCGTCGGCGCCGACGTAGCTCCCGAACACCTCGAGGGCCTCGGGCGCAACGGGCTCGGGCGCCGAGGAGCACGCCCCCGCCAGCGCGACGACCACGACGAGCGCGCCGAGGCGGCGCCGCATCATCCGACGACCGCGCGCT
>DATHSN010000461.1:0-4059 GCA_035464115.1 Acidimicrobiales bacterium | reverse complement strand
CCAGCGTCTCGGCGAGGATCTCGGCGACGGGCTTGACCTCGTCGATGCGGCCCATCACCTGGCCGCCGAGGGCGATCGAGGCCTCCATGTCGCCACCGAAGTAGAGGTCGGTTGCCGTGCCGAACTCGGCCATCGACACCGCCTCCTCGCGCTCGAGGCGGGTGGTGCGCTCGGTGCGCAACGCCCGCAGCCCGGGGCTGGCGAACCGGTTCAGGAACACCGTGTCGGTCTCGGCGGCGGCCACGATGGCCTGCTTCCAGTTGTCGTGCACCGGCGACTCGGCCGCCGACACCATCCGGGTGCCCATCTGCACCCCCTCGGCGCCGAGGGCGAAGGCGGCGGCCATGGTGGGCCCGTCGGTGATGCCCCCGGCGGCGATGATCGGCACGTCGACCTTCGAGCGCACGAGCGGCAGCAGCACCATGGCCGACACGTCGCGGGGGTTCTTGAACCCGCCGCCCTCGCCACCCTCGACCACCAGGCCGTCGACGCCCGCCTCGACCGCCTTGAGCGCGCCCTTCAGGGTGGGCACGACGTGGAACACGGTGAGCCCGGCGTCCTTGAGCTGGGCCGTGTAGCGGGTGGGATCGCCCGCCGAGGTGGTGACGAAGCGCACCCCCTGGTCGACCACGAACTCGACGATGGCCGGATCGCGCACGAACGCCTGGGCGATGTTGACCCCGAACGGCTTGTCGGTGAGGTCGCGCATCTTGCGGATCTCAGCGCGCACCGCGTCGAGCTCGCCCGACGACGTCTCGATGATCCCCATGCCGCCGGCGTTCGAGACGGCCGACGCGAGCTGGGCCCGGGCGATCCACCCCATGGGGGCCTGCACGATCGGGAGCTCGACGCCGAGCATGTCGGTGACGCGGGTGCGGATGGACACGTGTGACCCCCTGGTGTGGCGACGCCCCATCCTGCCAGCCGCCGCACCCCGGGGCTGGCCCTCAGCCGGCGTGGGCGGCCAGGAACGCCCACCCGGCGACGGTGGCGTCGATCGGCGCCGCGCCACGCGGCCACGAGTGGTCGCCACCCTCGATCGACCTCAGCTCGACCGTGACGTCGTCACGACATCCCGTGGAGGTCGAGGTGGTGACCGCACCGTCGATCTCGATCACCGGGTCAGGGTCGCAGCCGAGGAGCGTCGACCAGCGCTCGATGCTGACCGGGGCCGGGGTGAACTCGATGCCGAACACGCCCTCGACCCGGTCGTCGTAGGGCACGATGCGATCGGCGGTCCCGTGGATCTGCAGCATCGACACCGCGGGCGGGTCGGCGCACGGCCACTCGAGGGACCCCGCCACCGCGACCGCGGCGGCGAACCGGTCGGTCTCGCACGCCAGGCGGTGGGTGAGCATCGCCCCGTTGGAGTGACCGGTGACGTAGACGCGATCGGGGTCGCTCGCCAGCTCGGCGACGAGGCGGTCGACCAGGGCGACCACGAAGCCGACGTCGTCGGGTCGGGTGAGCGACGCCGGAGGGCAGCACCCGCCGGCGTCCCAGGTGGGGAGCACGCCGATGGCGTCGGGGAACACCACGGCGAAGCCCTCGGCGTCGGCCAGCTCGTCGTAGCCCGACGACGCCCGGAAGCCGGCACCCGAGCCTCCTGCCCCGTGCAGGGCCACCACCAGCGGGGCGCCCGGGTCGAGGCCCTCGGGCACGTGGAGCTCCCAGGTGCGGGGCCGCCCGTCGGGTCCGACGAGGGGGCCGTCGCCGCTGGGCGGCGCGGTGGTCGGGGCCACGGTGGTCGGCGGCACGGTGGTCGGCGCCAGGGTGGTGGGCGGCACGGTGGTGGGCGCCGTCGTGGTGGCCGGAGCCGCGGTGGTGTCGGCCCCCGATGACGCGCCGGGGGACGAGTCGCCGCCGCACGCGGCCACCACGAGAGCCACGGCGGTCACCAGCGCCGCCCACCGGGTCCGCGCCGCCGTGGAGGTCGTCGACATGGAGCTCACCGGTCCAGTGTGCCGAGCCGAGCGAGCCGGCCGACGTCGGGTCCGTCGCGGGGTCACGAGAGGGCGGCGGCGATGAGGCGGGCGTAGCCGTCGGCGCCGGCCGCGGTGAGGTGGATGCCGTCGCCGGCGAACCAGGTCGGCTGGCCGGCCGACCACGACCGCCAGCTGGCGAGGGTGGTGTTGGGCCAGCGGTCGGCGGCGGCGGCGAGCGCGGCCGACACCGGCACCTCCCAGCTGCGGGTGCCGTTGGTGGCCACGTCGACGAGCACCACCCGCTCGACGTCGCGCAGCACCGACAGCAGCTCGTCGACGCCCGACGCGGTGCCGTTGGTGCCGAGGTGCACGACCACCGCGGGCGGAGCGACGCGTGCGAGGTGACCGCGGGCCACGTCGGCGCCGACGGTCATCTGCCGGGACACGGCGGCGGCGACGACCCCGCACACGCCGAGCATGTCGTGGAACGCGGGCGAGGCGCCGAGCATCACCGAGTCGCCGATGCACAACGCCCCGCTGGTGACGGCGCGCGGCGCGGGAGGTGTCGGGGCGACCGGAGCGGGGGTGCCGGTGGCGGCCACGAACTCGGGTGACTCGGAGAACCCGACCATCACCCACCCCCGCGAGCGGCCCTCGGCCAGCTTCGCCGTCCAGTGGGCCAGCCCACCGGCATCGGGATCGCGGAGGAGGACGTTGCGATACACGAGGCGCACGAACCCCGTGTCGCCGAGGTCGCCGTAGGTCGCCGTGAACTCGGGCGACGCCGCGAACACCGTGGCGATGGCGGGCAGCGAGGTGCCGCCGAGATACGCCCGGACCCAGTGGTCGAACCCACCCGGGTCGGGGGGCCGCTCGAACACGGCGAGGTAGAGCCGGTAGATGCTGCCCTCGACACCGGCCGACGCGAGTGGCTCGCGGCCGTCGACCGCGACCGACTCGGCGCCGGCGTCGGGCCCCGTGTCGGCGACGACCGCGGACGGCCCGCCGACGACCGCCGCCGCCACCACACAGATCGCGACGAGCCCTGTCGCCAGGGACCGGATGAACGTTCCGCGCACCCGGCGAGGCTAGCGACCCTCTCGGACACGGCAGGGTCCGGCGTTGGCTAGGGTCCGCGTCGCCCTCCGTCCCCACCCTGGAGCGACATGGCCGCTGCCGAGTACCGCCAGGTCCGCTTCGCCCGCCCGCCGGGCGCCACCGACCTCATCCTCGTCCGCCACGGCGAGTCGGCCCCCCACCGTCCCGGCGAGGCGTTCGCCCTCGTCGACGGCCACGGCGATCCCGAGCTCTCCGAGCTGGGCCGCTGGCAGGCCGACAGGGTCGGTGAGCGCCTCGCCGACGAGCCCATCGGCGCCATCTACGTGTCGTCGCTGCGTCGCACCCACGAGACGGCGGCACCGCTGGCGGCGCGCCTCGGGCTCGAGCCGATCGTCGAGCCCGAGCTGCGCGAGGTCCACCTCGGCGAGTGGGAGGGTGGCGAGTTCCGGGTGCGCGCCGCCCAGCAGGATCCTGCGTGGGTCCGGATGCACACCGAGGAGCGCTGGGACGCCATCCCCGGCGGCGAGTCCAACGCGTCGCTGCTGGCCCGCACCAAGAGCGCGGTGGAGCGGATCCACGCCGCGCACCCCGACACCGTCGTGGCCGCCTTCGTCCACGGTGGCGTCATCGGCGCGCTGGTCGCCCACGCCGCCAGCGCCCGCCCGTTCGCGTTCAACGGGGCCGACAACGGGTCGTTGCACCACCTGGTGATCGCCGACGACCGCTGGGTGATCCGCCGCTACAACGACACCGGTCACCTCGGCGGGCTCACCGCGGCGCCCGCGCCCCCGACGTGACCGCGCCCCGGATCCTCCTCACGGCATCGGCGCTCGACCAGTTCGGCCCCGAGCTGCGGGCCGCCGCGCCCGACGCCGTGTGGCTGGCGCTCGACGACCAGGGCGGCGTCACCCACGACGGCGCGCCGGTGGGGCGCGACGAGGTCGCTCCCGACGTCGCCTGGCTCACCTCCGACCTGGTCCAGGGCGGTGCGCTGCGGCCGGTCTTCGGGATCGTCGTGCGGGCCGAGGGCCTGCGTTGGCTGCAGTCGTCGGCCGCCGTGTTCGACGCCCCCGTG
>DATHSN010000460.1:0-2178 GCA_035464115.1 Acidimicrobiales bacterium | reverse complement strand
TCCGGCGAACCCACGGTGCGCCAGGCGCACCGACGATTCGCCAGTTCGGATCGGTGGGGGGTGGCCTCTCGAACCGGCGAACCCAGGGTGCGCCGGGCGCACCGACGATTCGCCAGTTCGGGAGGGGGGCGGGGTCAGATGGCGAGGCGGTCGTCGCCGCCGGCGAGGCGGACCGCCATCACGAGCAGCACGCCCCAGTAGCCGCCGCCCGGGGACCCCTCACCGGCGATCGTGGCGGCAGCCGGCTCCGGGACCAGGTCGGCGACCGTGACCAGCCGGCTCGTGGGCGGCCGACCCACCTCGACCGCGTGGCACTCGACGGTCGGACGGCGGCCGTGGACCAGGTCGAGCCCGGCCTCGAGGGGCAGCTCGACCACGGCGTCGACCTCGGTGGGATCGGGCCGATAGGCGCTGAGGGGCCGGTCGTCGAGCGCGAGGTGGACGTGCACCAGCTCGCGGTTGCGGCCCTCGGGCGTGTCGTCGACCACGCGACGCACCCCCAGCGAGACGAGCGCCGCGGGATCGAGGTCGACACCGAGCTCCTCGCGCAGCTCACGGACCCCGTCGACCGGACGCTCCCCGGCCGCCAGGTGGCCGGTGGCGGTGAGGTCGAGCAGACCGGGGAACACCACCTTGGTGGCGGCCCGTCGCTGCAGCACCGCGACCGGCCCGTCGGCCCGCTGCGCCACGACCAGCAGGTGGAAGACCCGGTGCCAGTCCCCCGCCCGGTGCGCGGCGGCCCGGTCGCGGGCGCCGAGCGGGCGCCCGAGCTCGTCGACGACGTCGATCGACTCGGCCACCTAGCCGGACGCGCCCATCCGGACGAGCGCTGCGGTGGCGTCGGGCTGCACCAGGTCGAGCACCGACGCCCCGCCCCGGTTGGCGCCGACGGTGGGCAGCACGACCGTCTCGGGGTCGAGCCCGCGCATCCGGCGGGCGAACGACAGCGCGTCGAAGAAGCCCATGGTGTCGTCGATGCGCAGGCCGCCCGACACCGCCGACGCGATCCGGGCCAGCTCGATCGGGTTGCGGGCGCCGCCGACCTCGCCCATCACCGCACGGAGGAACTGCTGCTGGCGCTGCACCCGACCGAGGTCGCCGGTGGGGTCGGTCCGCCACTGGCCGTCGATCAGCTCGGTGTAGCGGCGGCTGCGGACGAACGCGAGGGCCTGGGTGCCGTCGAGCTCGACGAGGCCGGCCGTGGGCAGGTTCAGGCCCGACGCGTCGTCGCGCGCCGGGTGCGGGATCTCGATGGTGACCCCGCCGACCGCGTCGACGAGGCCGGCGAAGGTGACGAAGTCGACCTCGACGTAGTGGTGGATCGGGAGTCCGAGCGCCGAGCGCACGGTGCGCACGACGTTCGGGGGGCCGTCGCGGAACGCGGCGTTGATGCGGCCGGTGCCGCCGTCGGCCCGGGTGACCCACAGATCGCGGGGGATCGACATCATCCGGGCGCCGTCGTCGGCGATGCGCAGCACGAGCAAGGTGTCGGACCGCTGACCGCTGCCCACCGAGTCGTCGCCGAGCAGGGCACCGGCGTTGGGATCGTTCGGATCGACGCCCTCGCGGCTGTCGGAGCCGACGATGAGGTAGTTGGTGCCGCCCCCGCCGCCCGAGAGGGCGCCGTCGAGGTCGACCCGGTCGATGCGCTGGAACTGCACGAGGCCGTAGACGAGGAAGCCGACGAGGCCGATGGCGACGACGAGGGCGGCGATCACCGCGATGCGCCCCCACGGGGGACGGCGGCGGCGGGCGCGCGGCGGGGGCCCGCCGGGACCACCGGGGGCGCCCGGTGGGGGCGTCGGCGGACGGCCGGGCGGTGGGCCGGTGGGCGACGGTCCGGTGGGTGACGGCGGCGCGAGCGGCGGGGCGGCGGCATCGGCCGGCACGAACCACTGCTGACCGGCGGGCACCGCGCTCGCGGGACCGGGCGGCGGCCCGGGCGGCGGGGGCGGGAGTGGCCGATCGGGTCGGTCGGCGCCGCGCCCCCAGCCCTCGGGCAGGGGCGGCTCGTCGACCTTGGGCAGGCTGCGCAGGCGCGCCCAGAGATCGTCGGAGCCGCTCGGCTCGCCGGGAGGTTCGGCCACGCCCGAATCCTACGGGCGGGGCGTCCCGCCTCCCGGGCACCCCCGTGCCCCGGACCCGGCGAATCGTCGGTGCGCCCGGCGCACCGACGAT
>DATHSN010000459.1:0-3029 GCA_035464115.1 Acidimicrobiales bacterium | reverse complement strand
CCCGACGCGACCGAGCTCGCCGACGCCGCGGTGATCGGCTACGAGGGCGCCATCGCCGGGGTCCCCGAGCCGCCGTCGCCCGGCCAGGCCTACGCCGACCGCAGCCTCGAGGCCGACGGCGTGTCCGAGGGCGACGTGCTGCTCATCGGGCCCGAGTCGATCGAGATCGAGGTCGTCGGTTGGGTCGACGACGTCGCCTACTTGCAGCAAGGGGGCCTGCTCGTCGAGCCGGGCACGTGGCGCGAGGTCCTGCGCAGCGCCCGGCCCGACGCCACGCTGCCCGACGGCACGTTCCAGGTGATGGCGGTCGAGGTCGCCGACGGAGCCGACGTCGCCACCGTGGCCGCCGCCATCGAGTCCGCATCCGACGGTGGCCTCGTGGCGCTCACCGTCGACGAGGCCATCTTCGCCCTTCCCGGGGTCGACGCCCAGAACTCCACGTTCAACCAGATCATCTTCGTCACCTTCGCGGTGGCCGGGCTCGTCACCGCCCTGTTCTTCGCCTTCGTCACCATCGAGCGGACCGCCCAGTACGGGGTGCTCAAGGCCATCGGGGCCTCGTCACCCCAGATCTACCTGGGCCTGGTGGTGCAAGCCGTCGTCGTCACCGCAGGAGCGTTCGCGCTCGGCGCCCTCATCAGCGTCGGGCTGGCCCAGCGCGTCCCCGCCGAGATCCCCCTGCGGCTGGAGCCGTCGCGCGCCGCGTTCGTGGCCGTCGGCATGTTCGTCACCGCCGTCGCCGGCGGATCCATCTCCCTGCGCCGGGTGGTCCGCATCGACCCCGCCTCGGCCATCAGCTGACCCGGAGGAACCGTGCCCGCACTCGAGATGCGTGACGTCCGCAAGCTCTACCCGTCGGGCGACAGCGAGATCGTCGCGCTCGACCACGCCACCCTCACCGTCGGCGACGACGAGATCGTCTGCCTGCTCGGGCCGTCGGGATCGGGCAAGTCGACGCTCCTGTCGATCGCCGGCGGCCTGCTCACCCCGTCGGAGGGCACGGTCGTGGTGGGCACCGAGGAGATCACCACCTACGGGTCCAAGCAGCTCACCAAGTTCCGGCGCGAGCACGTCGGGTTCGTGTTCCAGGCCGTCAACCTGGTGCCGTTCCTCACCGCCCGCGAGAACCTCCTCGTGGTCGCCGAGCTCGGCCGGCGCTCCGGCAAGGAGGCGTCGGCGCGCGCCGACCGGCTGCTCGACGAGCTCGGCCTGGGCGAGCGCACGGGCAACCTCCCCTCGCAGCTGTCGGGCGGCGAGCGCCAGCGGGTCGCCAGCGGCCGGGCGCTCATGAACCAGCCGTCGCTCGTGCTCATCGACGAGCCGACGTCGGCGCTCGACACCCAGATGGGCGAGCAGGTCATGGAGCTGATCACCAACGAGGTGAAGAGCCGGTCGACGGCGGCGGTGATCGTCACTCACGACACCCGCATGACCCACTACGCCGACCGCACCGTCGAGATCGTCGACGGCCACCTCGCCGCGTAGCGCTGTGGGCAGGGCCGTTGTGCCCTGTCGACGACCCCCTGGGCGTGCCACGCTCCGTGCGTGGTTGGTCACGACCTCACCCCGCGGGGTGACGGGCCGACCCCCGACGTCCCGCTCGACGCCCGGGCCTCCCCGCCTCCGCTCGCACTCGGCTTCATCGACGCGCTCGGCCGCGTGACCCCCACGAACCCGGCGGCGCGGGCCCTGCTCGGCAGCGCACCACCCCGTCTCGACGACCTCGTCGTGGCCGACGACCGCGAGCAGGTCCGCACGGTGCTCCACGAGCTGCTCTCGGGGGCGCGGACCCAGGCGGTGCTCGACCTCACCTGGCAGGCCAACCACGACCCGGCGCGGCGCGTGCGGCTGTGGCTCCTCGCCGTCGACGATCCCGACGCGCCGGGTGTGGCGCTGGTGGCCGAGGACCGCACCGAGGAGCACCTGGCCCACGAGCTGCTGCGGGCGAGCGAGGAGCGGGCCCGCGCGCTCGTCGACGACGCGGCCGACGTCCTGGCCCGGCTGGACGTGCAGGGGCGCGTCACCGAGGTGGCCGTCGCGGTGCGTGGGCGGTTCGGCTGGGAGCCGGCCGCCCTGGTCGGTCGGTCGATCTTCGAGCTGGTGCACCCCGACGACGTCGAGGCAGCCCGCGTGGTGGGCAACGCGCTGCTGGCGGGGCGCGCCACGGTGGCGGCCACCTACCGCCTGCGGCGCGGCGACAACGGCTTCGTGTGGGTCGAGGCGTCGGCGACGGTGGTGCGCGACCCGAGGGACGCGACCCTCACGTCGGTGGTCGTGTCGGTGCGCGATCTCGAGGACCGGCGCCGAGCCCAGATGCGCTTCGAGATCGCGTTCGACCGGGCGCCGACGGCCATGGCGCTCATCGAGCGCTTCCGGGGAGGGTCGTCATGGACTCGTGTCAACCTCGCCTTCTGCGAGCTGGTGGCCCTCCCCGCCGAGGCGATCATCGCCCTGGGCGTCGACCTGGTGCACCCCGCCGACCGCCACCGCATCGAGCCGCTGGTCGCGCTGGTCGACGCAGGCGAGGCCGGGGCCGTGGAGCCCGTCGAGGTCCGGTTGCGTCGCGCCGACCACACCGAGGTGTGGACCAAGGTCTTCGCCACCGTGAGCGAACCGGGCGGCGAGGGGATCATCCACGTGGTGGACGTCACCGCCGAGCACGACCTACAGGAGCAGCTGCGGCACCGGGCGCTCTACGACACGCTCACCGGCCTCCCCAACCGGGCGCTGCTCCACGACCGGCTCACCCTCGCGCTCGCCGAGGCGGGGCGGGCGGCGCGCCACGTCGGCGTGTGCTTCGTCGACATCGATCGGCTGAAGGAGGCCAACGACGCCTTCGGCCACGCCCACGGCGACCTGGTGATCACCGAGTTGGCCCGGGCCCTCTCCGACGCGTCGCGGCCCGGCGACACCGCGGCGCGGCTGGCGGGTGACGAGTTCGTGGTGGTCGTCGCCGACCTGGCAGCCGACGCCGTCGACGCCATGAGCGACCTCGTCGCGGTCGCCGAGCGCATCCTCGATCGCTCGGC
>DATHSN010000458.1:0-19226 GCA_035464115.1 Acidimicrobiales bacterium | reverse complement strand
GTCCTCGCCCCCGAGTGTCGGCGGCTGACGGGGATCGACCCGTTCGCACCCGAGGTGGTCGAGGCGCACGCCGACGCCGTGTGCGCCCTGCTCTTCGGAGACTGGCAGCCGTCGACGCCCGCCGAGGGTGGAGCCGCCTTCGCCTGAGGTCGCTCATCGGTGACGACGCGGCGCCTCTCGGGGTCGGTGCCATGGGGCCGGGGTCATGAGGAGGCGGGACCAGCTCCGTGACCGCGGCCCGCCGACGCGGTCTGCCTCGCAGGTGGACCAGTCGTCAGCCCTCGGCCCAGAGGTCGAGGATCTCGGCGGCGCGGGATTCGGCGTCGTCACCGTCGATGTTGCAGGCCACCGCGACGGCGACGCCCGACGCGGGTTCCATCGCGATCGCCGCGGAGTAGCCGATCCACGAGCCGCCGTGGCCGAGCACCGGTCCGCGCTCCCCGTCGCCCAGCTCGAGCCCACCGCCGTAGCGGGTGCCGTCGGCGTCGGCGACGGGTCCGGGCGTCAGCATCACGTCGAGCCACGCCGGCGACCCGAGCCCGTCGCTGGCGACCGGCCCGTCGAGGAACAGCTCGGCCCACCGCAGCAGGTCGAGTGCCGTCGTGTGCAGCGCGCCGTCGCCGGTCTGCCGCCAGGCCGAGCCGAACTCGACCCAGCCGTCGCCATCGACGTCGGGGGCGTCCACCTCGACCTCGTCGGCGGAGGCGTACCCGCGGGCCTGGCCGGTCAGCAGCACGCCCTGGTCGTCGCGCACGACCGAGGACGACATGTCGAGCGGATCGAGGATCTCGGTGCTGACGACGTCGGGGAACGGGAGTCCGGTGACCTCCTCCACGATGAGCGCGAGCAGCACGTAGTTCGTGTTGGAGTACTCGAACCGCTCACCTGGCGCGGCGGTGGGTGCGCCGTCGTCGGAGGCGATGACGTCGAGGGCGTCCTGCATCGTGGTGGGCTCGTCGAGCTCGGCGTCGATGAACCAGAGGTAGTCCGGCAGCCCGCTCGTGTGGTGGAGCAGGTCGCCGACCGTGATCGTGTCGTCGAAGGGGCCGAGGACCGGGAGCAGCTCGGTGACGTCGTCGTCGAGGGCGAGGTCGCCGTCGACGACGAGCAGCGCGATCACGCCGGCGGTGAGCTGCTTGGAGACCGAGCCGACGTCGAAGATCGAGTCCCGGTCGATCGGGGTCGCGGCGTCGAGGTCGGCGGCGCCCACGTGCAGGTCGACGGTGCCGCCGGGGTGGCGGACCGCTAGGGAGCAGCCGGGCGAGCCGGCGTCGAGGTCGGCGAACACCTCCTCGGTGAGGGCGATGAGCTCGGCTGAATCGACGACCTCTGTCGTCGCTGGGGTCGGTGCCGTCGACGTGGTCGGCTCCGGGTCCGACGACTCCACTGCGCTGGTGCAGGCCGTGAGCAGCACGCAGGCTGCGCGGGTCACCGCCGACCGCCGCCCGGCCGCGACGCTACCGGGCCGATCGACTCCGACGGTCCGGTAGCGTCGCAGCGTGTCGCGATCCGTGTACGTGACCGCGATGGGCGCGGCGAGCGGGAAGTCCCTGGTGACGCTCGGCCTCGTCGAGATGCTCGCTCGGCGGGTGAAGTCGATCGGGTTCTTCCGCCCGGTCGTGGCGGGAGCGCCCGACAACGACATCGAGCTGATCCGAGCTCGGTATCAGCTTCCCGACGAGCGCGTCGGGTACGCGTTCACCGAGGACGAGTACCGACACGTCGTCGCCGTTCACGGTGCCGTGGCGGCGATGGAGCGCGTGCTTCGTCGCTACAAGCAGATCGAGTCGCGGTGCGACATCGTCGTCATCGAGGGCAGCAACTTCACCGGGCCCGACTCCCCGGTCGAGCTCGAGACCAACGCCCGCTTCGCCCGCAACCTCGGTGCGACGGTCGTCGCCGTCGTGAACGGACACGAGCGCACCGTCGACGAGATCGTCGATGCCAGCGCCGTCGGGCACGAGTCGCTGGGCGACGACCTGATCGCGATGGTCGTCAACCGCACCGACCCGGCGCTGATCGACGATCTCAACGCCGCGCTGGCGTCCGCCACGCCGAACGGCGCCACGGCCGACGACGGGTCGCACCTGGCGTGGGCGGTCCCCGACGAGCCGACGCTGCGCCAGCCGTCGATCGAGCAGCTCGCAGCGCGGCTCGGTGGCACGTGGATCGCCGGCTCTGCCGACGACCTCCAGCGGCCGGTCCGCAGCATCGGCGTCGCGGCCATGACGGTCCCCAACCTGCTCGACCGCCTCACCGAGGGCACGCTGCTCATCGCGCCCGGCGATCGGCCCGACGTCATCATGAGCGCCGCGCTGACGCGCGCCTCGGAGGCCTATCCGGCGATCGTCGGCGTGGTGCTGAGCGGCGGCATCGTGCCCGACGAGCGCGTCCTGCGCCTCGTCGAGGGGGTGGGTCGGGGCACGACGTTGCCGATGTTCACCGTCGACACCGACTCGTTCGACACGGCGGTTCGGGCCGCCCGGATCGAGGGGTCGATCACACCCGACAACACCCGCAAGATCGAGGCCGCCCTCGGCCTGTTCGAGGCCCACATCGACGTGGCCGCCCTCGCCGAGCGCATCGAGCTCGCCCGCGCCGACACCGTCACCCCGCTCATGTTCCAGTACGACCTCGTGGAACGGGCGCAGGCGGCCAACGCCCACATCGTCCTCCCGGAAGGCACCGACGACCGCATCCTCATCGCCGCCGACCGGGTCCTGCGGCGCCGCGTCTGCGACCTCACCCTGCTCGGGCCGGTCGACCAGGTGCGGGCGCGCATCGACGAGCTCGGCCTCGACCTCGACGTCCCGGTGATCGATCCCCTCGACTCGGATCTGCTCGACCGGTACGCGGCCCGGTACCACGAGCTGCGCGGCCACAAGGGCATCACGCCCGAGCGGGCCCGCGACATCATGAGCGACGTCGCCTTCTTCGGCACGATGATGGTGCACGAGGGCGACGCCGACGGCATGGTGTCGGGCGCGGCCCACACCACGGCGCACACCATCCGACCGGCTCTGGAGTTCGTGAAGACGCGGCCCGGCACCTCGATCGTCTCGAGCTGCTTCCTCATGCTGCTCAGCGACCGGGTGCTGGTCTACGCCGACTGCGCGGTCATCCCCGATCCCGACGCCGACCAGCTCGCCGACATCGCGACGTCGTCGGCCGACACCGCCGAGATGTTCGGCATCGATCCGCGCGTCGCCATGCTCAGCTACTCCACCGGTGAGTCGGGTGGCGGCGCCGACGTCGAGAAGGTGCGCACCGCCACCGACCTCGTCCGCAGCCGTCGGCCCGACCTCCTCGTCGAGGGCCCCATCCAGTACGACGCCGCCATCGATCCCGCGGTCGGGCGGACCAAGCTCCCCGGCAGCGCGGTGGCGGGCCGGGCCACCGTGTTCATCTTCCCGGACCTCAACACCGGCAACAACACCTACAAGGCGGTGCAGCGATCGGCCGACGCGATCGCGGTCGGCCCGGTGCTGCAGGGGCTCAACAAGCCCGTGAACGACCTGTCGCGCGGCGCGTCCATCCCCGACATCGTCAACACGATCGCCATCACCGCCATCCAGGCGGGCCGGAGCTGACCCGTGCGCGTCCTCGTGCTCAACACCGGCAGCTCCTCGGTGAAGTACCAGCTGATCGACACATCGACCGAGCGACGCCTCGCCGGCGGCGTGATCGAAGAGGTCGACGACCACGCCACCGCCCTCGCCGCGATCGGCGAGGAGCTGTCCGACGCCACGGTCGACGCGGTCGGCCACCGGGTGGTCCACGGCGGCGAGCGGTTCTCCCAGCCGACGCTCGTCGACGATGCGGTGGTGGCGGCCGTGCGCGACCTGGTGCCGCTCGCTCCCTTGCACAACCCGGCGAACCTGCTCGGCATCGAGGAGGCCCGCCGGCGCTGGTCCGACGTCGCCCACGTGGCCGTGTTCGACACCGCCTTCCACCGCACGCTCCCGCCCGAGGCCTACCGCTACGCGGTGCCCGAGTCGTGGTACGCCGAGCTCGGCGTCCGCCGGTACGGGTTCCACGGCACGTCGCACCAGTACGTGTCGCGGCGCGCCGCCGAGGTGCTCGGCCGACCGCTCGACCAGGTCGACCTCATCACCGCGCACCTGGGCAACGGCGCGTCGATGACGGCCGTCGCCGGTGGACGATCCGTCGAGACGTCGATGGGCCTCACGCCCCTCGACGGGCTGGTCATGGGCACCCGGTCGGGGGCCATCGACCCGGGCGTGATCGCCCACGTCAGCCGGGCCACCGGCCGCGACCCGCTCGACGTGGTCGGCGAGCTCAACAACGCCTCGGGCCTGCGGGGCCTGAGCGGATCCTCCGACATGCGTGAGATCCTCGACCGGTGCGGCCGGGGAGATGCCCGGGCCCAGCTCGCGTTCGACGTCTTCTGCCACCGGGTCCGCACCTACGTCGGCGCCTACCTCGCCGTCCTCGGGCGGTGCGACGCCATCGTGTTCACCGGCGGCATCGGCGAGAACAGCGCCCCCGTGCGGGCTGCGGCGTTGCAGGGGCTCGGTGGGCTCGGGATCGAGGTCGATCCGGCGCGCAACGACGGTCACGAGCAGGTGATCTCGGTCGACGGCGCTCGCATCGCGGTCCTGGTCGTGCCCACCGACGAAGAGAGCGAGATCGCCCGCCAGACCGCCGAGGTCGTCCGGGCCGGCTGACCGCGCCGAGGCGACATGAGGGTTCGACTGCTGCTCCCGTCGCGTCACCCGAGATCGGCGGGAGCGACGCGGAGTCCGACGGCGACGGCCCCGGCATGGAGCCGTCGGTCCCACACGGCGATCGTGAGATCCGGCGACTCGAGCGCCAGCGCGCTGGCCAGGTGGACGGCATCAGCGCCGCGGAGCTGATGGCTGCCCGCCAGCTCCCCGGCTGTCCGCTCCACGTCGGCGGTGAGCTCGACCGGACGCATCGATGACCAGAACACCTCCCAGTCGGCTGCCGCGGCGGCCACCTCGGACGTGGTGAGGTCGTGGTTGCGGCCGGCGGCCGCGAGGGCGGCGCAGACCTCCGGATGGGCGAGCCGACTCGACAGCGCAGCGTCGCAGGCGTTCCACAGCATCGCGACGAGCTCGGACCCCGACTCGTCGAGCACGAGCTTCACCAGCGCGCTCGAGTCGAAGTAGACGAGCGCCACCGTCAGCGGCGCTGCTCACCGACGATGTCGGCAACCGGTCGTCGCGGCGTCGGTCGCGGCCGGTCACCTGCGACGGGTCGGGTGGCCCGAGTCGGCCGACTGATCACTCCTTGGGCGGTGAGCCGGTCGATGAGCGGGGTGGAGTCGAGCGCGACGATCCGGGCGACCGGGGTCCCGCGGTCGGTGATGACGACGTCGTTGCCGTCGCGAGCGGCGTCGATCCACTGGCCGAGGTGGGCCCTGAGCTCACTGATGGCGACGTCCATGCACCCAAACGTACATCAGAGCGACCGGTGATCAGTACACATGTCGGCCGCCGAGGAGGCCGCCGTCGAGGGGCGTAGGATGCGGTCATCCCTCCTTGGGGGAGTCGCCATGCTTGGGTCCCGACGGGTCCGCGACGGTCCGTCACCCTCCGCAGGCCCGACGCCTCGCCTGAGCCGACCATCGGAGCGCTCGTGGCAGGCCCACTTCCCTCGCACCCGTCCCTGTCCTCGGCCACGCCGGAGGGCCGCACGTTCGGCATGCTCGGCACCTTCCCGCCGACCGCCTGTGGCATCGCCACGTTCTCCGCCGCGCTGTCGGCCGGCCTCATCGCCGAGGGCCACTCCGTCGACGTCGTCCGGGTCGGACCGCGCTCGGGCCTCGACGATCCGCTGGTCCTCGCCTCGTTGAGCGGGCCGCCCGGACCGTGGGGCACCGGCGTCGACGTCCTCGACCGCACCGACGTGGCCATCGTGCAGCACGAGTACGGCATCTACCCGGGCCCCGACGGCGACCACATCCTCGAGGTGGTCGCCCGGTTGGACGTGCCGACGGTGGTCGTGGCCCACACGGTCCGCCAGACGCCCACGCCGGGTCAGCGGCGCGTGCTCACCGAGCTCTGCGCGGTCGCGGGTGCGGTCGTCGTGATGACCCGCAGCGGACGCGACCGGCTGATCGAGGGCTTCGGCGTCGACGCATCGAAGGTCCACGTCATCGCGCACGGCGCAGCCACGCCCCAGTCGGTCACGCCCCGAGGCGCCGGGCGGGGCCGGCCGCGGCTGTTGACCTGGGGCCTCCTCGGGCCCGGCAAGGGCATCGAGTGGGCGATCGACGCGCTCGTCGAGCTGGGTGGCCTCGACCCGTTCCCCGAGTACCTGGTGGCCGGTGCGACCCACCCGAAGGTGAAGGAGCGCTCGGGTGAGGAGTACCGCACCATGCTGATCCAGCGGGCGTGGGCCGCCGGGGTGGCACCGCACGTGTCCTTCGACGGCACGTACCGCGACCTGCCGGCGCTCACCGAGCTGATCACCTCGGCCGACCTGGTCGTGCTCCCGTACGACTCCGACGAGCAGGTCACCTCCGGCGTCCTCGTCGATGCCGTCGCCGCGGGGCGTCCGGTGGTGTCGACGGCGTTCCCCCACGCCACCGAGCTGCTCGGGTCGGGCGCCGGGATCGTGGTGCCCCAACGTGACCCCGTCGCCCTGGCGTCGGCCATCCGGTCGGTCCTGACGGATCGCGTCATGGCGGCGGAGATGGCGGCCGAGGCGCGGCGCCTCGCCCCGGGCCTGTCGTGGGCGGCCGTGGCCTCGCAGTACGCGGCGCTCGCCGAGCACCTCGTCACCGGTCGTCGGAGCGCGCACCGATGACCGTCGACGCGCTCCTCTCCGCAGGCCACCGGGTCGCAGCCCCCGCCCCCCGCTTCGACCACCTCCTGGCCATGACCGACGCCATCGGCACGTTCGAGCACGCCGAGCACACCGCGGCTCGCCGCGACCACGGCTACTGCACCGACGACATGGCGAGGGTCCTCATGGTCGTCGTGCGGGAACCGCACCCCAGCCGGCCGGTGATCGCCCTCGGTCGCACCGCCATGCGCTTCCTCGCCGCAGCCCAGGGCGTGGCCGGCGACGCGCGGAACCGATGTGACGTCGAGGGTCGGTGGTGCGACCGGACCGGGGTGGAGGACTGCTGGGGCCGCAGCATCGCCGCCTTCGGGGCGGCCGCGAACCGTGGGCACGACGAGTGGATGCGCCAGACGGCGATGAGCGCGTTCGGCCACGCCGTCCAGCAGCGTTCCGTCCACGTCCACGCCATGGCCTTCGCGGCGCTCGGCGCCGCCGACGTCCTGCACGCGAACCCGCACCACTACGGCGCCCGGGCGCTGCTGGGCGACGCCATCGACGCCATCGGCCGGCCGACGGACGACCCCGCGTGGCCGTGGACCGAGCCCCGCCTGACCTACGCCAACGCCACCCTCGCCGAAGCCCTGCTGGCCGCCGGGCACGCCCTCGACCGCCCCGACGTGGTGGACGACGGCTGCGCGCTGCTCGGCTGGCTCCTCGCCCGTGAGACGGTCGACGGGCACCTGTCGCCCACCCCGGTCGGTGGCTCCGGACCCGGCGACGCTGCCGCGCGGTTCGACCAGCAGCCGATCGAGGCGGCCGCCATGGCCGATGCGTGCGCACGGGCCGAGGCGGTCACCGGCGACCCGAGCTGGGGACGTGGCGTCGATCTCGCCGTCGGTTGGTTCCTCGGCGACAACGACATCGGTGCGGTGATGTGGGACGTCGAGACCGGCGGCGGCTACGACGGCCTGCACGCCCGCGGCCCCAACCTCAACCAGGGGGCCGAGTCCACGCTCGCGCTGATCTCCACCCTGCAGCACGCCCGCGACCGCTCGCTGGCCGTGCGATGACGGGGGACCTGGCGGTGCGCCAGCCGCTCCGGCTGCAGGCCGACCCGACCCGCGTGATCGCGAAGCTGTTCGTGCCGGGACACCCCGAACCCCGCAGCGGGCGCCAGGTGACCGGTGCCGTCAGCCACGTGCTCGCGCTCGACGAGGGGCAGGTCGGCGACGGCCTCGCCGAGCTCCGCGCCCGGTTCGGCGACCGCCACCGCGACCTCACCACCACGTTCGGGCACCACGCCGACCGCATCGTCAGCCGACTCCCCGAGGGCACCGTCCTGACCGCCGAGCGGCGGATGCTGCTCGGCGCGACCTTCACCCACGAGTACAGCATCGAGGCGGCGGCGCTGTGCAACCCGTCGTTCGTCGCTGCGCCCCGCCAAACCGGCGCGGCCGCCGGCAGCCTCGACCTCGTCCTGAGCACCCGCGGGATCGGCGAGGGCCACCGCTCGTCCATCGGCTTCCGCTCCGCATCGGTCGACGAGCACGGCCACGTCGACGTGGACCCGACCGGACCGTTCGCCTCGACCGGCACGGTGTCGTCGGGGACCCTCCACGCCGACACCTTCCGACGGATGGCGCGGCGCCTCAGCGACGACGTCGACGCCACCACCTGGGTGCTCGACGCGCTCGGCGCCGAGTTCAGCCGGGTCGAGCTCGATCGTCGCCTCGCCGAGCTCGAGGACCAGGACGACACCCGCACGGGTGTCGCCCAGACGGTGCGTCGCCTGCGAACCCTCGCCGAGCGGGTCTACCGCGTCGACTTCGACCCGACGTCGCCGATCGCCGAACGGGTCCTGTACCCGGTGACCAGGGCGGAGGTCGGTGGCGTCGAGGACGCGCGCTTCGTCCGCTTCGAGGACGACGGCCGTGTCGTCTACTACGCCACCTACACCGCCTACGACGGCCACGACATCGTCCAGCAGCTGCTCGAGACCTCCGACTTCTGCACGTTCGAGGCCTCGCCACTGCAAGGGTCGGCGGCCCGCAACAAGGGACTCGCCCTGTTCCCCCGGCGCATCGACGGCCGCTTCGCGGCCCTGTCGCGCCACGACGGCACCAGCAACGCCGTCGCGTTCACCGACGACATCCGGCACTGGCCCACCGCGACCCCGCTGGTCGGCCGGACGCGGCTCTGGAGCTCCATCCAGGTCGGCAACTGCGGGCCGCCCATCGAGACCGAGGCGGGCTGGTTGGTGCTCACGCACGGCGTCGGTCCGATGCGCACGTATTCGATCGGCGCGTGCCTGCTCGACCTCGACGATCCCGCCCGCATGATCGGCGAGCTCGCCGAGCCCTTGCTGAGCCCCGGACCGGACGAGCAGGACGGCTACGTGCCCAACGTCGTCTACTCCTGCGGGGCGGTGCGCCACGGGCCGAACCTGGTCATCCCCTACGGGATCGGCGACGCCGCCATCGGGTTCGCGACCGCGAGCGTCGACGCCGTGCTCGGAGCGATGACCGGGGTCTGACGATCCGGTGGTCCTCGGCTCGACGATCCCACCGGGTCGTCGCGAGCGGTGCGCGAGCACCCGGGCGGGGCCCACCACGCGAGGCCTCGCCGATTTCGCGAGCCCAAAGACCCTGTCGCGAGGCCCCCAAACTGGGCAATCTCCTCTGCGAACGATCAACCGCCCTCGGGAGGAGCGGGAGGACCGGTGCTCGAGTTCGTCGACGTCACCAAGCGCTACCGCAGCGGGGTGCTGGCCAACGATGGCATCTCGTTGCGGGTCGAGGAAGGCGAGGTGTTCGGTCTCCTGGGCCACAACGGTGCCGGGAAGACCACCCTGGTGAGCCAGGTCGTGGGTCTGCTCCGTCCCGACCACGGCCAGATCACCGTCGCGGGGATCGACGCGATCGCCCAACCGGCCAAGGTGCGCGAGGTCTGCTCGCTCCAGGCCCAGACGAACGCCCCGTTGACCGGCATCACGCCGCGCAAGGCCATCGAGCTGATCGGGCGCATCCGCGGTGGCGACCGTCGCCGGGTGCAGGCACGTTGCGACGAGCTCCTGGCGCGGCTCCGTCTCGAGCCGTGGGCCGATCGCAAGGCGCAGAGCCTGTCGGGCGGCGTGAACCGGCTCGTCGCGTTCTGCATGGCGGTGGTCGAACCCGGTCGCCTCGTCGTGCTCGACGAGCCGACCAACGACGTCGACCCGGTTCGCCGCCGACTGCTCTGGGACGAGGTGCGTCGCCTCGCCGATCACGGCTGCACGGTCGTGCTGGTCACGCACAACGTCGCTGAGGCGGAGCGGGCGGTCGATCGCATCGCGATCCTCGACGAAGGTCGGACCGTGGCGGTCGGCAGTCCGTCCGCGCTCAAGCGCGACGTGGCCGACGAGCTCCGCCTCGACATCGTCTGGGAGCCCGACCACCTGGCGGTCGAACCACTCTTCGAGGTCAGCGCTGCGGTCACCTCGGGACGACGCAGCCGTTTCACCCTGCACGCGTCGCTCCTCGAGGACGCCGCGTCGTGGGCCCAGGCGCTACGCGCTGCCGGCCACGCAGAGGAGTTCAGCATCGGGCCGGCGACGCTCGAGGACGTGTACATCGACCTCGTCGGCCGGCTCGACGACGACCACCCGAGCGTCGAGGAGGCCCCTCATGCGGGTGCTCGCTGACTACGCCCTGCTGGTGCAGTGGCAAGCCCGGCGGATCTCCTGGCTCCTCCCGCTCATCGTCGGGGTGCAGGCGGTGCTCTCGGTCGGGATCATCGTCGGGTTCGGCTTCCTGCTCCCCGAGGTCGACCCCGACACGGCGCTGTTCCTCACCACCGGCGCCCCGACCCTCCTGCTCCTGGTGGTCGGCCTCGTGCTGGTCCCCCAGATGGTCTCCGAGTCGAAGACCGAAGGCACGTACGGCTGGATGCGAGCGCTCCCCGTCCCCCGCATGGCGTTCCTCGCCGCCGACGCCACCGTCTGGTTCGTGGCGATGCTCCCCGGGCTCGTGGTCGCGCTCCTCGTCGCCAACTACCACTACGACCTCACCCTGTCGATCAGCCCGCTCCTGGTGGTCGCGGTGGCGCTGGTCGGCCTCACCGCCACCGGTGTCGGCTACGCCATCGCCTCCTTCGTGCCGCCCATGATCACGCTTCTGCTCAGCAACCTGCTGTTGTTCGGGGCACTGATGTTCTCGCCGGTGAACTTCCCCGCCGAGCGCCTGCCGGGATGGCTGCAGGCCGTCCACCAGGTGCTCCCCATCACCGCGATGGCCGATGTCATGCGGGGCACGCTCGCTCGGGACACCTTCGAGCTCGGCCTCGGTCCGTTCCTGGTCCTCGCCGCCTGGTGCGGCGTCGGCTTCGCCGCCTCCTACGTCGCGCTCAACCGCAGGGGTTGACCTTCGCCTCCCAGCACCACCTGAACCGCAGCGGCCGACGTAGCGTCGAGGCGTGGACCCGAGCGACGACGAGGCGTTCAGGCTGTTCCTCGAGGTGTACGGGACCCTCCCACGCGCGGGGCCGGGAGGCGACGAGCACACCGTGCGGGCCCTGGGATCGGTGCCCGGACCGACGCCCCGCACGGTGTTGGACCTGGGCTGCGGTCCGGGAGCGCAGACGGTGGCTCTCGGTGTGGCGCTGCCGGCGGCGCGGATCGTGGCCGTGGACCTGCTGGCCCCCATGGCCGAGGAGACCCGGCGTCGGATCATCGCGCGTGGGGTCGAGGGTCGGGTGGTGGCCGTGGTCGGTGACATGGCTGCACCTCCGATCGCTCCCGGCAGCCAGGATCTGATCTGGAGCGAGGGCGCCATCTACAACCTGGGCGTCACCGAGGCGCTGCGCGCCTGGCGACCCCTGCTGCGTCCCGGGGGCACCGTCGCGTTCACCGAGCCCGTGTGGCTCGTGGACTCTCCGCCGCGGGAGATCCACGACTGGTGGATGGCCGAGTACCCGGCCATCACCGACGCGGCGGGGGTTCGGACGAGGATCGCGGCGGCGTCGTATCGGGTCGTCGCGTCGTTCGACCTGCCGGCGTCGGCGTGGTGGGACGAGTTCTACGCGCCGATGCAGGACCGCATCGACGACCTGCGCTCCCGACGTCCCCACGACCCCGTGGCCCATGGGGTCGTGGCGGGTGCCGAGGCCGAGATCGACCACTTCCGGCGATTCTCGGACGCCTACACGTATGCGTTCTTCATCGTGCAGCCGACCGGTTGACCCGCTCGGTGCTCACCGAGGGGGCTCGGTGCGGCCGGTGAAGTCCTCCATCGTGTGGTACACGCCGATGACGCGGTCGGCGACGAAGTCGCGCACGTCGGTGGGGAGGAGTCCCTTGAGCACCTCGCTGAGCATGACCGTCTTGGGCAGGACCACGAACGACCGGCCGGCGAGCATCCCCGTCCAGGCCTCGTCGACCACGTCGGTGGGGTCGAGGATCGGCAGCAGCGGCGCCGACTTGGCGCCGTCGAACATGCCAGTGCGCGTGTAGTAGGGGCACACCGTGGTGACCTTGACGTGGTCGTGCCCGGCCTGCTTGAGCTCGAGGCGCACCGAGTCGGACCACCCGATCACCGCCCACTTCGACGCCGCGTACACCGCCATGCGCGGGTTGGGGGTGAAGCCCGCGGCCGAGGCCAGGTTGACCATCCGGCACTCGCCCGGCGCCGCGATCATCGCCGGGAGGAAGGCGTGGGCCACGTACATCGGCGCGAGGGTGTTGACGTCGATCGTGAGCTTGGTGTCGCGCTCGACGTCGGTCTCCCAGAAGTACTGGTTGCCCCGGACGATGCCGGCGTTGTTCACCAACACGTCGACCCCGCCGAGATCGGCGAGGACCGCGGCGGCGGCCTCGGCGACCGAGGTGGCGTCGGCGACGTCGACCGTCTGGCCGCTGACCTCGGTCGATCCGCCCGAGAGCTCCGAGACGGTCTCCTTCAGCGCGGTCTCGTTGACGTCCCACAGCACCACGGCCGCCGCCTGCTCGGCGATGGCGCGCTCGGCGAACAGCCGGCCCATGCCCATCGCCCCGCCGGTGACCAGGACGCGCTTGCCCTTGACCGACCTCATGCCGACTCCACCGACTCGGTACCGGCGGCAGCTGCCTGGGCGGCTCGAGCCGCGAGCGCTGCGGTGCGGACCCGGTCGAAGTCGTCGTCGGTGTAGGGCCCGTTGACCCCCGAGATCGTCGCCAGCTTCATGCCGTGCTTGAGGCCGAGCCGGTAGATCTCCTTGACCTTGGGCCAGCTGAGGTTGCGGCCGACGGTGAAGCTCTCGTAGCGACCCTCGAGGGCGAGCACGATCGTCTCGGCGAGGCAGGCGTAGGCGACGCGGTCGGGCAGGCCGATGCTCTTCATCCGCACCTCGCCGGGCAGCTCGACCTCCCCCGATTCGATCACCAGCACGTCGGGGCGCTTGGCGATGTCCTCGGGGGACATGTCGAGGGGACGGGCGACGTCGGTGATCACGCAGCCCGGCTTCACCCGCTCGATGTCGAGCACCTTCTGCCCGGCGGCCGAGGTGGCGGTGACGATCATGTCGGCCTTCGAGAGGGCGGCCGACGGGTTGGTGGCGACGTGCACGGTGGCGCGTGGGTTGTCGCGCTCGATGTCCTGCTTGAGCTGGAGCAGCTTGGCGGTCTCGGGGGAGACGAGCCACAGCTCGTCGGAGGCGAGCGCGAGGAGCCGGGCGCAGGCCGACCCGATCGCGCCGGAGGCGCCGACGACCATCGCCGTGCCGCGCAGGGTGCCGTCGTCGTCGATGTCGACGAGCCCGAGGCGCCGCACCGCCTCGTGCGCGGCCCACAACGCGCCCGACGCGCTGTAGCTGTTCCCCGTCGTGACCGGCAGCGGCGCCTGCTTGGCGACGGTGACCCCGGCGTCGCCGACCACCGTGGTGAAGGCGCCGAGCCCCATGATCTGGGCGCCGAGGCGCCGGGACAGCTCGGCGGCCTCGAGCAGGCGCGAGTAGGTGAACTCGGGTGGGTGGGCGAGCATCTGCTTCGGGGTGCCGCCGACGCTGATCAGCCAGCCCTCGGCCTCGTCGCCGGTGTCGGAGACGATGCCGGTGACGTGGCTGTAGATGAACGGCGGGACGTAGGCGATCGTCTTCTCGACGACGTCGCTCATGCCGGGGATGCCCGTGATCTGCCCGAGCGGCTCGACGTTCTTGAAGTACTCGGTCGACAGCGGGTGGATGACGAACGAGAAGCGGCTCTTGCGGCGGCGACCGCGGGGCCACAGCAACCGCGACTCGAGTCCGGCGTCCTGGATGAACCGGGCGAGGTGGTCGGTGGTGAGCTCGTCGCCGGGGGGCAGGGTGGCGGCGACCATCGCCTCGTACATCGCCGGGACGACGACGAAGTCGAACGGCTGGGGGGTGACGTCGACGACGAGGTCGGCGCCGAGCTCGCTGAGGGTGGCGAGGCGATCTTCGGAGACCGTGCTGGTGATCACCGCCTTGCCGGCGAGGTTCGGCAGGCCGAAGCGCATCAGCTCGGAGAACGAGCCGATGATGACGTCGGCGTCCTGGGCGGCGACGTGGGCGACCTTGTCGCTGATCCAGCCGAGGGGTCCGGCGGCCTGGTCCTTGATGAAGCCGGGGACCTGCCGCCAGGCGAACTCGCCGATCCCGGCCGCGGTGGCGGTCACCGGGTTGGTCTTGGCCTTGCCGGGCAGCACGAGGTCGTGATCGGGCTCGTCGAAGATGATGTTGTCGGTGAACTCGCGGAGCACCGTGATGGTGCGGTCGCGCGTGGTCCCGCCGACGACGACGACCCGGGCGTTGGCGAAGTAGCCGGGCATCTCGGCCTCGACGCGGCGGATCGCCCACTCCTGGAAGATGTCGGTGACGAGTGAGTCGTCGCGGACCGGGACCCGCGTCGTCGTGCCCTTGATCCGCTGGAGGTCCTCGATCCGGCCGGTGAAGTGACCGGCGGCGCGGGCCTCGCGGATCCCGCTGACGGCGATGGCGTCGGCGTCGAGGGACCAGCGCCACACCTGGTCCTCGGCGGCCGCCGCGTCGCCACGCGTGCCGACCCGCACGAGGCGGAACGGTCGTCCGGCGAGGGTGACGTGCTCGTCGTGGTCCCAGTCGTCGCCCTGGAACGTGACGTTGACGATGGTCTTCGGCTCGGGTGTCGTCATGGCGTTCACTCAGCTCGTTGTCACCGACGGGGCGGCGTCGTGGGTGGGTGGTCGTGGGTGGGTCGGGGCGTCACGAGGACGGGGCGCCCTCGTGGGCGACCTGGGAGAGCTCGCCGAGATGGCGCTGGACGAGCTCGACGAAGTGGAGCGGGTCGGGGATCATCCGGGTGTCGGTGGCGACGCCGACGCTGACAGTACCGGCGTAGCTGAACAGGCAGACGCCGAGCGGCTGGTCGCCCGAGGTCGGCACCCAGCCGAGGATGGAGCGCACCGGCGCGCCGGCCATCGTCATCGCCACGCGTGGGCCCGGGACGTTGCTCAGCTGCCCGATCGTCTTGCCGGTGAAGAACTCGGTGACGCGACGGGCGATCGCGGCGGGCGACTCGGCGATGACCCGCTGGAAGCCGAAGGCGACCATCGGCTCGACGGAGTGCTTGAGCCGCGTCGTGCGCCGGTGGATCTCGTCGATGAGGTCGCCCGGATCGCCGACGCCGAGCGGCATCGAGAGCATCACGACGACGAAGTGGTTGCCGAGCCGGTTCGGCAGGGCGGCGTCGATCGGCTGCAACGACACCGGCATCATCCACGACAGGTCGGTGACCTCGCTGACGCCACGCTCGGCGAGGTACTCGGTGAGCGCCAGCGAGACCCCGGCGAGCAGGACGTCGTTCAGGGTGGCCCCATGGGCCCGGGCGGCCGCACGGAGGCCGTCGAGCGGGACGCCCTCGACCCAGGCGACCGAATTGGCGACGCCGGCGTGCCCGCTCCACGCCTCGGCGCCGTGACCGTCGGACAGCAACATCCGACCGATCTCGCGCCAGGAGTTGGAGAGCTCGTTGTCGACCGAGGCGATGCCGGTGAGGGCGTCGACGAGCTGGGCGGGATGGCGCACCAGGTCGACCGCCTCGCCGACGTGGTGCGACAGCGGGTTCGTCGTCGACATGAGGGTCCGCCCGGCCGATGCCACCGCCTGCCCGGCGTGTCCGACGTAGTCGAGGGTGTCGGTGACCGCGTGCTCGACGAGGTGGAGCACCCGCTCGAGCGGGTGCTGGTGCTCCCCGGCGGCGTTGCGGCCGACCACCGGGGGTGTGGCCCCCTCGGCCGGGTCGCAGAGGCCGAGCAGCACCTGCACCAACCGGATCCCGTCGCCGAGCCCGTGGTGGAACCGGCTGTAGATGTAGCCCCCCGGCCCGTCACCCTCGGGCCCCGAGACGATCTGGATCTCCCACAACGGCCGGGCCCGGTCGAACGGGACCGAGAACTGGCTCGAGACGTAGGCCCGGACCGCCTCGATGCTCCCGTCGTCGAGGACCACCCGGCGCACGTGCCGGTCGATGGCGAAGTCGAGGTCCTCCTCCCACATCCAGGCACCGTCGCGCTGGACGGCCACCTGGGACAGGACCCGGTACTTGCGGACCATGCGCTCCATGACGAGGGCGGTGAAGGCCTCGATGTCGGGGAGCTCGTCGAAGCCGGACAGGCCGTTGACGTGCATGAGGTTGCGCGGCTCGTCCATGAGCAGCCACGTGAGGTCTTCCGGCGCGATCCGCGTTCCCATGCTCCGCCCTCCATCACGCGGACGATGACTGACGCCTGCCCCGTCGTGGTGACGAGTGCCACACCCTACTGCGGCGCGCCGCCCGGTTCGACAGCACTCGGCCGGGACGTCTGGTCCGTCAGGCAGCGTCGAGGTCGGTGTGGGAGAAGTCGTCGCCGACGAACAGGAGAGGTTCGCCGGCCAGGCTCGCCACGGCGTAGGTGAGGCAGTCGCCGAAGTTCAGCGCAGCTGGGTGGCGCCCCCGGCCGTAGCGCCAGAACGCCTCGATGGCGGCCCGCCAGTGCGGCTCGCCGAAGGGCACCTCGCTCAGGTGCAGGTGGTCGACGAGGCCGGCCACGACCGCGCGGGCGTCGGTGCCGAGGCGCGACGAGAGCACGAGCCCGAGCTCGGCCAGCGTCGGCGTGCCGATCCCGGCCCGGGTGTCGGGTTCGGTCAACGTCTCGAGCAGGCGTTCGTATCCGGGTTCCTTGACGACGATCGCGACGATCGCCGAGGTGTCGACGATCACGCGCCGTCGGCTCCGAAGCCGAGGAGCTCGTCCTCTTCGTCACGTGAGAGGCGGCGGCCGAGCTCGTGGTCGGGCACCATCGGCCAGACGTCGCGCTCCAGGAACCGAAGCAGCGGTCCATGGCGGTCCGCCGGGTCGATCCGCTGAGCCAGCCGGACCTTGCGCTCGGCGAGCGCCCGCTTGACCGCTTCGGTCTTGGTCTCGCCCGTCATGCGAGCGACCTCGTCGGCCAGACGCTCCACCTCGGCGTTCTTGATGTTCAGCGCCACACCATGAGGTTACACCGTTCCACCATCCAGCGACCGTGGTACCACGACCCTCGACGGTCCGCCGACTCCTGGTGCGCCGAGGTGGACCGCGGACCTAGCCCGACTCGCGGGGACGAGATCGCCGCCGCCACTCGTCGACGATCTCGTCGACGTCGAACGCCATCAGCGTGGTGGGCGGACCCTCCGCGCCGAGCCGGTTCAGCTTGCGGATCTCGGCGTTGACCTCGTCGATGATCCGTCGTGCCTCGGCCTCCGACGGAGCGTCGAGCGCCCGCTGCTTGGCCGTGGCCGCCGTCTTGCGGATGGCGAGCGCGGGCGGCAGGTGGTCGACGCCCTCGCGTCGCAGCTTGTCGCGCACCCACCACAGCTCGTCGTGAGGCTGGTCGATGCCCTCGATGGGCTTGCCGTGACCCTGGAGCCCGTCGAAGTCGCCGCGCGCTCGGGCCGCCTCGATCTGGCGATCGATCCAGGTCTGCCAGCTGACACCCGGGGGCTTGCGCTCTGTCATCCGAGACCTCGCGGCGAACGTCCGCTTAGATTCTGCCGATGAACTGGGCAGAGGTGCAGTCGGACCCGGCGTTCGGTTTCACCGTCGTCGGCCTCGTCATCGTCTTCGGGCCTCTCCTCGCCGAGCGCCTGCGGCTCCCTGGCCTGCTCGGGCTGTTGATGCTCGGCGCGGTCATCGGGCCCAACATGCTCGACGTGCTCCCACGCTTCGCCGGCCTGCAGGCGGTGGGCAGCATCGGGGTCCTGTACCTGATCTTCCTCGCGGGCCTGCAGCTCGACCTCGAGGCGTTCGTCCGCTACCGCGTCATCTCTGCCGGGTTCGGCCTGCTCACCGCGTTCATCCCGATGGCGCTCGGCACCAGCGTCGCGCTGCTGCTCGACATCGACCTGCGCCCTGCGCTGCTGATCGGCTCGTTCTGGGCGTCGTTCACCCTGATCGCGTACCCGACGGTGGCCAAGTACGGGTTGACGAAGACCCGGCCGGTCGCGGCGATCGTGGGGGCCAGCGCGATCACCGACGGCGTGTCGCTCGTGGTGCTCGCGCTCATCGTGGGCGCCGAGACCGGTGACACGAGCGGTGCCCGCCTCGTGCTCGACATCGCCATCGGGTTCGTCGTGCTCGGCGTCTACTGCTTCGTCGTGGTCCCCGCAGTCGCCCGGTGGTTCTTCACCGGGCTCGGCCAGGAGCGGACCCTGCGCTACATGCTCGTGTTCATCGGCCTCACGTCCTCGGCAGTGGTGGCCGAGCTGGTCGGGGTCGAGCCGCTCATCGGCGCCTTCTTCGTCGGCGTCGGGCTGAACCGCTTCGTGCCCAACGCCAGCCCGCTGATGGCGGTCACCGACTTCTTCGGCAACGCCTTCTTCATCCCGACCTTCCTCGTCTCGGTGGGGCTGCTCTTCGACCCCGAGGTCATGTTCGTGTGGTCGACCATCCGCCTGGCGCTCGGGTTCGTCGCCGCGCTGATCATCGGCAAGGCGATCGCGGCGTGGCTCACGGGACGCATCTTCGGCCTCGACACCGCCGAGGTCGGGCTGCTGTTCTCGATGTCGGTCGCCCAGGCGGCGGCCACGTTGGCGGCCACGGTCATCGGCTTCGAGATCGGCCTGTACGGCAGCGACGTCGTCAACGCGGTCATGGTCGTGGTCGCGGTGAGCCTGGTCGTGACCTCGATCGGCACCAACCGGTTCGCCCCCGAGATCCCGCCACCCGTCGACGAGCGACGGCGCGCCGGCGAGACGATCCTCGTCCCGGTGCTCGGCGACCTCGACGGGCTCGAGGACGTGCTGCGGCTCGGTCGGGACCTCGCCGACTCCGCCGGTGGCCTCGTCCAGCCGCTGGTCCCGATCACGTCCTCGGGCGGTGCCGAGATCCGCGAGGGCCGGGCGAAGCAGACCGAGGTCAGTCGCGTGCTGAGCGAGCTCGGTGGCGACGCGGAGACGTTGCTGCGGATCGACCGCTCGGTGTCAACCGG
>DATHSN010000457.1:0-13809 GCA_035464115.1 Acidimicrobiales bacterium | reverse complement strand
GAGCTCGTCGCCCACCGCGTGGCCGAGCGCGTCGTTGACGTACTTGAACCGGTCGAGGTCGACGAGCGCCACCCCCCAGCAGTCGCCGCCGGGTTCGGCGAGGGTGTCGTCGAGGTGCTCCTGGAAGGTGCGCCGGTTGGCCAGACCGGTGAGGGAGTCGGTGGCGGCCAGCACCTGCAGGCGCTCGAGGAGCTGCACCTGCTCGCTGACGTCGACCACGTGGGCCACCGCCTCGGCTGCGTGGGCGTCGCCCACCACCGACAGCGACATCGAGGCCCAGGCGGTGGTGCCGTCGTGGCGCACCAGTCGCGCCCGTCCGAGCTGGCGGTGCGTGGGGACCTCCAGCTCGGCCACCAGCTCCTGCACCGAGGCCAGGTCGGCGGGGTGGGCCACCCCGGCCAGGCCCAGCTCGCCGAGCTCGGTGGGGTCGCGGCCGAGGAGCTCCACCAGCGCGGTGTTGGCGTCGCGGAGCGATCCGTCGAGGTCGAGCAGCGCCATGCCCACCGGCGCGCCGTCGAAGGCGGCCCGGAACCTGGCCTCGCGCTCGGCGAGTCGACGGACCGTGTCGGTCGAGTCGCGCAGCACCCAGACCAGCGCGTCGTCGCCGACGCGGCTCGCCGTGTACTCGTACGGTGCGGGCCGGTAGGTCTCCTCCTCGGTCCACCCGAACTCGCCGGTCTCGCTCACCCCCGAGTCGAGCACCCGCATGCACGCCGCGAACGACCCGTTCGCCACCATCTGCGGCCACAGCTCGCTGCACAGGCCGCCGATCGCCGCCGCGGGATCGGGCTGCCCGTCGCGGGCGCGGGCGTTCATCCACGTGAGGCGCATGTCGATCGCCCGACCGTCGTGGTCGCGGACCGCGTCGCTGAAGGTGACCGCGAACGGCAGCGATTCGAGCACGGCCACGAGGAACGCGGCGTCCCGGAGCCCGCCGGACCCTGACATCGCCGAGACGGTAGTCGACCCGTCGCTCTCGTCGTGGGGCCGCCCCGACGCGCGACCCCCGGTAGCCTGCGGCCCCGTGACGGGCGACGCAGAGGCGGCGGAGGGCCAGCCCGCATCCACCGGCCAGCCTGCCGACGACTCGGCGGACGAGGCGGTCGAGCTGTTCGACGCTCCTCCGGAGCGCCAGTCGTTCGCGCCGGGCGATGTCGTCCGCCTCGTCCTCGGTGTCGTCGTCGTCGTGCTCGGCGTCGTGGTCGCCGAGGCGGCCCAGTCGACGATCGAGGGCATCGAGCAGGACCTGGTGGAAGCCCTGGCCCGGCTCCCGGACCGCGCCGTCACCGTGTTCCTGGGCGTCGCCCAGGTCGCGACCGGGGCCGTCCCCGCCATCGCCCTCGTCGTGCTCGTGGTCCGACGCCGTTGGAAGGTGGCGCTGGTGCTGCTGCTCGCCAGCTCCCTCGCCAGCGTGGGGATGATCGTGGCCGACGCGCTGGTGATCGACCGCGACCTCTCCGAGCTCCTCGCTGCGCTCCGCGCCGACGAGTCGATCCCCGACCGGGCCCAACCGAGCTCGGAGGCGGTGGCCTCGACGATCGCCGCGGTCACCGTCGCGGTGCCGTGGCTCTCACCGCCCTGGAAGCGGGCGCTCTGGGGTGGCGTCGCCGCGCTCGCCGTGCTGCGCCTGCTGTCGGTCTCGCACCCCGCGTTCGACCTCGTCCTCGCCCTCGGCATCGGCACCGTGGTGGGCTCGGCGGTGCTGTTGGTGTTCGGGTCGCCGAACCGCCGGCCCGCGCCGGCCGAGCTGCTCGACGCGCTGCGCGACGGCGGGCTCGACCCGCGGGCCATCGGCGCCCCCGAGGCCGACGGCACGGCGCTGCGCTACGCCGTCACCGACCGCGATGGCACACCGCTCGACGTGCGCTTGCGCACCCCCGACGAGCGCGATGCCGAGCTCTTGACCCGGGTCTACCGGCGGGTCCGGTTCCAGGCCTCGGAGGTGCGCCGGCCCTTCGCCACCCTCAAGCGGCGCATCGAGCACGAGGCGCTCGTGTCCACGCTCGCCGAGCGCGCCGGCGCGCGGGTGCCGTCGGTCGTGCGCATCGGTCGGACCAGCGGCGGCTCCGCCTTCGTCGTCTCCGAGCGGCCGCCCGACCGGACGGCGGTCCTGGACGACCTGGCCGATCCCGTCGTCCTCGACGACCTCTGGCGCCAGCTGCGGGCGCTGCACGACGCCGGGGTGGCGCACCGCCACCTCACCCTCGAGACCATCCGCGTCGACGGTGACGGCCGGCCGTGGTTGGTGGACTTCGACCGGGCCCAGACCGCGCCCAGCGACCGCGAGCGCGCCCGCGACGTCGCCGAGCTGCTGGCGGAGACCGCCTCCGCGGTGGGCGCCCATCGGGCGGTCGAGGCCGCGGTGGGATCTCTCGGCCCCGACCGTGTCGCACCGGCGCTGCGCATGCTGCAACCCCTGGCCCTGCCCCCCGCCACCCGCGCCCGCCTGGCGGGCTCCCCCTTGCTCGACGAGCTGCGCGCCGCGGTGCTCGACCTCACCGGCGCCCCCGAGCTCGAGCTCGAGGACCTCGAGCGGATCAAGCCCCGCACGGTGCTCATCGTGGTGGCGTCGGCCCTCGCCTTCTACTCCCTGCTGCCCCAGCTCACGAACCTCGAGGACACCCTCGACGCCTTCGGCAACGCCCAGCTCGGGTGGATCGCGGCGGCGCTGCTCGCCTCGGCGGCCACCTACGTCCTCGCGGCCGTCGCCCTCCAGGGCGCGGTGGCCGATCCGATCCCCTTCGCCGCCAACGTGCGGGCTCAGGTGGCGGCCTCGTTCGCCGGACTGGTGGGCCCCGCGGGGGCCGGGGGCTTCGCCCTCACGGCCCGCTTCCTCGAGCGCAACGGCGTCGGCGCGGCCGAGGCGGGGGCGTCGGTGGCGGTCAACGCGGTCGCCGGCTTCGTGGTGCACGGCACCCTTACGGTCGCGTTCGTGGTCTGGGCGGGGAGCGCGGGCACCGACGGGTTCGCGCTGCCGAGCGCCCCGACGGTGCTGCTCGTCGCCGCCATCGTCGTCGCGCTGGTGGTGGTCGTCGTGGCGGTCGCCCCGCTCCGCCGCCGGGTGGCGGCCCCGGCCTGGCGAGCGGTGCGCGTCGGCGGGGCCCAGATCGGCGAGGTGTTCCAGAGCCCCGCCCGTGTGGCTGCCCTCTTCGGCGGGTCGCTCGGCATCAGCCTCACCTACATCGCCGCGCTGGCCTTCTCGGTGGCGGCCTTCGGCGGCGGTGTGTCGCTGGTGCAGATCGGCGCCGCCTACCTCGTCGCCGTCGCCATCGCGTCCATCGCCCCCACCCCGGGCGGCCTCGGCGCCCTCGAGTCGGCGATGATCGCCGGGCTCACCGGGTTCGGCCTGCCCGCTGGCGTCGCCGTCTCGGCCACGCTCACCTTCCGCCTCGCCACCTTCTGGCTCCCGATCCTCCCCGGGTGGGTCACCGCTGGCTGGATGCAGCGCCGCCAGGAGCTCTGAGGCCTGGTGCGCACCCGAGGGCGGTCACGGCGGGGGTGAGGTGGCCCCGGGGATCCAGCGCTCGATCTCGGCTCGGACGGGCACGGTGGCGTCGAGCGACGTGAGGACGCCGAGCAGGCCGAACGCCACGCGCTGGACGAGCATGTGCTGGGGAGGGACGCGGACCTTGCGCTGGAGGCGGGACTCCGGGCTGCGGGGAGTCGACCATCGTCGGACCTCGCTCTGCAGCCACGGCCGCCGGAACTGGAAGCTGTCGTGGCGCGCCGGCTCGATCCACGGGTCGGCGATCCGCAGGAGCGCATCAGGGTCGATGGCGTCGGGTGACATCAACGCAGCCGCGACCATCTCGGTGTGCAGCGCCGCGGCCTCCCCGTCCACGGCCGCGCGCAGCAGCCGAGCGAGCCGTGGCGGCCACCCACGGGTCATGGGCTCCGCCGAGCCGAAGTCGAGCACGACCAGGCGCCCGTGCGCGTCGAGGCGGAAGTTCCCGGGGTGGGGATCGCCGTGGATGCGACCGACACGCTCGGGTGCGCTGAGCAACAGGCGCAGGAGCAACAGGCCGGCCCGGTCGCGCTCGTCCTGGTCCGCCTGGCGGATCACGGCGCTCAGCGGCGTGCCGTCGACCCACTCCGACACCAGCACCCGAGGCGTGGCCGACACGACTCTGGGCACGACGTAGTCGTCGTCACCGGCGAATCCCGCCACGAACGCTCGCTGCGTCTCGGCCTCCCGCTCGTAGTCGAGCTCCTCGCTCAGCCGCTCCCGCAGCCCCGCGAAGAGCGCGGGAAGATCCACCGATGGCGCCCCGAGGCGCGCCAGGGGCGTCAACCGGTCGAGATGGCGGACGTCGGCGAGCAGTGCGTCGGCGGCACCCGGGTACTGCACCTTGACGGCCACCTGGGTGCCGTCGTCCAGCGTCGCCCGATGCACCTGCCCGATGCTCGCCGCCGCGGCCGGCTGGTCATCGAACGACGAGAACCGCTGCCGCCAGTCGGCACCCAGCTCCTCGGCGAGGACCTGGTGCACGACATCGGTCGGCATCGGCGGGGCGGCCTCCTGCAGGCGCTCCAACGCCTCGCGGTAGGTGCCGGCCAGCTCCGCCGGCATGGCGCTCTCCATGGCCGACATCGCCTGGCCCAGCTTCATGGCGCCGCCCTTGAGCTCCCCCAGCGTCTGGAAGAGCTGGGCCGCGGTCCGCGCCTGCACCTCTGCGGCCGCCAGCTCGGCCGGCCGGCCACCGATGCGCTTGCCCAGCCCGAGTGCGGCGCGCCCCGCGTGCGCGGCGGGCAGCCCGGCGAGGCGGAGCGAGCGGCGCAGCGAGCTGGACGGGATCTCATCCATGCCGTGCAGCCTCGCACGGGCCGGGGGTGGGCTCAGCCCTGGTAGGTCCAGTGCCAGGGCTCGCGGGGGACGTCCTCGGCGAAGCCGAACCGGCCGGCGTTGGCCCGGAGCCACGCCTGGCCGGTGTCGTCCACGTCGACGTCGACCGCCAACCCCCACCCGTGGTTCGAGGTGCCGGGGGCGGCGGCGAGGCCGCCCTGGGAGTAGAGGCCCTTGGTGCGCACCAGGTGCTCCTGCTGCGCGAGCGTGCGGTACGACGAGATGATCCCGATGTCGACGCCGTCGCGCGCCGCCGCGTCCATCAGGCTCCGCCACGCCCGCGCCGCGCCGGCCGCCAGCTGGTGGTCGCCGACCCCGATGCTCTCGAGCGCCCACGGCGGCATCGCCCCGTTGGGCAGCGAGCGCGGGTCGGTCGCCATCGCCGGCGACCAGGCGGCCCCGACGGGTGCAGCGGCGAACGGTGCGACGGTCTGTGCGGTCGGCGCGGTCGCCGCGGTCCGCTCGGCCGCGCCGAGCGCGGCGGCGAACGCGTCGCCCGACCCCGACGGGGCCGCCCGTGCGGCGGGCGCGCCGAAGCGGCTCTCGATGGCCGCGATGCGCGACTCGATCGCCCCGACCCGATCCATACCGGGGGTCCATCGACCGCCGCGCCCCTCCGATGAGGGTCCGGTGACGGTCAGGCGGAGCGGCGGTAGCGGGCCTCGGCGAGGCAGAACAGCCCGAAGGCCAGCAAGCCCACGGCCACCCCCCACAGCACGGCCTGCCCCCAGCCCTCACCAGCGAGCTCCTGGAGGGTGCCCGACAGGCCCTTGGCCTCGTCGGGGTCGTAGGTGACGGCGGCCTGCACGAAGAACCAGCCGATCAGCACGAAGACCACGCTGCGCGCCGCGTACCCGGCCCGGCCGAGCGTGACGACCCAGTCGGGGCTCCCCGGCACCCGCTCGGTGTACTCCTGGTCGACGACCTGCTGCTTCACGAGGTACAGCGCGTAGCCGATGATCACGAGGCCGAGCACGCCGACGATCCACTGGCCGGCGGGCCACTCGAGGATCGTCGCGGCCGCCTCCTGCTCCTGGGAGCCGCCACCGCCACCGCCGCCGGAGTCGCCACCGGCGTCCCAGTTGGCGAGGGTGACGGTGAGCGCGCTGATCGCGAGGCCGACGTAGACCACGCCCTTCACCGCGTACTTCGCCCGATCGGACGCCTCGCTGCCCTCGACGGGGTCACCCATCACCGCGTCCAGCAGGCGCCACGCCGCCAGGGCGAACAGGCTCACGGTGAGCGCCACCAGCAGGAACTTGCCGAACGGCTGCGACGCCACCCACTCGATCGCGCCGGAGCTGCCGGCGTCGCTCCCGCCGTCACCGGAGGCGAGCTGGATGGCCAGCACGCCGATGATGACGTAGAGCGCGCCCTTGCCGACCAGGCCGACCCGACCCAGGGCCTCCTTGCCGTCGCGGGCCTGCTGCTGGGTGGGTCGCGAGGTGCTGGTCGTCGGGCTCATGGCCCTCGACGTACCCCGGACGGGGACGCGCCAACCGCGACGGGCTCAGTCCCGAGCAGCCTCGGGGCCGGGCGGTCGGGCGAACGAGATGATCACCGCCGCGGCGTAGGTGGCGATGGCCGTGACGGTGAAGGGGGTGGTGTAGCCACCCGAGACGTCCTCGAGCCAGCCGACCGCGAGGGGTCCCAGGCCGCTGCCGGTCTGGCTGGCGACGCCGATGAGCCCGAACACGGTGCCGAACGACACGATCCCGAACATCTCGCTCAC
Source organism: Acidimicrobiales bacterium (assembly GCA_035464115.1). Taxonomy (GTDB): domain Bacteria; phylum Actinomycetota; class Acidimicrobiia; order Acidimicrobiales; family SKKL01; genus DATHSN01. Next base: position 7,234 of record DATHSN010000457.1, on the reverse strand, counting down.
GAGGAGCGACTGCATCATGTAGATGTTGCCGATGGTGAACCCCACCACCAGCACCAGCGCGTAGGTGAGCACCGTCGACTCGGTGGCGACGATGGCCAGCACGGCGGTGCCCTGCACCCCGAGCAGCACGAGGGTGAGCACCCGCTTGTCGATCCGGTCGGCGAAGGCGCCGACGATCAGGCGGGCCACGATGCTGCCGAACGCGGTGACCGAGAGGGCCGAGGCCGCCGCCGTCGACGAGTCGAACCGCTCCTCGAGGAACGAGATCTGGTGGATGATGAAGCCCGTCTGGGCCATGAGCACCACCACGAACCCCACGAGGATCGCCCAGAACGCCCCCGTGCGGATCGCCTCGCGGCGGGTCCACGGCCGCAGCTGCACCGCGTCGTCGAGGGTGGCGCGTCGCACGGCGGGCGGCGGGACGCCCCCGTCGGGCGCGAGGCCCATCTGGCGGGGGTCCCACACGAGCACGCCGAGGACCACGGGGAGGCCGACGGCGAGGACCATGGCGGCCAGCACCGGGCTCGCCAGCTCCAGCCCGCCGGCGCTCACGAGCGCGGTGCCGAGCGGCACCAGCACGACGCCGCCCACCGACACCCCGGTGAACGAGATGCTCATGGCCCGGGCCCGCCGGTGCACGAACCACCGGGCCATGATGGCGTTGACGCCCACCGCGGTGGACATGCCGAAGCCCACGGCCAGCAGGGTGTAGACGGCGTAGAGCTGCCAGAGGGTGCCGACGAGGCCCACCAGCGCCACCGCCCCGGCGAGCAGCACCAGCCCGACGGCCTGGATGCGCAGCGGGCCGTGGCGGTCGACGCGGGGCCCGACCACGGCCCCGGTGATGCCGCTGACCGTGAAGTACAGGCCGGTGGCGCCCGACACCGCGGCGTTGGACCACCCGTGCGCGTCGCGCAGCGGCCCGAGGAACACGGCCAGCCCGTAGTACCCCACGCCCACGCCGACGAACATGAGCGCCGCGCACCCGATGGCGATGTACCAGCCGTAGAACACCGAGTCGGGGAGCACCCGCGCCGCGGCGGGGTGGCGCGTCGGCAGCGTCGTGCTCGGATCCCCCGTGACCGTCACCCGAGCGACGTTAGCCAGGCGCGACGTCAGCCAGGCGCGGCGTGCCCGAGCGGGCGGATCGTCGCCGTCGGATCGATCTCGGCGGCGGGGACAGCGGGTGACCACAGGAACCCCTGGCCCAGCTCGCAGCCGAGGTCGAGGAGCAGGTCGCGCTGCGCGTCGGTCTCGATCCCTTCGGCGAGCACGGTCACCCCGACGGCGCCGGCCAGCTCGACCACGGCCCGCACGATCGACCGCGCGGCGGCGTCCTCGCCGACCGAGCGGAGGAACGACCGGTCGAGCTTCACCAGCTGCACGGGGAGCTCGCGGAGGTAGGTCAGCGACGAGTACCCGGTCCCGAAGTCGTCCATGGCGACGGCGACCCCGAGGGCCCGCAGCTGGTGCAGCACCCGGGACCCGTGGGTGAGGTCGTGGAACACCGCCCCTTCGGTCACCTCGATGCAGATTCGACTGGGGTCGACACCAGCAGCGCCCATCTCGGCGGCGAGGCGGTCGACCAGGCCGGGCACCAGCAGCTCGCGCGGTGACAGGTTGAGCGACAGGTGCAGGTCGGCGGCCCCGCCGCGGTGCCAGGCACCGAGCTGGCCGATGGCGGAGGCCATCACGTGGTGGCCGATGGGGACGATGAGCCCGGTCTCCTCGGCGACGTCGAGGAACTCGTCGGGGCCCACGAGGCCTCGCTCGGGGTGCCGCCAGCGGACCAGCGCCTCGACCCCGACCATCGCCTCCGACGCCAGCCGGACGATGGGCTGGTACCGCACGCGCAGCTCGTCGGCGTCGAGGGCGCGGTGCAGCTCACGCTCCACCCGGCTGCGTCGCACCGCCTCGACGCGCGCCGCCTGGTCGAACAGCTCGTAGCGACCGCGCCCGTGCTCCTTGGCCCGGTAGAGCGCGGTGTCGGCATCGCGGAGCACCCGCTCGGGGTCGTCGCTCGCCGCGTCGATCATGGCCCCGCCGATCGACGCCGACACGAAGAACGAGGTCCCGCGCACGGCGAGCGGGCGGCGCAGCGCCTCGAGGAGGCGGCCGGCGAGCTGGTGGGTGTCGGCGACGCCCCCGATGTCCTCGCAGAGCACGACGAACTCGTCGCCGCCGAAGCGGGCGACCGTGTCGGCCTCCCGGCTCGCCGTCCGGAGGCGGTGGGCCACCTCGATCAGCAGCTCGTCTCCGGCCCCGTGGCCGAGGGTGTCGTTCACCTGCTTGAACCGGTCGAGGTCGATGAACAGGACTGCGGCCGACCGGCCGGTCCGGCGGGCCCGGGCCATGGCCACGGTGAGCCGGTCGACGAGCACCATGCGGTTGGGGAGGCCGGTGAGCTCGTCGTGGAGGGCGGCGAGCGACAGGCGTCGGGCCAGCCCGTCGAGGCGGATGACGACGAGCACGAACATCAGGCCCGACCCGATCGCCAGGATCGCCAGGCTGGACCGCCGACCGTCGCGAGCGAGCTCGAGGAGGCCGAGGGCCGGGGTGAGCAGAGCGGCGGCGGCGAGCAGGGCCACGCGCCCCCTCCCCGGTGGTCGGGTCCGGACCGACGTCGAGCCCGTGATCGTCACCATCGAGGGGTGCAGAGCGACCGCGGCCCAGACCACGTTGCCGAGCAGCCACCCGAGGTCGACCGGTCCCCGATCGACGTAGGCGTCGGTCAGCGCCTGGTAGCTGTACACGGCGTCGGCAGCGAGCCACGCCGTCGTCCCCACCATCACCACCACCAGCGCCAGCGGGGGTCGGCCCCCGGCGAACGCGAGCCGGGCGAGGATCGCCAGCTGTAGGACGACCATCGCGGGCTGGGCGAGCGCCGTCGCCTTCTCGAGCGTCGTGAGCGTGCCGTCGGTGGCGTAGGGGGCCATGAGGAGGACCCAGCTGGCCAGCGCCGCGCTGGTGGCCACGATGGCGGCATCGATGGCGGCGTCGCGGTCGCGGCCCGGGAGCCGGATGCGGGCGACCGCCAACAGGCCGGCCGCCACCAGCACGTATCCGAGCACGTAGACCGCGTCGACGAGCGAGGACGACGAGAACGTCCAGGTGACGTAGTCCTCGGAGGTCCAGATCGCGTCGCCGATGACGATGGCGGTGAGCCCGCCCGCCACCAGCCACCACGGACGACGGTGCGCCGGGCGGTGCAGCCACACGCCGACGACGATGGCGACGGGGGTCGTGGCGATGATCACCACGTAGAGGAGCATCGCCGCCCGGAACGGGACGATGGGCGCGAAGTAGGCAGCGGCTGCGAGGGCGACGACGCCCAGGTACGCGCGCCAGACCCAACCGGTCGCCGCCGGGGCGGTCCGGGCCTGGCTGTCGCTCATCTCCCTCTCGTCGGCACCTGCGCCGTCATGGTGATGCTTTGCTCCCTACGATGCGGCCGACAGCCGATCGGCTGGCACGAGGAGGCACCGATGGGCGCGGAGCGCGACCGGTTGGCGGCATCGGCGGCGATCGACTCGCCATGGCGGCGTTGGGGCCCCTACCTGGCCGAGCGCCAGTGGGGGACCGTGCGCGAGGACTACAGCGCCCACGGCGACGCGTGGCGCCACTTCCCCCACGAGCACGCCCGGTCGCGGGCCTACCGCTGGGGCGAGGACGGCCTCGCCGGCTACAGCGACGACCACCAGCGCGTGTGCCTGGCCCTGGCGCTGTGGAACGGCGCCGACCCGATCCTGAAGGAGCGGCTCTTCGGCCTCGCCAACGAGGAGGGCAACCACGGCGAGGACGTGAAGGAGCAGTACCACTACCTCGACGCCACCCCCACCCACTCGTGGGGCGTCCAGCTCTACCGCTATCCGCTCGCCGCGTTCCCCTACGACGACCTGGTCGACACGAACCTGCGCCGCAGCCGTCACGCCCCCGAGTACGAGCTGGTCGACACCGGTGTGTTCGACGACGACCGCTACGTCGACGTGCTCGTCGAGTGGGCCAAGGACGCGCCCGACGACCTGTGCTGGCGGATCACGGTCACCAACCGGTCGGCCGAGGAGGCGACGATCCACGTCCTGCCCACCGTCTGGTTCCGCAACACGTGGTCGTGGGACGGACCCGCGGTCGGCGGGCGCCCGATGCTGCGGGCCGTCGACCCGGTCGACGGCCATCCCGTGGTCCGCCTCGACCACGCCGAGCTCGGGACCCGGTGGTGGGTGGTCGATGCCGACGTGCCCCTCTTGTTCTGCGAGAACGAGACCAACACGCTGCGGCTGTTCGACAAGGACCCGATCACGGCCCATCCGAAGGACGCGGTGCACGACGCGGTGGTCGCGGGGCGCGCCGACGCCACCAACCCCGAGCAGGTCGGCACCAAGGTGGCGGCCCACCACGTGGTCGTGATCCCCGCCGGGGGCACCGCGGTGGTCCGCAGCCGCCTGCTCGACCGCCCGCCGGTCGCCGCCGACGTCGCCGGCATCGACGCGGTGATGACCGCCCGCCGGGCCGACGCCGACGAGATGCACGACGAGCTGGCGCCCCCCGGCCTCGACGACGAGGGGCGGATGATCCTGCGCCAGGCCCTCGCCGGCATGCTGTGGACCAAGCAGTACTACGAGCTCGACCAGACCCGGTGGCTGGCCGGCGACCCGCCGTTCGGACGGCGCGGCCCGGCGTACCGCAACCGCTCGTGGCGTCACATGCGCGCCGCCGACATCCTCTCCATGCCCGACACGTGGGAGTACCCGTGGTTCGCGGCCTGGGACACGGCGTTCCACTGCGTGCCCCTCGCGTCGATCGACCCCCAGTTCGCCAAGAACCAGCTCGACTTGTTCCTCGACGCTCGCTACCTGCACCCCAACGGCCAGCTCCCGGCCTACGAGTGGAACTTCTCCGACGTGAACCCACCGGTGCACGCCTGGGCCACCCGGTTCGTGCACGACCTCGAGGCCCGCACCACCGAGGCCGATCCCGACTTCCTCGAGCGGGCCTTCGTGAAGCTGCTCGTGAACTTCACCTGGTGGGTCAACCGCAAGGACCCCGACGACAACGACGTCTTCGGCGGTGGATTCCTCGGACTCGACAACATCGGGGTGTTCGACCGCTCACGGCCCCTGCCGGGCGGCGCCACGCTCGACCAGGCCGACGGCACCGCGTGGATGGCGCTGTTCTCGCTGAACATGCTCGAGATCGCGGTCGAGGTGTGCCGCAGCTCGGCGGGGTTCGCCCCGCTGGCGGTGAAGTTCCTCGACCACTTCACCGACATCGCGGTGGCCATGCTGCGCGGCGCCGACGACCACGTCGGGCTCTGGGACGAGGACGACGGGTTCTTCTACGACCTGCTCCGCATGCCCGACGGGTCCGCCCACCGGCTCAAGGTGCGGTCGCTGGTGGGGCTGCTCCCCATGTGCGCGGTCACCGTCATCGAGGCCGACCAGCTCGACGCCCCCGGCCTGCGCGAGCGGCTGGTCGAGCTGCGCGAGCGGTACCCCGAGCGAGCCTCCGCGCTCGGGGGCCTCGACGCCGTCGACGGGTCGAGCCGGGTGCTCCTGTCGGCGCTCGACGAGGGCCGGCTGCGTCGGGTGCTGGCCCGCATGCTCGACCCCGACGAGTTCCTCGCCGACCACGGCATCCGCTCGCTGTCGAAGGCCCACCGCGACGAGCCCTACACGTTCCTGCTCGGCGGCGAGGCCCACACCGTGCAGTACGAGCCGGCCGACTCGACCACCGGGATGTTCGGCGGCAACTCCAACTGGCGGGGCCCGATCTGGTTCCCCACCAACGCCATGATCATCCGCTCGCTGCTCGCCTACCACGCCGCCTACGGCGACGAGCTGCGGGTGCCGTGCCCGTACCCCGACGGCCCCGAGCTCACCCTCTACGAGGTGGCCGAGGAGATCTCGCGGCGGCTGGTGTCGATCTTCCGGGTGGGGCCCGACGGCCGGCGCCCGGTGTTCGGCGGCGCCGACCGCTACGCCGACCCGGCCTGGCGCGACCACCTGCTCTTCTACGAGTTCTTCAACGGCGACGACGGCGCCGGCATCGGCGCCAGCCACCAGACCGGCTGGACGGGCCTGGTGGCCACGTTGCTGCAGGTGTTCGGGTGCACCACCGCGTCCGACCTGGCCGAGCACGGCCTCGGCGCGGTGCGCCTGGCCACCGCCCCGCCCACCCGCCCGGCACCGTGACGGGTCCACGCCGGGTCAGCCGGGGTAGGCGCTGCGGGCCCGGTACTCGGGCGACTCGGTGAACGACGCCATGACCCACCCACGGGTTCGACCCTGGGCCAGCATGGCGGTCCAGTGGGCGAGCCCGCCGGGGTCGGGTGCGCGCCCGAGGACGCTGGCGTAGACGAAGCGGACGAACGCGTCGTCGTCGAGGTCGCCGGTGCGGGCGACCAGCTCCGACGACGCGGCCACCGCGCCGGCCACCTGGTCGAGGGAGGCGCCGCGCTCGATGGCCGTGACCCACCACTCGAGCCCCGACCGCTCGGGCGCCCGTCCCAGGTAGGCCTCGTAGAGCCGGGCCACCGCGCTCGGACGGCCGGGCTCGACCCCGAACCGGCACGCCGACGACCACGCCGCGCCCCGGGGCACGACCGCCCCCGACGACAGTGGCACGTCGGAGAACCGCACGACCACGAACGCCTCGGCACCGCGGTAGACGACCCCGACACCCGCCGCGGTCCACGACCCGCCCTCGAGCACGCCACGGTGGCTCCCCGAACCGAGGAACAGCTGGAGGGCCTGGTCGGCGCTGCGGGCCCGAGCCAGGTTCTCGCCGACCCGCCCGCTGTGTCCGGTGGCGGTGGCGACGGCCGACGAGTAGCGCACGTCGTGGGCGAGCGTTCCGGTGGCGGCGAGCGACCCGGCCCACGTGCGCGACGTCCCGGCGATGCCGTCGTGGCGGGCGAGCGGGGCGAGCCCGCGGGCCGCCCGGTGCTCGTTCATCATCTCGTGCAGGCGCGACTCGAAGTCGGTCGGAGTCGCCTCGAGCGGCCAGCACGGCACCGAGTAGGCCGCGGCGGGTGCGGCCGGGGCGACCAGCGCGCCGACGATGGTGGCCACGGTCACGAGGACCACGGCCGCGATCCGGCGGCGACGGGGGAGGTTGACCACGGCCGACAGGTTGGCACACGCGCCCGCGTGCGCCGGGGTTCGGGCGCTCAGAGCTCGGTGCGCAGACCGATCTCGGTCCAGCCGCCGTCGACGTCGGGCACGTCGAAGCGCTG
>DATHSN010000456.1:0-6945 GCA_035464115.1 Acidimicrobiales bacterium | reverse complement strand
TCCGCGCCGCGCTGGAGCACGCCGAGATCCCCGCCCTGCTCCCGGCGCTGGCCGCCGCCCTCGACGACGTGTCGCTCGTGCCCGCCCACCTGCGCCCCGACCTGTCGATCCTGATGGACCCCACCGCGGGGCTGTCGCCCGGCCAGCAGGCCGAGGCCCGCGAGCTCGCCCTCGTGGCCCTGCACCGCCTCCGCGACGCGGGCGGCGAGGTCGCGGCGCACCCCGGCCCCGAGCGGCTCCAGCAGCTCCTCGAGTTCACCACCGGCGGCCAGCCCGTCGACGACTACGTCGAGCTGCTCCGCGAGGAGCTGGCTCTCGGGGAGGACCTGCGCGCCCCCACCTGGTGCGCCGACGAGATCGCCCCCGACCGGCCGTACCGGGTGGCCATCATCGGCGCGGGCATGTCGGGCATCGTCGCCGCCCACCGCCTCCACCAGGCCGGCGTCGACGTGGTGGTGCTCGAGAAGAACGCCGACGTCGGCGGCACCTGGCTCGAGAACTCCTACCCGGGCTGCCGGGTCGACGTGTCGAACCACTTCTACAGCTACTCGTTCGCGCAGCGGCGCGACTGGCCCGAGCACTTCTCGTCGCGCGACGTGCTGCTCGACTACTTCCGGGGCGTGGCCGACGAGGTCGGTGTCCGCCCCCTCATCCGCTTCGACACCGAGGTCACCGCCGTCGAGCTCGACGAGTCGACCATGACGTGGCACCTCCAGCTGGTCGGACCCGACGGCGAGAGCACCCTCGACGCCGACGCCGTGGTCAGCGCGGTCGGGCAGCTCAACCGTCCCAACCTGCCCGACATCCCCGGGGTCGAGCGCTTCGAGGGCCCGGCGTTCCACTCGGCGCGCTGGGACCACTCGGTCGACCTCACCGGCAAGAAGGTGGTGGTCATCGGCACGGGCGCCAGCGCCGCCCAGCTCATCCCCGTGGTGGCCGACCAGGCCGCCGACCTCACCATCTTCCAGCGGACCCCGGCGTGGTTCATCCCCACGCCCGACTACCACGAGCCGGTCTCGCCCGAGGTGCAGTGGCTGTTCGACAACGTGCCCGGCTACGCCCACTGGTACCGCTACTGGATCTTCTGGCGCAACGTCGAGGGCCTCATGCCCGCCGCCACCGTCGACCCCGACTGGGACGGTGGGGAGCGCTCGGTGAGCGAGATCAACGACCTGGTCCGCCAGGTGTTCGCCGACTACCTGCAGAACGAGTTCGCCGACGCCCCCGAGCTGTTGGCCCACGCCATCCCCGACTACCCGCCGTTCGCCAAGCGGTTCATCCGCGACAACGGCATCTGGGCCCGCACCCTCAAGCGCGACGACGTGCACCTGGTCACCGAGCGCATCGCCGAGATCACCCCCACCGGGGTGCGCACCGCCGACGGCGCGCTCCACGAGGCCGACGTCATCATCTACGGCACCGGCTTCCAGGCGTCCGACTTCCTCACCCCCATGAAGGTCGTGGGCCGCGGCGGGGTCGACCTGCACGAGCGCTGGGGCGGCGACGCCCGCGCCTACCTGGGCATCACCCTGCCCGGCTTCCCCAGCCTGTTCCTCATGTACGGGCCCAACACCAACATCGTGGTGAACGGCTCGATCATCTACTTCTCGGAGTGCGAGGCGCACTACATCACCGAGGCGGTCCGGCTGTTGCTCGAGTCCGGGCACCGGGCCCTCGACCCGCGCCCCGAGGTCCACGACGCGTTCAACGCCGAGGTCGACGCCGAGAACCTGCGGATGGCGTGGGGCGTGTCGTCGGTGAGCACCTGGTACACCAACGCCACCGGGCGCACCGCCCAGAACTGGCCGTTCAGCCTGCTCGAGTACTGGCGCCGCACGCGGGCGGTCGACCCCGCCGACTACGAGCTGCTGTAGGCCGTCGCCGACGCCCCGGTGAGCGCCGCCACCACGACGGCGAGATCGGGCGCGACCGGCGCGGGCGGCGCCGCGGCGAGCCGGCCGGCGATCGCCTCGGCGAGCGCGTCGACCGAGGTCGAGTTCGGGTCGACCACCGTGGCCACCCCCGCGCGCTCGAGGTCGGCGCCGATGGCGAACTGGTCGGTGGAGAACGGCAGCACCACCTGGCCGACACCGGCCCGCAGCGCCTCCTGCACGCTGTTGTTGCCGCCGTGGCTCACCGCCACCGACGCGCGCCCGAGCAGCGCCACCTGCGGCAGGCGCTCGGCGACGATCCAGCCGTGGGGGAGCGGGCCGAGGTCGGCGGCGGGGGTGGGCCCGGTGGCGATGGCGGCGCGCACGTCGAGGTGGCGCAGGGCCGTCGCCAGGCGGGCGAGCACGTCGCCGCGGTGCGACAGGAACGTGCCGAGGGCCACGTAGACGAGCGGGCGGTCGTCGTCGGGGAGGTCGGCGGGGGCCTCGGTGCGGGTCAGCGGCCCGGCGAACGTGGCGCCGCCGGGAAGCGACGGCGTGCGCTCCGGGTCGTGGTGGGTAGCGGACCAGTGCAGCACCACCCGGTCGCCGTGGACCCGGAAGGCGTCGTCGACGGGGGTGAGGTGGGGGGCGACGGCGGCCTGGGCGTCGTTCCACCGCGCCGTGAACCGCTCGGCTACCCGGTCGCAGCGGGCGCGCAGGTCGTCGAGCGCGTCGGCGTCGGGGTGCAGCGCCGCGGGCCACGCCGGTGGGAGCCCGTAGCGCTCGTCGCCGACGGGCAGCTGGCTCGGGTGGCCCGGGACCACGGTGGTGAACGGCCGGCCGGTGGCGCGGGCCGCGAGGGTCGAGTTGAACGACACGTGGTCGACGACGAGGCGGTCGGGATCGACGTCGCGCACGATGGCGGCGACGTCGGCGACCACCCGCTCGGGCTCGAACAGCAGGTCGACCAGGCGCTCGTCGGCCTGCAGGGCCAAGGTGGCCGCGGCCCCGGCGCGGGTGGCCCCGATGAAGCGGTCGAGGGCGGCGGCCTGGGCGGCGTCGCGGCCGCGGGCGACCCCGTCGTTGCCGCCGGCGCCGAGGCGGAGGGGTCGCCACTCGAACCCGGCAGCTTCGACCGCGGGGCGCAGGAGGGGCCCGGTGGCGACGACCACCGTGTGGCCGGCGTCTCGCGCCGCGCTCGCCGCGACCGACAGCGGCGACCAGTGCGACGCGAAGTCGGGGCTGAGGACGAGGAGCCTCACCGCAGCGCCGGCGTCGGCCGGTACAGGTCGACGAGCGCGGCGGCCATGGCGTCGACGGAGTAGCGCTCGTCGACGAGCGCCCGGGCCGTCTCGATCCGCCCGGGGCGGTCGACGAGCTCGGCGGCGCGGTGGATGCCCGCACCGATGCACCCGTCGGGGTCGACGAGGACGCCGGTGACGCCGTCGTCGACGTAGGTGGCGGGGCCGCCGGCCGACGGCGCCACCACGGTGAGCCCCACGGCCAGCGCCTCGACGAGGGCCAACCCGAACTCCTCCTTGGCGGCGCCGTTGACGTAGATGCCGCCGGGGGCGATGGCATCGGCGTGGCCCCGGGCGGCGACGGCGAGGAGGCGGCCGACCTGCTGGCGGGGACGCCCGCCGAGCATCACCAGTCCGTCCTGGGCGTTCGCGTCGCCGCCGACCACCCGGTCGATGGCCCCGAGGACCCGCCGCTCGGTGGGCGACGGGTCGACGAGGTCACCGCCCACGATCACCAGGTTGAACCGCTCGCGCAGGTCGGGGTCGTGCGCCCAGGCGGCCACGACGCGGTCCATGCCCTTGACCGGGTGCAGCCGCCCGGCCGAGACGAGCAGGGGCCGGCCCCAGCGGTGGTGGGGGAGGCGGGCGGCCACCTCGTCGGCCAGCTCGGCGCGGCCGGCGGCCACCGCCTGCTCGGCCCGGCGCAGGGCGTCGACGTCGACCCCCTCGGCGACGACGCGGGCCCGGTCGGCCGTCTCGTCGGGGTCGAGGCCGAGGTCGACGAGGACCCGCCCGGGGTCGAGGCGGGGGAACAGGGCCAGCGAGGCGGCCTCGCGGGCGAGCTGCTCGACGAGCCGGGCCCGGAACCACACGTGCAGCTCGCCGTCGAGCTCGCCGATGCTGGCGCGGTCGACGCGCCCCTGCGCCTGCAGCGACCGGACCACGCCGTGGGGGTCGGGCGCCAGGCTGAACACCACCGGGACGCCCCGCTCCTCGGCCACGGTGGCGGCGGCCAGGGTGCCGACGTCGGCCATCCGCAGGTGCAGCACGTCGACGCGGGGCCGGTGGCGCAGCACCCGTCGGATGCCGCGCTCGATGGTGAGGCGGTGCTCCCAGGCGTCGGCCAGGTCGGTGACGGCACGGCCCCCGGCCCCGAACGTGACCGCCGCGAACGCCTCGCCGTCGGCGTCGACGGCGAGCTCGGCGGCCACCACGTCGGTGACCGAGCCCCGGCCGATGGTGAGCACGTGGGCGACGTCGTCGTGGCGGGAGAGGGCGGCGCTGGCCGAGACCAGGAGCGACGCCACGCCCCCCGTGTCGCCGGTGCCGCCCCGGCTGAGCTGGCCGTCGAGGTCGCCGACGAGGGTGAGCTGGGCGATGTGCAGGCCGGGGGAATCGTCGTCGACGGGGGTGGGCCCGTCGCGGTCGTCGAGGGCGAGCGCGGCGTGGGCGCCGAGGTCGCCGGGCTCGTCGGCCAAGTGCCGCAGCACCGCGCCGACGTCGGGATCGGGGTGGTCGGTGAGGCCCCCGATGGCCGCGATGCGCGCCGGGTCGGCTTCGTCGTCGTCGAGGGCGATGCGCCGCAGCAGCGTGGTGGCGGTGCTGCCGTCGACCGCGCCGAGGGTGACGACCAGGCGCTCCCGCACCAGCGGGTCGGTGGCGAGCGCGAGCGCGCCGTCGAGGGCGGCGGTGACCCCGACGTCGTCGACGCGCGCCCAACCGACGAGCGTCGACTGGGCGATCATCGCCGCGAAGCCACCGTCGGCGACGACGGCGATCAGTCGGCCGTAGGCGTGGCGGGCCGGGAGCCGGCTGGCGAGGCGCCAGGCGGCGTGCTCGCGCACCGCGGCGCGGTGGTCGTCGAGCCGATCGACGAGGAGGCGGTCGGCGTCGTCGTCGGGGACCGCCGCCAGGGCCTCGCGGGCGGCGAGGGCGGCGAGGTCGTCGCCGTCGAGCCGGGCGGCCAGGGCGGGCACGGTGGTGGCGGGGTCGGCGGACCGGGCCGCGTCGGCCACCCGGCGCGCCGTGGCCAGCCCGGCGACGAGGTCGGTCTCGGCGTCGAGATCGGCGAGCAGGCCCACGAACGAGGTCACGCCTCGATTTAACACTAATTAGCGGGCGGTATTCCCTCCCTCGGGAACCGGTTGTGTTGGTGGATTGTGATCGGGGGTCGTCATGCTCCCCGTGGCCCCGGTCGTCGGGCGCGACCGCGAGGCCTCGGAGGTGTGATCGATGGAACGTGACCTGTCCCCGGCGCCGCGTTGGGCATCGGGCCGCAGCCGCCGGGCTCGATCGTCCTCGCGCATCACCATCATCACCACCGTGGTGGTGTGCCTGGCGCTGGTCGCCTCCGTGGTGCCCGACGCCGGACAAGCGGAGGCGGGGCCAGCGGTCCGACCGACGCAGGTCCCCACCCCCGCCGCATCGACCGACCGGATGGCGGGCGCCGACCGGGTGGCGACCGCGGTGGCGGTGTCGGCGAGCCAGTTCCCCGACGGTTCGCCTCACGCCGTGATCGCCACCGCCGCCCGCTACCCCGATGCCTTGGCCGCCGGCGCCCTGGCGCGCCATCGCGGTGGTCCGATCCTGCTCACGCCACCGGACAGTCTGCCGGACCCGGTCGTCGCCGAGCTCGGCCGGCTGGGCGCCGCACAGGTCACCATCGTGGGCGGCGATGACGCTGTCTCCCCGGATGTCGCCGCCGCCCTCGGCGACATCGGTCTGACGGTCAGCCGGCTCGGTGGGTCCGACCGCTTCGCCACCGCCGCGCTCATCGCCGAGGCCGTCACCGGCGGGGTCGGCGTCCCGCTCGTCGCGGTGGCGGTGGGCCGGGGCGCGGCCGTCGACGACGGGTTCGCCGACGCCCTCGCCGCCGGCACGCTGGGGCGCGACGGCTCGGCGGCGCCGACCGTGCTGGTGGCGCGTGACGGTCTGCCGGTCTCGTCGGCGCAGATCCTCGCCGAGCTCGGCGCCGAGGTGGCCCTGGTGCTCGGTGGTCCGGCCGCGGTGTCGGACGGCGTCGCCGCATCGGTCGCCGAGCGGGCGGTCGACCAGCAACGCGTCGCCGGGGTCGACCGCTACGGGACGGCCGTGGCTGTCGCCGAGTGGATGGAGCCGGCCCACGGCATCGCCTCCACCATCCTCCTGGCGACGGGCGACGACTTCCCCGACAGCCTGGTCGCCGGTGCTGTCACCGGACTGCTGGGAGCGCCGATCCTGCTGGTCCCTGGCGATCTCCCCAGCGGCACCGACGGCGCCGGCGCACGACTGCGCGACGCCCATCCCCGGCTCGGCACCCACCTGCGCGAGCGGTGCGACGACATCGACAGAGCCCTCGTGCTCGGCGGTCCGGCGGCGGTGTCCGACGACGTCGTGCGCGCCGTCGACGAGCTCTTGGACTGCGACTTCCCGATCGACGAGGTCGGCGGGATCGGTGACGGGAATGCGCCGGGCGGTGGTGGGGGCGGGACCCCGGACCCCGACCCGGACCCCGACCCCGACCCGGATCCCGACCCCGATCCGGATCCTGACCCGGAGCCGGATCCTGACCCGGATCCGGATCCGGATCCTGACCCGGAGCCGGGCGACGCCGTCGTGCCCGACGTGGTGGGCGACACCCAGGTCGCTGCGCTCTCGGCGCTCGCCGGCGCCTCACTGACACCGGCCGCCCGCACCGCCGAGCGGTCCGGCACGGTGCCGGCCGGGCGGGTGATCCGCCAGGACATCGCACCCGGGACCGAGGTGGCGCCGGGCACCGAGGTCGGCATCGTCACCTCGCTCGGCGAGGCACCGGTCGTCGTGCCCGACGTGGTCGGATGGAGCGAGGCCGATGC
>DATHSN010000455.1:0-4667 GCA_035464115.1 Acidimicrobiales bacterium | reverse complement strand
CGTCGTAGAGCACCACGCTCTGTCCCGGCGCCACTCGCCGGTGGGGCTCGTGCCAGCGCAGACGAGCCGCGTGGTCGCCCATGGGCTCGACGTCGGCGGCCGCCGCCTCGCCGTGGGCCGAGCACTGGGCGAGCACCGCGCCGGTGACGGGTGCGTCGGCCCACACCATCCGGTCGAGCTCGACGGCGGCGTCGAGCAGGTCGGCGGGCGAGCCGACGGTGACCGTCCGGCCGGGCACGTCGACGGCCACCGCGTAGCGCCGCTCCCCCGACCCCGACACACCGAGGCCGGTGCGCTGCCCGATGGTGACCAGCTCGACCGCCTCGACCCGGCCCACGTCGCGACCCGACCCGTCGACCACCCGCCCGGGGTGCAGCTCGATGCGGTCGCCGAGGAACCCGGCCCGCCCCCGGGTGGAGGCCACGAAGCAGACCTCCTGGCTGTCGGGCTTGTCGGCGGTGGCGAACCCGAGCCGGGCCGCCTCGGCCCGCACGTCGTCCTTGGTGAGATCGCCCACCGGGAACAGCACCCGACCGAGCCGGGCCTGGTCGAGCACGTGGACCACGTAGGACTGGTCCTTGGCCGGGTCGGCGCCGCGGGCGACCCGGCGGGAGCCGTCGGGGCGGGTGACGACGCGGGCGTGGTGGCCGGTGGCGACGGCGTCGAACCCGAGGGCGTCGGCCCGCTGCAGCAGCCGGTCGAACTTGAGGTGCCGGTTGCACTCGATGCACGGGTTGGGGGTGCGCCCCGCGGCGTGGTCGGCCACGTAGGGCTCGACCACGTGGCGGGTGAACTCGTCGGCGAAGCCGAAGACGTGGTGGTCGAGGCCGAGCCGATCGGCGACGCGGCGGGCGTCGTGGACGTCGGACACCGAGCAGCACCCCGAGTCGGACTCGCCGCCCCACAGCTTCAGGGTGACGCCGACCGCGTCGTGACCGGCCTCGACGACCCGGGCCGCGGCGACCGACGAGTCGACCCCGCCCGACATGGCGACCAGGACCCGCACGTCAGCCGCCGGCGTGGGCGCGGAGGCGGCGGACGGCGTCGGGGACGACCTCGAGGGCGAGGTCGACGTCGGCGTCGGTGGAGTCGTGGCCGAGGCTCAGGCGCAGCGACCCGGCGGCGAGGTCGCGGGGCACGCCCATGGCGGCGAGCACGTGGCTCGGCTCGAGGGCTCCGCTGGCGCACGACGACGCGGCGGTGGCCGACACGCCGTGCATCTCGAGCAGGAACAGCAGCGCCTCGCTGCTGATCCCGGGCACGCAGATGTGGCAGATGCCGGGCACGACGCCCGACCGGTCGGGCCGCCCGTCGGGGCCGGTGGGCACGGCCGCCTCGACGAGGTCGTCGATCTCGGCGCGCAGGCCGTCGGCGAGACGATCCCGCAGCCGAGCGACCCGCGCCGCGGTGTCGGCCCGCTCGGCGACGGTGGCGGTGAGGGCCGCGGCCAGCGCGCCGATGCCCGGCACGTTCTGGGTGCCGCCGCGCCGCTCGAACTCCTGGCCGCCGCCGAGGTTCCGGGAGGCGATGTCGACGCCGTCGCGCACGACGAGCACGCCCACGCCCTTGGGGGCGCCGATCTTGTGGCCGCTCATGGTGATGAGCGCCGCCGACGAGAGCACCTCGGCCGTGTCGAGCCACGGGACGGCCTGCACCGCGTCGGTGTGCAGCACCGCGTTCGGAGCGTGCTCGGCCACGACCTTGGCGACGTCGGCGATGGGCTGGATGGCGCCGACCTCGTTGTTGACCGCCATGACCGACACGAGGGTGACGTCGGGGTCGAGGGCGTCGGCGAGGGCGTCGAGGTCGATGCGGCCGTGGCGGTCGACGCCGACCACCCGCCCGCCCCGGTGCTCGACGGGCACCAGCACGGCGTGGTGCTCGACGGCGCTGCACACGACCGTGCCGCCGACGCGGTCGTGGCGGCCGAGGACCGCCAGGTTGTCGGACTCGGTGCCGCCGCTGGTGAACACCACCTCGTCGGGTCGGGCCCCGACGGCGGCGGCCACCACCTCGCGGGCGTCGTCGAGCACCCGGCGGGCGGCGCGGGCCACGGCGTGGGAGCCCGACGGGTTGCCGTAGCCCTCGGTGAGCAGCGGGAGGAGCGCGGCGACGGCCTCGGGACGCACCGGGGTGGTGGCGGCGTGGTCGAGGTAGGCGGGCACCCCGCCAGGCTACGCGCCCGCGCCTGCCGAGGGCCGGGCGCGGCGAGGGGCCGCCCCCATCGGGACGGCCCCTCGGTGCTGGCCGCAGATCGGCCGGGCAGACGGCTCAGACCGAGCCGAGCTGCTCCTCGACGAAGCTCCAGTTCACCAGGTTCTCGAAGAAGTTCTCGATGAACTTGGGGCGGGCGTTGCGGAAATCGATGTAGTAGGCGTGCTCCCAGACGTCGAGGGTGAGCAGCGCCTTCATGTCGTGCTTCATCGGCAGGTCGGCGTTGGCGGTCTTGACCACCTGGAGCTTCGACCCGTCGTGGGCGAGCCACGCCCATCCCGACCCGAACTGGGTCTTGGCGGCGTCGGAGAACTCGGCGGTGAACGCCTCGACCGAGCCGAACGCGCTCGACAGCTTCTCGGCGAGCTCACCCGACGGGGCACCGCCACCGCTGGGGCTGAGGCAGTTCCAGAAGAACGTGTGGTTCCACACCTGGGCGGCGTTGTTGAACAAGCCCCCCGGAGGCGCGGCGGCGATGATGTCCTCGAGGGCGGCATCGGCGTGCTCGGTGCCCTCGATCATCCCGTTGAGGTTGGTGACGTAGGTCTGATGGTGCTTGCCGTAGTGGTACTCGAGCGTCTCCTTGCTCATGCCCTTCGACTCGAGCGCATCCATCTCGTACGGCAGCGGCGGCAGTTCGATCGCCACGGGCGGTCCTTTCATCGTTCTCCTGGGGCACCTCGGAGGCTACCGCTCTGGCTCGCCGGTGAAACCGGTCACCGCGACGCGAGCGAGACTGACCCCCGATGCCCGACACCCCCGACTACGGCGAGTCGTTCGCCGACGTCTACGACCGTTGGTACGGCGACGTCACCGACGTGGCCGCCACCGCCGACACGGTCGAGGCCCTGGCCCGGGCCGCCACCGGTCCGGCGGCCGGTCGGGTGCTCGAGCTCGGCGTGGGCAGCGGCCGGCTCGCCGTGCCGATCGCCGGGCGGGGCCTGGCGGTGACCGGCGTCGACTCCAGCCCGTCGATGCTCGCCCTGCTCGCCGGCCGTCCCGAGGCCGACGCGGTGACGGTGGTCGAGGGTGACATGACCGAGGTCGACGCGCTGGTCACCGGGCCGTTCGCGGTGGCGCTGGTGGCGTTCAACACGTTCTTCAACCTCACCACCGAGGACGCCCAGCGACGCTGCCTCGCCGCGGTCGCCCGGGTGCTGGCCCCTGGCGGGTCGCTGCTGGTCGAGGCGTTCGTGCCCGGCGATCCGCCGAGCGGTGTGGCGCGCGACCTGTCCACCAGCCGGGTCGAGCTCGACCGGGTGGTCCTCACCGCCACCGAGCACGACCCGGCCACCCAGGTGGTCACCGGCCAGCACATCGAGCTGGTCGACGGCGGGGCGACGGTGCGGTTGCGGCCGTGGCGGATCCGCTACGCCACGACCGACCAGCTCGACGCCATGGCCGCCGCCGCCGGGCTCGACCTCGCCGACCGGCGCGCCGACTGGGCGGGGAACCCGTTCACCGACGACAGCACCCAGCACGTGAGCCGCTACGTCCGTCGATGATCGGCGTCGCCCGACGGTCGCAGTCGATAGCGTCACCGGCGTGTCGGACCGGCCCCGCAACGAGCTGCGGTACAACCCGCTCACCGGGCGGTGGGTCACGATCGCAGCGGGCCGGGCCGAGCGACCCCGCGACTTCGCCACCCGCCGTCTCGAGGTCGAGCCCCGCCACGGCCGGCCCTGCCCGTTCTGCCCGGGCCACGAGGACCACACGCCGCACACCCTCGGCGAGTACGGGCCCCCGGGAGCCTGGCAGGTCCGGGTGGTGGCGAACCTGTACCCCGCGTTCGAGGGCACGGCCGGCATGCAGGTCCACCAGGTCGGGCCGCTGCACCACCAGGCCCCGGCCAGCGGGGTCCACGAGGTGCTCATCACCGCCCGCCAGCACCACACCGACTGGTCCGAGCTCGAAGACCACCACGTCGATCTGGTGATGACCGCCCTGGCCGACCGCATCGCCGAGCACGCCACCCACCCGGCGGTCCGCTACACCCAGGCCATCGTCAACTACGGGCGCGAGGCCGGCGCCTCGCTCGAGCACCCCCACGCCCAGGTGCTCGGCATCCCGTTCGTCGCCGGCGAGATCGGCGACGAGGTGCACGCGCTGGCCGACACCGGTCCGTGCCTGATCTGCCGCATCGTCGAGTCCGAGGAGGACGTCGGGGTGCGCATCGTCGCGGCCGACGAGCACGCCGTGGTCATCAGCCCGTTCTGGGCGGGAGCGCCCTACGAGATGCTGGTGATCCCCCGCCACCACGTCGGGTCGCTCGCCCTCGGCGACGAGGCCGGTCGGGCCTCGGTCGGGCGCCTGTTGCGCGACGCCCTCGGGCGGTTGCGGATGGTCCTCGGCGACGTGGCCTACAACCTGGTGTTCCACACCGAGCCCCACCACCACGAGGGCACGTTCCACTGGCACGTGCACGTGCTGCCCCGCACCACCACCATCGCCGG
>DATHSN010000454.1:0-10879 GCA_035464115.1 Acidimicrobiales bacterium | reverse complement strand
GGGCGCACGTCGGAGCTGAGCCCGGCGTAGGTGGTGGGCACGTCGTCGGGCGTCGACAGGGGCACGCCCTCGTCGACGAAGCGCAGCTCGTCGCCCGCTCCGACCCGCCGCTCACCCTCGATCTGGCCGACCCGGATCTTGGGGCCCGCCAGGTCGGCGAGGACGGCGATGGGTCGCCGGGCCCGCTCGGCGGCGAGCCGGACCCTCGCCGTCATCCGCGCGTGGTCGCTGG
The DNA here is from genome assembly GCA_035464115.1 of Acidimicrobiales bacterium. Classification (GTDB taxonomy): domain Bacteria; phylum Actinomycetota; class Acidimicrobiia; order Acidimicrobiales; family SKKL01; genus DATHSN01. Next base: position 10,647 of record DATHSN010000454.1, on the reverse strand, counting down.
CCTCGCCGTACGACAGGTTCAGGCGGGCGACGTCCATGCCCGCGTCGACCAGCGCATCGATGACGGCCTGGTCCTGGGACGCCGGGCCGAGGGTGCACACGACCTTGGCCCGCCGGCGTGGCAGCTCGCTCTCCGACACCATGGCGACGACGGTAGGCGCGCGGGCTCGCCGATGTCGGCTGCCGGTCGAGTCGGTCCGTGCGACGATGGCGCCCATGCCCCGCCCTCCAGCACCGCCGCGCCGACCACCGGGGACGCGCCGATGAGCCGGCTCGACGAGGTGGGCGAGGCCGACGGGTGGCGCTGTTGGCTGTGCGACGAGCCGGTCGACGCCGCCATGTCGGTGAACGACCCCCGTGGTCCGAGCATCGATCTGCGGACCACCAAGGCCAAGGCCAAGGCGAGCGCCAGAGCCAAGGGCAGCGCAGCCGGACAGGAGCGGTTGGCCCACCGCGGCTGCAACACCGGCAAGGGCGCCGTCGCCCCGGTGGTGCCGTGGCCCGACGACCTGTTCGTCGTCGACCCGGCCCCGATCATCGCGAGCGTCGAGCGCCTCGCCCGCAAGGGTGGCCGCGAGGCGATGGCGCGGTGCCCGAGCCGCGCCGACGCCGAGACGGCGGCCGCCTGGCTCGTCGACCGGGTGGGCCGGCTCGAGCCCGGCCTGGCCGTCACGAGCGACGTGGAACCCGGGGGCGGTCAGTTCCTCGTGGTGCTGCGGGCCTGACCTGGGCGGCACGGGCGCATCGGTTCGACGCCGAGGGGAAACCGTCGGAGCATGTCGGACTACGAGATCCCGCCCCCCGAGCCGAAGCCGATCGACGAGAAGCTCTCCATGGAGCTGCGGATCCTCGCCTCGAACGCCGTGCTCAAGGGCCACCCCTCCGGGAACGAGCGCTGCGACAACTGCGTGTACTACCTCGAGCCGAGCGCCGAGCTCTCGTACTGCTGGCACCAGAAGCTGCGGATCCTGGTCGGCGCCGACTGGTGGTGCCAGTGGTGGGACGCCATCCCCGAGGAGGCGTGACGGCTCAGAGCAGACCGAGCTCGACGCAGCGTTCGATGGCCTCGGTCCGGGTGGTGACGCCGAGCTTGCGGTAGATCCGGCTGAGGTGCGTCTTGAGGGTGTTGGCCGAGATGTAGAGGTTGGCGGCCATCTCGACGTTGGACAACCGGGTGGGCAGGTAGGCGATCACCTCGATCTCGCGTTCCGTGAGGGGATCGACGAGCTCGGCCGCCCGCGACCGACGGGTCGGCGTCGCCCTCTCCACGAGCGCGAGCACCTGGCGCAGCTGCGGCGTCGGTCGGCGCTCGGCGGCGCGGCGCAGGGCGGCCCGCACGGCCCGCCCGCCGTCGACGATCCACTGGTGGTGCCCGTTCGCCAACGCCCGACCGGCGATGTCGTCGAACCGGGCGACCGCGGCCGTTCCGTCGAGGTCAGCGAGCACCGCGCTCCAGACGTCGCGCTCGAAGGCGTCACGGATGGTGCGGTCGCTCGGCCACGAACCCACGAGCGTGCGCAACGCCTCGACGTCGGCGGTCTCGGCGGCCAGGCGGGCGCGAGCCCCGGCGCATGCCGCGCTCGGACCGACGCCGGCGAGCACGAGAGCGGCCTCCCGCTCGCGTCCGAGGTCGAGCAACGCTCGGGCCTCGACCGCCGCCAACCGCGATGCGAGGCCCTCCCCCATCTGACGCGCCGCGGCGCGATGACCGGCGACATCGGCCAGCGCCTGCTCGGGTTGCCCCGCCGCGAGCGCGATGTCGCCGCCGACGGCGGCGGCCAGCGCCGTGATCAGCCGCCGTCCGTTGCGTCGCAGGAGCGGACCGGCGGCGGCGAGCTCGCGCCCGGCGTCGTCGATCCGGCCCGCGTCACGAGCGACCACGGCCGCGGCGACGTGGCAGAGCGCCACCGAGACATGACCCTCGAACCCCGTGTCCCTCGCCACCCCGAGGCCCCGCTCGACCTCGGCGGCCGCGACGTCGGCGTCGCCCGCGATCGCCAGCGCGAGGGCGTGCCCACCGATGCCGTTGATGCGCCACGGCGGGTACCCGCCGCGCGCCGCCGCGCGCCGCGCTGCGGTCACCGCCGCACCCGGGCGGTCGAGGGCCAGGTTCGCCAGACCGATGGTGAACCACATCAGCAGCTCCACCTCTTCCGGCGACGTGACGCCGAGCAGGTCGGGCCACGGGTCGCCGCGGTGGCGGTCGACCCCGTCGAGAGCAGCCTCTGCCGCCTCGATGGCGGCGGCGGCGTCGGCACCCCAGAGCACCATCACCGATCGGAGCACATCGACGAGCACCCTCTCGGACGCCGAGAGGGCCTCGATGTCGAGCGCGTCGACGAGAGCCTGAACAGCCCCCGACGCGCCAGTGGTGACCAACAGCTCGGCGTGCAGGAGCGCCACATGAGGGTCACGTTGCAGATCGGGTGGCACCGCCCGGATCCAGGTGATCAGCGTGCGGGTCTCGCCCCGCTCGTAGAGCGATCGTCCATGAGCAGCGATGACCGCCAGCAACGACGTCCAGTCGCCCGCACGGAGCGCACAGTCCCCCGCGCCCATGACGTCGCCGCGCCCGAGCAGGACCTCGGCGGCGCATCGCAGGATCCGCTCCTCCTCCCCCGGCTGCTCGACCCGGAGCCTGGCGCGGAGCAGCTGCGCGAAGAGCCGGTGGTAGCGAAACGTGGTGCGGGCCGCGTCGACCGCAGCGATGAAGAGCGACGCACGGGCGATGTCGTCGAGGCGTCGAGCTCCACCGGTGGTGCCGGTGACGGCATCGGCGAGCGGACCGTCGACCCGGTCGAGGACCGCCGTCTGCAGCACGAACGTGCGCAGATCGGCGTCGAGGCCGTCGAGCACCTCCTCGGTGAGGTACTCGACGACGTGGCGATCGTCGCTCACCAGGTCGTCGATCCCGTGGGCCGTCGGCCCGGACCGCCGCAGCGCCACCCCGGCGAGCTGCAGGCCGGCGGCCCAGCCTTCGGTGCGCCGGACCACGGACGCCACCTGGTCCTCGGTGAGCCACGACGCCCCGAGGCCGGCGATGAACGCGGCTGCGTCATCGATCTCGAAGGTGAGCTGTGGCTGGCGGATCTCGACCACACCCTCGACGAGCCGGGCCCGGTGCAGGGCCAGCCGCGGTTCGGTCCGACTGACGAGCACCACGTGGAGGTTGCTCGGCGCGGCGTCGACCAAGCGGACGATGTCGTCGGCGACCCCGGAGCCCGAGACGGCGTGCAGGTCGTCGACCACGATGGCGGTCGGACCCCGGTCGGCGAACGCGGTGGCGAGGTCCAGGATCGCATCCTCGCCCAGCTCGGCTCGACCCGGGTCGACCGACCGGAGGTGGTGGGCGGAGACCGCCGGGGTGAGCGCCTGCAGCGCCGCGTCGAGGTGACGTGCGAAGCGCACCGGGTCGACGTCGCTCGCGTCGAGACGGAGCCAGGCGACCGTGCCCGGTGCCTGCCGCCGGGCCCACGCCGCGACGGCGGTGGACTTGCCGTACCCGGCCGGACCGACGACGACGGTGAGGCGGACCGACCAGGCCCGATCCAGCTCGGCGAGCAGCGCCGAGCGCTCGACCTCCACTCGCAGCGCTGGCGGGATCGCCACCTTGTCGGGATTGGCGCCCGGCACCGCATCGACCCGCGCCGCCACCATGGTCACGGAGCGTACCGCTCGTCATGGCAGCCCCACGGACCGCATCACGCGCTGGGGATGCCCGCCTCCAGCTTCTCCATCAGGCGGTTGATGGTGAACGTGGCCGGTTCCTGGCGCGGCGGGAAGTCGATCAGGGTGGCCATCATCCGCGCCACGTAGGCCTGGACGGGCACGAGGATCCACGCCCGGTCGAGCACCCAGTCCCAGTAGGTGTTCGACGTCTGATCAGCGCGCTCGTAGGGGTCGAGGCGCAGGTTGAAGATCTTGGGGACGCGCAGCTCGGTGTAGGGCTCGACCCAGACCTGGAGGGTGCCGGCGGCCCGCTGCTCCATGAAGACCATCTTCCAGTTCTGGTAGCGCACCGCGGTGAGGTCGCCGTCGTCGGAGACGTAGAAGAAGTGGATCCTCGGGCTGTCGGCGACCTCGCCGGTCAGGTACGGCAGCAGGTCGTGGCCGTCGAGGTGGACCCGGTAGTGGGTGCCGGCCAGCTCCGCTCCCTCGCGGATGCGGTCGGCGATGTCGGGGACGCCAGCGGCCGCCAGCAGGGTCACGAACCAGTCGTTGTGCGCCACGATGCCGTTGAGGACCTGCCCCGGTGGGATCCGACCGGGCCAGCGCACCAGCGCCGGCACCCGGTAGGCGCCCTCCCAGTTGGAGTTCTTCTCGTTGCGGAACGGCGTCATGCCCGAGTCGGGCCAGGTGTTGAGGTGGGGCCCGTTGTCGGTGCTGTAGAGCACGATCGTGTCGTCGGCCAGGCCCAGCTCGTCGAGCAGGTCGAGCAGCGACCCGACGGCGTCGTCGTGGTCGCACATGGTGTCGTGGTACTCCGACTGCCACCGCCCGGCCCGACCCCGGCTCCCGGGCTTCACGTGGGTCCGGAAGTGCATGTGGGTCGTGTTGAACCACACGAAGAAGGGCGCATCCGACCCCTGCGCATCGGTGATGAACCGACGGGTCTCCGCCAGGAACTCGTCGTCGACGGTCGCCATGCGCTCGCGGGTGAGCGGGCCCGTGTCCTCGATCCGCCCGTCGGCCCAGCTGTGGATCACGCCGCGGGGCGCGAACCGCTCGCGGAACCCGGGGACCTCCTCCTCGGTCGGGTAGTCGGGGTGCTCGGGCTCCTCCTCGGCGTTGAGGTGGTACAGGTTGCCGAAGAACTCGTCGAAGCCGTGCCGGGTCGGGAGGAACTCGTCGCGGTCGCCGAGGTGGTTCTTGCCGAACTGGCCGGTGACGTACCCCTGCGCCTTGAGCGCGGTGGCGATGGTCGGGTCCTCGGGCCGCAGGCCGATGTCGGCACCCGGCATGCCCACCTTGGTGAGGCCGGTCCGGTAGGGGTTCTGCCCGGTGATGAAGGCCGCCCGACCCGCCGTGCAGCTCTGCTCGCCGTAGTAGTCGGTGAAGCGGACCCCCTCGGCGGCGATCCGGTCGATGTTCGGCGTGCGGTACCCCATCAGCCCGTCGGAGTAGCACGAGAGGTTCGAGATGCCGATGTCGTCGCCCCAGATGACGAGGATGTTCGGCTGGCCGTTCGGCACGATGTCTCCCACGGTGGTTCGCCTGACCCGGTCGGGCACGCGCGTCCGTCGGCCGATCGTGACGCCGGTCGTCCGGGCCGGCGTCACCCGGAGCGGGTGATGTCCGGCGCTGACCCGCGGACGTACGGTCGCTCCGTGGCCGCGGGAACGAGGACATCGGGGGACGACGAGTCGCTGGCGTCGTGGGGTGACGGCACCGCGCGGCGCACCCTGCTCGCGTTCCTCGAGGCATCGGCCGACATCGATCCCCATCGGCGGCTGGCGGTCTTCGACAACGACGGCACTCTGTGGTGCGAGCGCCCCGACTACATCCAGGCGGGCTTCCTCGCCTCGGTCCTGCGCGCCGCGGCGGCCCGCGATCCCGCCCTGCGCTGCCGCCCCGAGTACGCCGCCATCCTCGACGGCGACCACGACGCCACGGCGGATCTCGGACTGGCCCGGGTGGCGCTGGCGCTGCTCGAGCTGCTCGATGACATGACCCCCGACGCTCACGCCGAGCAGGTCCGGACCTACTTGGCCCGCGCCCACAACCCGGTGCTCGGTCGACCCGTGGCGCTCACGATCTACCGGCCGATGGTCGAGCTGCTCGACGCCCTCCGCGCCCACGGGTTCACCGTGGGGATCGTCACCGGCGGCGGCGCCGACTTCGTGCGCGCCCTGAGCGACGACCTCTACGGCGTGCCCTCCGAGCTGGTGGTGGGCACGATGATCGAGTACCGCTACTGCGACCGGGACGGCGTGCCGGTGATCCGCCGCACCCGCCGGGTCGCCGGTGAGGTGAACGAGGGCGCCGCCAAGGTCACCGCCATCCAGACCCAGCTCGGACGTCAACCCCTCCTCGCGGCCGGCAACACCCCCGGCGACCTCGAGATGCTGACGGTCGCCGCCGACCAGCCGGGCGGGCTGGCCCTGGTGATCGACCACGACGACGCCATCCGCGAGTTCGCCTACGCCGGCGGGGCCGCGTCCTTCGAGTCGGACGAGACGCTGGCGGCCATCGCCACCAGGCGGGGGTGGACCACGGTCAGCATGCGCGACGACTGGACCCGGATCTGGCCGTGATCGTCACCGGGCCCAGTCGGTGGGCACGTCGCTCCCGCCCTCGACGCTGAGACGGGCCCGGGTCCGCAGGAAGCGCGGGATCGGCGCGATCGGCCCGGCCACCAGCACCTCGCCCTGCCGCAGCGCGGGCGCCCGCCGCACCATCCCCTCGGGCACGTGGGAGAAGGTGCGTGCCAGCTCGTCGACGTCGCCCGCCGAGTTCATCCGCAGCATCACGAGGTTGTCGCACTGCGACACCACGCTGGGGTGCAGCTTGGCCGGACGCTGGGTGCAGAGCAGCAGGTGCAGCCCGAACTTGCGGCCCTCGCCGGCGATGCGGACGCCGAGGTCGAGAAGGGCGCGCCCGACGGTGTCGGTCGGGTGGGTGGGGAACAGGTTGTGCGCCTCGTCGACCACGACCAGCACGGGGACGCGACGACGCCGACGGTCCCACAGGATCTGCAGGGCCACGAGCGCCGCCAACGCGGACTCCTCGGTCGACGAGAGGCTCCCCAGGTCGACCACCACGCCACGGTGCGCGAGCACCCCCGAGCCCGGAAGGCTGGGCTCCCCCGGCCGGCACCAGACACCCCACTCGGCCACCCCGAGGTTGCGCAACCGGTCGGCCAGCCGCATCGCGTGGTCGGAGCCGGAGTCCTCGGCGGACACCAGCAGGTCGGCCAGCGAGTACGGCGGCCGCAGCGACGTCGCCAGGCGGCGCAGGGCCGCGAACTCCTGGAGGTCGTCGATGGGGTCGAGCCGAGCCAGGCCGGCCAGCACCTCCACGGGGAGATCGCTCGCGTGGGCAGCGAGCAACAGCCCGTCACCCTCGCTCCCCCGCGCGCGGGCCACGAAGATGTCGGTGGCGCGGGCTGCGTAGGAGCGGCCGGGCTCGGTGTCGCCCGCCGCCGGCTGGCCGAGGTGCACGTAGTCGGAGTTCGGGTCGAGGACGATCATCGGCAGCTCGGTGCGCAGCAGCAGCTCCTCGAGCAGCACGCCGGTCGTGTAGGTCTTGCCCGAACCCGACTGACCGCACAGGAACGTGTGGCGGGCGAAACCCTCGGGCCGCAGTGGCGCCGAGACGCCCTGCTCGCCCGACACCGGGCCCAGGACCAGCCCGCTCTGGTCCGGCGGCGCCAGCACCGCAGCCACCTCGGCGCTGGTGGCGCGACGCAGCCGGGACTCGCCGAACACCGGCGCCAGCGCCGGGGTGAAGCAGCCGTCGTCGAGCCGGCCCAGCAGGGCGGCGTCACCGCGCAGCGAGCGCAGGAGCGGCCGGACGGTCATCGACCCCAGGTCGTCGTCCACCAGCTCGACCTGGGCCGCCTCCCGCTCGACGAGGTCGAGTCCCCTGATCTGGCCGACCCAGGCCGCCCCGTCGTCGAGCTCGACGACCACCAGGTCGCCGACCGAGATGCCGAGGTCGAGCGGGGCCACCACCGTGGCGTCGACGCCGTCGATCGAGAAGGCCGCCGGCGGGACGGGGAACCGCTCGTACAGCCCGCGCCGGACGTCGAAGACCCACTCGGCCCCGTCGCGGCTCGATCGCTCCGGCATCGCGGGCAGGTGGTCAGCGGGACGATCGGACACGGGGTGGGCTCCTCGACGGGGGTCGGAGGTGGAGGCGACAACGCTACGGCGCATCGTCGACCGATGACGGGGTCGGTCCGCACCGCGGCCCGGCGACGCTCACGAGTCGTCGGCGGGTGCGGTGGGCTCGACGACGGCTGTCAGCCCGACCAGCTCGATGCCGAGGTCCTGGAGGGTGGCGAGCAGACCGTGGAGCTCGGCCTGGTCGGCGAGCTCCACGTCGATCACGCTGTCGTCGCCGAGGTCGCGCACCCGACAGGCCCCGAGCGCGGCGGTCGACAGCCGTCCCAACCGCCCGCGCAGCGTCAGCTCGTATCGCACCTGGCCCGTCCTCCCGGGATCTGCCGTTCCGGTGAGTCTCGGGCCGCGACCGGAGCCGAGGCGTCACCCGCGCAGGGTGAACCGGCGGACCCCGTGTCGTTCGCCCGCCGTCACCGTCACCGCCCCCGCGCGCACCGTCCGCCCCGATTCCCGTCGCCGGTGGATCGGGACTCTCGCGCGTAGCTCCCCAGCTCACGCTCGAAGCGCTCGCGGCCGCGGTGCAGCCGCGACACGGTCGTTCCCTTCGGCAGGTCGAGCAGGGCCGCGATCTCCTGCACGGAGAAGCCCGCGAGGTAGCGCAGCACGAGCGGCGCCCGGTAGCGCGGCGGCAGGCGATCGAGCACGAGGTGCACGTCCGCCTCGGAGAAGGCGCCGAGGAGCTCGACGTGGAGGGTCTCGGCGTACGGGCGCGGGACGCTCTCGTCGCGGCTGTGGTGGCGAGCGACGCGCTCCTCGTCGTCGAACGTCACGTGGTCGGGGGTGCGGCCGTCCTTGCGGAGGCCGTCACGCCACACGTTGGTGAGGATCGTCCGCAACCAGGCGCAGCCCGCCCGCCGATCCTGCAACGACGGGAAGGAGCGGCACGCGCGCACCAGCGCGTCCTGGACGAGGTCGCCCGGATCGGCCCCGCCGACCCCGCCGAGGCGCCGGGCGAGCGAGTAGAGGCCCGGCAGCTCCTCACGGGTGAGCTGCTGCAGGGCGGTGCGCTCGCTCGTGCCGAGCACGGAACCACCTCTCCTCCCCAGGGTGGTCGGCGGGGCGTGGTCGCCCGGGTCAGGTCACCTCGAGCGAGGTGGTCACCGGGACGGGGTTGGCGATGATGTCGCGGACCGGCGACGTCGCCTGCACGTGCTCGCACAGCGCCGTCAGCTGCTCCTCGGTGGCGTTGGGGCTCGACACGTGACCGGTCACCCGGATCTCGGTGAACCCCGGCCGAGGTCCGTCCTGACCGAGGAAGTCGCGCACGTCGATGTCGCCCTCGACCTCATAGTCCATGCGGGTGATGTCGATGCCCTGGGCGGCGGCGTTGGCCGCATAGCCCACCGCGTAGCAGAAGCCGAGGGCCTGGAGCACGAGCTCCACCGCGTTGGGACCCCGGTTGCGGCCGAGCAGGACCGGTGGCTCGTCACCGACGAGCTCGAACGGCTCGCGGCGGCTGTCGTCTGCCTGCCCGGCGTGGATGAAGCCCCCGATCCGGCCCATGTTGCAGGTGCCGTCCTCCCAGCTGCTCGTGGCGCGGAAGGTGAACGTGCCGACCGCTGCGTCCTTCGTGGTGGCATCGATCGTCTGCATCAGCTGCTCGACGTCGATGCCGTTGCGCAGTGTGGTGGTGGCCATGTCGCTGTCTCCTCTCTGATGACAGGTAGGAGCCGTGCACTCCCCCCTTACCTGGGAAGACGACGGGGCATGCCGATCGATTGCGCGCCTCCCGGGATCAGCGGTGGGCGTCGAGGAGCTCGAGGGTGCGCCGCAGGATCAGCGCCGCCACCTCGGGGTCGTGATCGGTGGAGCTCGGGTCGGCGACCAGGTGGCCGACGCCGGGGTACAGGAACAGCTGGCCGTCGGCGGTGGTGACGAGGTCACCGGCGGCCTCGAGGTCCTCCTCGGCCCACGGGTCGTGCTCGGTCATGTGGACCTGGAGGGCAACGCCCGGGGGCCAGCCGGAGCCGAACACCGAGACCGGCACCGCGGAGTGGTAGAGGATGGCGCCGACGACGCCGGGCCGGGTCTGGGCCAGCTTCTGGGCGGGCAGGGCACCGAGCGAGAAGCCAGCGACCACCAGCCGGTCACCCAGGCCGTCGGCGGCGGCGGCGCCCCGTTCGATGATGGTCTCGAACCCGATCTGCTCGGCGTGGTCGACCCCCTCGGCGATCGACTCGAAGGTCGCCCCCTCGAACAGGTCCGGCGTCACGACCGTGTGGCCCGCCCCCCGCAGCTCGTCGGCGAAGGCCCGCACCCCTGGGGTGAGGCCCAGGGCGTGGTGGAACAGCAGCACGTCGGTCATGGCTGTGACCGTCCTCTCGCTCGGGTGTCGCGCCCCGATCAGAGTGTCGCGCCGGCGGGCTCGGGTGCGTCGGGGGCGCGCCCCGAGCGTCAGGCGTCGCGGCGCTGGGTGAGCGCGGCGCCGATGCCGATCACCACCGCGACGAACACGGCGAACACCACCCCGCCGGCCCATCGGTTGATCGAGTCGTCGACCGACCGGAGCCGTTGGGGCCGAGGAACCCGGTGACGACCCCGGGGTTCACCTCGAAGCTGAGGTCGTCGACGGCCACCTTGGCGCCGTAGCGCTTCGTGAGGCTGCGAACCTCGATGCGGGACATGGCGGTCGTTGAGCAGAGATCCGTTCAGCACGAGCGCTTCTGCGTCGAACAGTTGACATCGATGATCGTCGATGCGATGGTGATCGATGCGAGCGTGAGGGCGCTGCCCCGATCGGTCGATCCGCCCCCGAGCCCTGGAGCCCGCCGTGTCCGACTCCCGCCCCGATGCCGCCCCCGGCG
>DATHSN010000453.1:0-3059 GCA_035464115.1 Acidimicrobiales bacterium | reverse complement strand
CACCTCGCCGCCCGCCTCGGCGTCGCGCTCGAGGTCCACCGCTGATGGCCCGCCGGCGCGAGCCCCGCCCGCCCGACCGGGAGCGCCCGGTGGGGCGTGAGGCCCGTCGCCCACCCGACCGTGAGCGCCCGGTGGGGCGTGAGGCCCGTCGTCCGCCCGCGCGGGAGCGCCCGGTGGGCCGCGAGGCCGCGTCGGGCGGGGTCGGCACCGGCGCCGGTCGGGGCATCGAGCTCGGGCCCGAGCAGGCCGGGGCCGGACGGGCCCTGGTGCTCGCCTCGTGGGCGGGCACCGTCGTGTTCACCGTCGCCGCGCTGGCGGCGGTGGTCTCGCTCGACACCTTCGCCCCGGTGGTCATCGCGGTGTCGCTCGTGTTGTTCGCCCTCGGGTGCGTGGCCTTCGCGTGGGCGTTCGCCGTGGCGGTGAACCGCAGCCGCACCGACGCCATCGGCATCGGCGGCCTGTTCTTCCTCGCCGGGTCGGCCCCCGCCTCGGTGGCCCGCAGCATGATGGCGTCGGTCGCCGTGCAGAGCGTGGTGGCGGTCGCCGCCGCGGCCGCCCGTCCCTTCTCGTCGCTGGCGTTCGGGATCCTGGTGCCGGTGTGGGGGCTGGGGCTCGCCGGGCTGTGGGGCGCCCGCCACGGCGTGTTCGCCCCCCGGGGCTCCGACGGGGCATCCTGACGCCAGCGCGGTCGATCGACCACACTGGCCGACACCGCACCGACGAGGAGGCACCTCCGACCATGGCCGAGCAGGCGACCGAGCGCACCACCATCAGCGCCCCGCCCGAGCGCTGCTATGAGATCGCGGCCGACGTCGAGCGGTACCCGGAGTGGGCCCGCGACGTGAAGGACGCTCGCATCCTCACCCGCGACGACGCCGGTCGCCCGGTCGACGTGGCGTTCCGCACCGCCGCCATGGGCCGCTCCACCAGCTACACGCTGCGCTACGACCACAGCGGGGCGCCGCACCGCTTCTCGTGGGTGCTCACCGAGGGCGACATCACCCGCAAGCTCGACGGGGTCTACGTCTTCGAGCCGGCCGACGAGCCGGGCGCCACCGACGTCGCCTACACCCTCGAGGTCGACCTGGTGGTGCCGCTGCCCGGGTTCGTGAAGCGACGGGCCGAGGTGAAGATCCTGCGCACGGCCCTGCCCGAGCTCAAGGCCCGCATCGAGTCGCTCGACACCGTGTGAGGATCCTCCTCGTCACCGGCAAGGGCGGGGTCGGCAAGACCACCACCGCCGCGGCCACCGCGCTGCGCTGCGCGGCGGGCGGGCACCGCACCCTCGTGGTCTCGACCGATCCGGCGCACTCGCTCGCCGACGCGTTCGGCACCACGTTCGGGGTCGAGCCCGAGGTCGTCGCCGACGGGCTGTGGGCCCACCAGGTCGACACCCGCACCCGCATGGAGGAGTCGTGGGGCGAGATCCGTGACTGGCTGCGCGAGGTGATGACCTGGGCGGGGGTCGACGCCGTCGAGGCCGAGGAGCTGTCGATCCTCCCGGGGCTCGACGAGGTGGTGGCGCTCACCGAGATCGAGCGGCACGAGGCCACCGGCGAGTGGGACGTGCTCGTCGTCGACTGCGCCCCCACCGCCGAGACGGTGCGCCTGCTCAGCCTCCCCGACGTGGCCCGGTGGTACATGGAGCGGTTGTTCCCGGTGAGCCGGCGCCTCACCCGGGTGGCGGCGCCGGTCCTGACCCGACTGGGCGGGCTCCCCGTCGCCGGCGACGACGTGTTCGGCGCCACCCTGCGGTTCTACGAGCGCCTCGATCGCGTCCGCGAGCTGCTGTCGGACACCGAGCGCACCACCGTGCGCCTGGTGGTCAACCCCGAGCGCATGGTCATCGCCGAGGCTCGCCGCACCGCCACCTACCTGGCGCTGTTCGGCTACCGGGTCGATGCGGTGGTGGCCAACCGGCTCCTGCCCGAGGCGGTGCGCGACCCCTGGTTCGACCAGTGGCGCGCCACCCAGGCCACCCACCTCACCACCATCGAGGAGGGCTTCGCCCCGCTGCCCGTGCTGCGCGCCGAGCTGGCGCCCGCCGAGCTGGTGGGGGTCGACGCGTTGCGGGCCTTCGGCGACGTCCTCTACGGCGACCTCGACGCCGCCGCCACCCTCCACCAGGGGGCGCCGCTGCGGGTGGTGGCCGACGGCGACCTGCTGCGCCTCGAGCTCGATCTGCCCTTCGCGGCCCACGACGACCTCGACGTCGGGCGCCGCGACGACGAGCTGCTCGTGCGGGTGGGGCCCTACCGCCGCGCCGTGATCCTGCCCGACTCGCTGCGGCTGCGTCGCGTCGTCGACGCCCGCCTCGTCGATGGCATGCTGAGCGTCGGGTTCGCCCCGTGAGCCGGGTGAACCGCAGATCGGACGAGTCCCGGGGCCGGTGCCGGCCGGTGCCGCCCCGGACGACCAGCGGAGGGTGACCGGGTGGACGATCGCACGGCGAGTGGCGTGGCGCACCTCCAAGCTGCGGCGCGCGAGCTCATCGCCGCGGCGCGGACCTTCCTCGACGTGGCCGAAGACCTGGTCGACGACCCCCAGGCCGTGTCGACGGTGCTCGACGGCCTGGGCGGACTCGGCGACGTGGTCCGGGGTCGCACCGGGGCCTCGACCTCGTCGGAGAGCCCGACGACCTCCGATGCCCAGCGCGTCGAGCGGATCGTCGTCGAATGAGCCCGGTCGCGGCATGAGCCCGGTCGTCGCGTGAACCTGCTCACGGCGGCCCCGTCGCAGCCGACGGGGTGAGGGCATGCGCGTCCTGCGTCTCGACCTCGCGCCCGGCGAGGAACTCGATCTCCACCCCGATCTGAGCGTGATCGCCGGCCTCGACCCGGCGCACCGCGCCGCGGTCCTCGACCGGCTCGCCGACCTGGCGCGGGGCCGCCCGAGCGGCGGATCGGGTCTGCTCGAGGCCCACGGCCTGCTCCTGCCCCCGCGTCCCGAGCTGCTGGCCGCGCTCGGCATCCCCGACGAGACCGAGGTGGTGGTGCGGGCGGCCGATCTGCCCGGCACCACCGCCGGCTCGGGCGACGGCGGGGCGCACGCGCCGCGCG
>DATHSN010000452.1:0-3347 GCA_035464115.1 Acidimicrobiales bacterium | reverse complement strand
CACCGCCGACTCGAGCTCGGTCAGCGCCTCGGGATCGGTGCCACGACGACCGATCAGGGTGACCGACACGTCGGTGAGGTGGCCCGCGAACAGGCGCGCCGGTCCGGCCTCGGCGAGGCGCTGGTCGAGCTCGTCGCGCTGGTCGATCTCGGCCCGCAGCCGCGCGTTCTCGCTGTCGGTCTCGTCGAGGCGCTCCTCTTGCTCGTCGAGTCGGCTCTCGAGGGTGTCGACGGTGGCCCGCTCGATGAGCGTCGAGCCGAGCGCGACACCGATGCCGAGCGCCAGGAACACGGCCGTGATCGACACGATGTGGTAGCGGAGGTTGATCATGGTCAGAAGGTGAGGCGGTAGCCGCGGATGATCAGCCGGATGGGCTCGCTCACCCACACGATGATGGCGAGGGTGAACAGGGCGGCGAGCACCAACATGGCGAGGTCGCGCTTGTGGACCCGGTGCCGGTAGAGGCGACTGACGCCCTTGGCGTCGACGAGGATCCCGCCCACCTTCATGCGCACGAGGAACGTCGAGGCCATGCCCGCCCGTCCCTTGTCGAGGAAGTCGGCCATCGAGCTGTGGGTGCCCACCGCCACGATGAGCTCGGCGCCGAGCTCGTGGGCCATCAACATGGCGATGTCCTCGCTCGTGCCCTCGGCCTCGAAGCGGTGGTAGGCCAACCCCATGTCGTCGAGCCGGGCCGCGCCGGGCGCGTCGCCGCCGCGGTAGGCGTGCACCACCAGCTCGGCGCCGCTGCGCAGCGCGGCCTCCGACACCGAGTCGAAGTCGCCCACGATGAGGTCGGGGCGGTGGCCCATCTCGAGCAGGGCGTCGGCGCCACCGTCGACCCCGATGAGCACGGGCCGCATCTCGGCCAGGTACCCGGACCGGCGGAGCACCTGCAGGTCGTCGCGGTAGTCGACGCCGCGCACCACGACCAGCACCTGGCGACCCATCATCGAGGTGCGCAACGGTGGCATGTCGAGCTCGTCGGTGAGCAGGTGCTGCTCGCGCCGCAGGTAGGCGAGGGTGTTCTCGGCGAACTCCTCGAGGGCCTCGCCCATCGAGCCGCGGGCGGCGTCGACGGCGTCGCCGAGCGACGACACGGTCTGGCGGTGCCCCGACGCGAGGCGGTCGTCGCCCCGCAGCAGGTGGGTCCCGGCGAGGGTGAGGGGCTCGCCGTCGACGACCTCGTCGAGGACGGCCGACCCGACACCGTCGAGCAGCGCCACGCCGGCCTCGGCGAGCACGAGGGGACCACGGTTGGGGTAGCGACCCGACACGAAGGAGGCAGCGTTGACCACGCCCACCACCCCGGCGGCGAGCAGCGACCGAGCGGCCACCGGATCGAGGTCCTCGTGGTCGATGACCGCGATGTCGCCGGGACGCAGCTGCGACACCAGCTCCTTGGTGCGCCGGCCGGGGCGCGCCGGCGCGGTGACGACGGCCGGGTCGGACTTCGGCGCGCGGGCGAACCAGCGTCCTGCGTTGTCGGGGCTGCGGTCGGCCGTCATCGTCGCCGCCCGCCGGCGGCACGCTCGAGCAGCTCGACGGCGTGGTCGCGCGCCGACGCGCTGTCGGGTGAGCCCGAGAGCATCCGCGACAGCTCGACCACCCGGGCGTCGTGGTCGAGGTGCCGCACGGTGGAGGTGGTGGTGGCGCCGTCGTCGTCCTTGGTGACCGCGACGTGGGCGTCGGCGTGAGCGGCCACCTGAGCCAGGTGGGTCACCACCAGCACCTGGTGGTCGGCGCCCAGGGCGGCCAACGCGGCACCGACCGCCACCGCCGCCTCGCCGCCGATGCCCGCATCGACCTCGTCGAACACCAGCGAGGGCGGACCTGCGGTGAGCACGAGCCGGGTGGCGAGCATGGCCCGCGCCAGCTCCCCGCCCGATGCCACCCGTGCCATCGGCAGTGGGGGTGAGCCGGGGTTGGCCGAGAGCAGGAAGGTGACGTCGTCGCCGGGGTCGTCGCCGACCGCGATCTCGACGCGGGCGCTCGGCATGGCCAGCTCGACCAGGCGCGCCTCGATGGCGGTGGCCAGCGGACCGGCCGCGGCCCGGCGCGCCGCGCCTACCTGCGCCTCGGCCGCGGCGAGCGCGCCGACGGCCCGGCGGCGCTCGGCGTCGAGTCGGGTGGCCCGGGCGTCGTGGTCCTCGAGCTCGGCGAGGCGCGCCGCCGCGTCGGCGTGGTAGCCGATGACCTCGGCCAGGGTCTCGCCGTACTTGCGCTGCAGCGCGCGCAGCAGCTGGCGGCGGGCCCGCACGTCGGCCAGTCGCTCGGGGTCGTGCTCGATGGACTCCCCCGTGTCGCGCACCGCCGTGGCCACGTCGGTGAGCTCGGCGACCACGGCGCGCAGGCGCGCCTCGAGCTCGCGGAACGGCGCTCGGCCGGCGGTCGCGGCCACGGCCAGCCCCAGCGCGTCGATGGCGCCACCGTCGTCGGAGAGCGCGGCCACCGCAGCCGCGGCGGCCTCCTGGTGCGCCACCGCGTCGGCGAGGGTGTCCTCGACCGCTTCGAGGGCGAGGTCTTCGTCGGGATCGGTGATGGCGGCCGCGTCGAGCTCGGCGACCTGGAACCGGTAGAGGTCGATCTCTCGGGCCCGGGCCCGCTCGTCGCCGCCGAGCGTGGCCAGCTCGGCGTCGAGCTCGACGAGGTGGCGGCGGGCCTCGACCAGCGGGGTGAGGTCGACAGCGCCGTGGCGGTCGAGCGCGGCGCGCTGGGTGGCGGTGGCGAGCAGCGACTGGTGGGCGTGCTGCCCGTGGAGGTCGACCAGGCGACGCCCCCACTCGGCGAGCGTGGCTGCGGTGGCGAGGCGGCCGTCGACGTAGGCGCGCGAGCGCCCCTCGCGAGGCACGACCCGGGTGAGGACCACCTCCTCCCCGTCGACGAGCGCCCGCCCCTCGACCCGTGCCTCGTCGGCGCCGGCGCGGACCATCGTCGGATCAGCCCGGCCGCCGACCAGCAGCTCGATGGCCTCGACGACGAGCGTCTTGCCCGCACCGGTCTCGCCGGTGAGCGCCGTCAGCCCGGGCCCGAGCACCACCCGCGCCTGGGCGATGGTGCCGAGATCGTGCACCGCCAGCTCGACCAGCATCAGCGCGTCGCCTGCGAGGTGGTCATCGGTCGTTCAACCCGAACTTCGCCTTGAGGATGCGGTGGAAGTCGCGACGGCCGAAGGTGACCAGTCGGGCGACGTGGCGAGAGGCCCGGCAGCGCACCCGATCGCCCGACGCGAGCGTGGCCGCGTCGCGGCCGTCGAGGGCGAGGGTGGCGGGCCGGTGGTCGACCACCGTGAGGTCGATGGTGGCGTCGGGCCCGAGCACGAGGGTGCGGTCGAACAGCATGTGCGG
>DATHSN010000451.1:0-5358 GCA_035464115.1 Acidimicrobiales bacterium | reverse complement strand
CGCTCAGCGCGACGAATCCACACGAGAACGCCACGCCGCGGGGCTGCGACCTCCCCCCCGAGGTGGGGGCATCCCTCATGGGCCCGGGCGCCCGGGCATGGGATCATCGACGGCGATGACCGAGACCGCCTCGCCGTCGAGCCCCCCGACCTGGACGCGCCGGCCGCCGCGGCCCGTCGACGACCGGGTCGTGGCCGGCGTCGCCGCCGCGGTGGGTCGCTGGCTCGGGGTCGACCCGACGCTGGTGCGGGTCGCGTTCGTGGTGCTCGCCGTGGCCGGTGGGTGGGGGATCCTGCTCTACCTGGTCGGGTGGGCCGTCCTCCCCGAGGGTCGGCCCGACGCCGCCCCCGCCCCGCCGGCCGCGCCGGGCGACCCCCGCCGGGCCGTCGGCCTCGGTCTGGTGGTCCTCGGGCTGCTGCTGCTCCTGCGCGACATCGGCGCCGGGTTCGCCGACGCCGTCGTGTGGCCGATCGCGCTGCTCGGCGTGGGGTTGGCGTTCACCTGGCGCCAGACCGGTCACCGCCCGGGCGGCCGCCTCGGCGGCGAGGGCACCGACGTGGCCCGCGTGGTGGCCGGCGTGGTGGTGGCGTCCACCGGCATCGGCCTGCTGCTCGCCGCCAACCTGCCGGCGCGCGACGTCATCACCGGGGCGGTGGCCGCCGCCGTCGTGGTGGGCGGGTTGCTCCTGGTGTTCGGGCCGTGGTGGTGGCGCCTGGCCAGCGATCTGGCCGAGGAGCGTCGGGCCCGCATCCGTGCCGCCGAGCGCGCCGAGGTCGCCGCCCACCTCCACGACTCCGTGCTGCAGACCCTCGCGCTCATCCAGCGGCGGGCCGACGACGACGTCGAGGTCGCCCGCCTCGCCCGGGCCCAGGAGCGCGAGCTGCGCGCGTGGCTCTACGGCGCCACCGACGTCGCCACGGGGGGTCTGCGGGCGGCGATCGAGGCCGCGGCCGCCGAGGTCGAGGACCGCTTCGGGGCGCGCATCGAGGTGGTCGTGGTCGGCGACCGGCCGCTCGACGAGCGCCGCGCCGCGCTCGTCGCCGCCGCCCGCGAGGCCATGGTCAACGCCGCCAAGTTCGCCGGCACCCACCAGGTGTCGGTGTTCGTCGAGGTGGCCGACGACCGGGTCGAGGCGTTCGTGCGCGACCGGGGCGCCGGGTTCGAGCCCGACTCGGTCGCCCCCGACCGGCGCGGCATCGCCGAGTCGATCCAGGGGCGCATGGCGCGGGTGGGGGGCCGGGCCACGGTCGTCAGCGCCCCCGGCGACGGCGCCGAGGTCGAGCTGGTGCTCCCCGAGGGACCGGCGTGAGCGGCGCGACCCGGCGCCGGGTGGTGCTCGTCGACGACCACCGCCTGTTCCGCTCCGGCGTGCGGGCCGAGCTCGGCGACCGGGTCGAGGTGGTCGGCGAGGCCGGCGACGTCGACGAGGCGGTCGCCGCCATCGTGGCCACCCGCCCCGATGTGGTGCTGCTCGACGTGCACCTCCCCGGGGGGGACGGTGGGGCGGTCATCGAGGGGGTGGTGGCCGCCGGGGTCGACACCCGGTTCCTGGCGCTGTCGGTGTCCGACGCGGCCGACGACGTCATCGGCGTCATCCGCGCCGGGGCCCGGGGCTACGTCACCAAGTCGATCGGCGCCGACGAGCTCGCCGACGCCATCGACCGGGTCGCCGAGGGCGACGCCGTGTTCTCACCCCGCCTGGCCGGCTTCGTGCTCGACGCGTTCGCCACCGCGCTGCCCGCGCCCGCCGACCCCGATCTCGACCTGCTCACCGCCCGCGAGCAGGAGGTGTTGCGCTACCTGGCGCGGGGCTACGCCTACAAGGAGATCGCCCGGCGCCTGTCGATCTCGGTGAAGACGGTGGAGACCCACGCCTCGGCGGTGCTGCGCAAGCTGCAGCTGTCGAGCCGCAACGAGCTGGCGTCGTGGGCGGCCCGGCGCCACCTGCTGTGAGCGCCGCGGGGACGCCGTGGCGCTCAGTTGAACCAGATGCGCTGGTGGTCGCGGCTCATCGGGTGCACGAGCAGCAGGAACTGCGCCACCGGGAACAGCAGGAACAGCAGCACGTCGACCGACAGGAGCCGGCCGATGTCGAAGCCCGTCGACCACGCGATGAGGAACAGGTAGAAGGCCGACACGCCGACGCCGAGGTTGTAGCCCCACTTCTTCTCGTTGGCGATGCCGAACCCGCCGGCGGCCGAGCCGACCACCAGGAACAGCCCGAGGATCGAGAACACCCGGCCGAACAGGAGCCCGAACACCGCGTCGGCATAGAGGAGGAACACCGCGATCTGCAGCGTCTGGGGCAGCGACGGGTTCGTCCAGCGACGGGTCTCCATGGGTGACAGTCTGGCAGCGGTCGTGCTCGCTGCGGGCCTCGGGACCCGACTTCTTCCGCTCACGCGGCTCCGGCCCAAGCCGCTCTGCCCGGTGGCGGGGGTGCCGCTCGTCGACCACGGCCTCGACCGGGCCCGGCGGGCGCTCGGCGCCGACGCCCCGCTGGCGGTCAACGTCCACCACGGGCGCGCCGCCCTCGAGGCGCACCTGGCGGGGCGGGTCCACCTGTCGGTGGAGGAGCCCGAGGCGCTCGGCACCGCCGGGGCGATCGGGGCGCTGCGGGGCTGGCTCGACGGGCGCGACCTGCTGGTCCTCAACGGCGACACGTGGTGTCCCGGCGATCTGGGGCCCGTCGTCGCCGGGTGGGACCGCGAGCGTCCCCGCGTGGTGGTGGCGGGGCCGCCGGTGTTCGGTCCCCGCAGCCGCATCGTGGCGTCGCTGCTCCCGGGCCCCGCCGCCGCCGCCCTCGGGTCCCGTCCGAGCGGGCTCTACGAGGTGTGCTGGGCGCCGGCCGCCGCCGCCGACCGCCTCGACGTGGTCGGCTGGGACGGTCCGCTGTTCGACTGCGGCACGCCCCGGCAGTACCTGGCGGCCAACCTCGCCGCGATCGACGGCGAGATCGGCGCGGTGGACCGCAGCGTGGTCGGCGCCGGGGCCCAGGTCACGGGCACGGTGGACCGCAGCGTGGTCGGCGCCGGCGCGCGGGTGGCGGGAGCGGTCGAGCGGTGCGTGCTCTGGGAGGGCGTGACGGTCGGGGCCGGTGAGGTGCTCGTCGACGCCATCCGGGCCAGCGACCAGCTGACCGTGCTGGTGCGCTGAGCGATCAGTGGCGCGGCCGAGCGATCAGGCCGAGCCGGCCCGCCGGCGGGGTGGTCGGATCTGCACCGGGCGGGCCTCGTGGGCGGCGCGCAGCTGCCCGCAGGCGGCGTCGATGTCGGTGCCCCGGTTCTGGCGGACGGTGGCGTTGACGCCGAGGCCCCGCAGGCGGTCGCGGAACTCGGCGACCCGCTCGGGTGACGAGCCCCGCACCGGGTAGCCGGGCGTGGGGTTGAGCGGGATGAGGTTCACGTGGGCCCGCAACGGCCGGGCGTAGGCGGCGAGCTGGCGGGCGTCGAGGTCGCTGTCGTTGACCCCGTCGATCATCGCCCACTCGAACGAGAGCCGACGGCCCTTGGCCGCGAGGTACTCCTCGCAGGCCTCGGCGAGCACGGCCAGCGGGTAGCGCCGGTTGATCGGCACCAGCTCGTCGCGGCGGTCGTCGTCGGCGAGGTGCAGCGACACCGCCAGGTTCACCGGGAGCGCCTCGGTGGCGAGGCGACGGATGCCGGGGACCACGCCCACCGTGGAGATGGTGAGGTGGCGCGCCGACAGGCCGAGGTCGCCGTGGAGGCGCTCGACCGCCTCCCAGGTGCGGTCGTAGTTGGCGAGCGGCTCGCCCATCCCCATGAACACCACGTTCGACACCCGGCGGGGGGCGGCGGCCCGGATGGCCCGGATCACCTGCTCGACGATCTCGCCGGTGGTGAGCTGGCGCTCGAAGCCGGCCTGTCCGGTGGCGCAGAAGCTGCAGGCCATGGCGCACCCGGCCTGGGTGCTGATGCACACCGTGGCCCGGTCGGGGTAGCGCATGAGCACGGTCTCGATGCGGGCGTCGTCGTGGAGGCGCCACAGCCACTTCGACGTGTCGCCCCCGTCGCTGACCGACTCGGTGACCGCCTCGAGGGAGAGCGGCAGGGCCTCGGCGAGCGTCGCCCGCAGGGCCTTGGGCAGGTCGGTGAGGTCGTCGGGGTCGGCGGCCCGCCGGTACAGCCCGTCCCACACCTGGCGCACCCGGTAGGCGGGCTCGCCGTCGAGGAGGCGGGCCAGCTCGTCGCGGTCGACGTCGTAGCGGGTGGGCACCGGTCCAGGCTAGGGCGGCGCCGCTCGGTACCCTGGCCGGCGTGTCCGAGGCCCACGAACCGCTGAGCGACCTGCCCCTCGATCAGGTCTCGGCGGCTGTCCACCACGACCACCGGCACCGCAGCATCGGCAGCGGCGGCGCCCGCGCCGCCGTCTTCGGCGCGAGCGACGGTCTGGTGTCCAACGTGTCGCTGATCCTCGGCGTCGCCGGGGCCAACCCGAGCCCGGGCGTGGTGCGCCTGGCCGGCATCGCCGGGCTCATCGCCGGCGCGGTGTCGATGGCGGCGGGGGAGTACGTCTCGATGCGGGCCCAACAAGAGCTGCTCGAGCGCGAGCTGGCCGTCGAGCGCGAGGCCCAGCGCCGCCACCCCGAGCTCGAGCTGATCGAGCTGGCCAAGATCTACGAGTCGCGGGGCATGCGGCCCGAGCTGGCGCACGAGCTCGCCGTCACCATGATGCGCGACCCCGAGGTGGCGCTCGAGACCCACGCCCGCGAGGAGCTCGGCATCGACCCCGACGAGCTGGGGTCGCCGCTCGGCGCCGCGGCCTGGTCGTTCGGCGCCTTCTCCGCCGGGGCGATCGTGCCGTTGATCCCGTGGCTCGTCGGCGGCGGCACCGCCGCGGTCGTGGCGTCGGTGGTGCTGGGCATGCTCACCGCGGCGGTCATCGGCGTGATCCTCGCCACGTTCACCGGCCGGTCGCGGTGGTTCTCGGCGCTGCGCCAGACCGCCATCGCGGTGCTCGCGGGAGCGGTGACCTACCTGGTCGGATCGCTGGTGGGCGTGGGGGTCTGATCGCCCGGCGAGGCGTCGGCGGCCGTGGGCGCGATGTCGCGCTCGTAGACCGCCACCGCGTGGTGGGTGCTGAACCCCAGGGCCCGGTAGAGGCCCACCGCGGCCGCGTTGTCGTGCTCGGTGAACAACATGGCGGTGGGCAGGCCCCGACGGTGGAGGTGGTCGAGCCCGGCGAGCACGAGGCCGCGCCCCAGGCCGCGACCGTGGAACGCGGGGTCGACGCCGATCACGAAGATCTCGCCGAGGGGTGGGTCGACCTCGTGGTGCTCCTTGGTCCAGCAGAAGCCGGCGAGGCGGCCGTCGACCTCGTGGAGCCGGAACCCCTCGG
>DATHSN010000450.1:0-2118 GCA_035464115.1 Acidimicrobiales bacterium | reverse complement strand
GGGCGCGGTGGCGGTCGACGCCGCCGCGTCGGGGCGTCCGTTCCTCGGCATCTGCGTGGGCATGCAGCTCCTCTACGAGGGGTCCGAGGAGACCCCCGGCGTCGACGGCCTCGGCATCCTGCCCGGCACCGTCCGGCTGATCCCCGGCCACGTGAAGCGCCCGCAGATGCAGTGGAACCGCCTCGAGCGGGTGCGCCCGTCGGGCCTGCTCGACGGGCTCGACGACCCGCTGTGGGTCTACTTCGTGCACTCCTACGCGGCCGACGACGGGCCCGACACCGTCGCCCGCTGCGACTACGGCGGCCCGGTCGTCGCCGCCGTCGAGCGGGGCAACGTGTGGGCCACCCAGTTCCACCCCGAGAAGTCGGGCCACACCGGCCTCGCCATCCTGGGCCGCTTCGTCGACGCGGCCCGGGCCGCGGTCGGCGCGTCGGCGGGGAGCGCCGGCTGATGGACCTGTATCCCGCCATCGACCTGCGCGACGGTCGCTGCGTGCGCCTCTACCAGGGCGACTACGGCCGCGAGACCGTCTACGGCGACGATCCCGTCGCCCAGGCCAAGGCCTTCGCCGACGCCGGCGCCGGCTGGCTCCACGTGGTCGACCTCGACGCGGCCCGCACCGGCGAGCCCCGCAACCGCGACGTGGTGGCCGCCATCGCCGCCGCGGTCGACGTGCCCGTCCAGACCGGTGGGGGCGTGCGCACCGCCGAGGCGGCCGAGGCGCTGTTCGCGGTCGGCGTCGCCCGGGTCGTCATCGGCACCGCCGCCCTGTCCGACCCCGACCTGGTGCGCCGGCTCGCCGCCCGCCACCCCGTCGCCGTCGGCCTCGATGCCCGGGGCCGCGACGTCGCCACCCACGGCTGGACCGAGGGCTCCGGCGAGGACCTGCTCGACGTGGCTCGCCGCTTCGCCGACGACGGCGTGGCCGCCCTGGTCGTCACCGAGATCGGTCGCGACGGCACCCTCGAGGGCCCCGACCTCGACCAGCTCGGCGCGGTGCTCGGCGCCACCCCGCTCGACGTGATCGCCTCCGGTGGCGTCGGCTCGGCCGACGATCTGCGCGCCCTCGCCGGGCTCGAGGTCGACGGTCGCCGCCTGGCCGGCGCCATCGTCGGCCGTGCCCTCTACGAGGGCACCGTCTCGCTGCCCGACGCGCTCGCCGCGGTGGTCGACGCAGCGGGGGAGGAGCCCCGATGAGGAACGTCCGCATCATCCCGTGCCTCGATGTCGACCGCGGTCGAGTCGTGAAGGGGGTCAACTTCGTCGACCTGGTCGACGCCGGCGACCCCGTCGAGCTGGCCGCCCGCTACGACGCCGAGGGCGCCGACGAGGTGGTCTTCCTCGACATCACCGCCTCGTCCGACGCCCGCGACACCATCGTCGAGCTGGCCCGCCGCACCGCCGAGGAGGTGTTCATCCCCTTCACCATCGGCGGCGGCATCCGCACCGTCGACGACGCCCGCGCCCTGCTGCGCGCCGGCGCCGACAAGGTGTCGGTCAACACCGCCGCGGTCAACCGCCCCGAGCTGGTGTCCGAGCTGGCCGTCGAGTTCGGCGCCCAGTGCGTGGTCGTCGCCATCGACGCCCGCCGCAGCGACGCCGCCCCCAGCGGCTTCGAGGTCTACACCCACGGCGGGCGCACCCCCACGGGCATCGACGCCATCGGCTGGGCCCGTCGGGTCGAGGAGCTCGGCGCCGGCGAGATCCTCCTCACCTCCATGGACCGCGACGGCACCCGCGCCGGGTTCGACCTGCCCCTCACCGCCGCGGTGTCGGGCGCGGTCGGCATCCCGGTGATCGCCTCGGGTGGCGTGGGCACCCTCGAGCACCTCGCCGAGGGCGTCACCGAGGGCGGCGCCGACGCGGTGCTCGCCGCGTCGATCTTCCACTTCGGCGAGCACACCGTCGCCGAGGCCAAGGCCGTGATGACCGCCCACGGCGTCGACGTCCGCCCCGCCTGACCGTCGCCGCCCCACCCCTCTGCGAACTGGCGAATCGTGGGTGCGCGTGGCGCACCGTGGGTTCGCCGGTTGCGGTGGGGGTCGGCCACCCCGGCGAACTGGCGAATCGTGGGTGCGCGTGGCGCACCGTGGGTTCGCCGGTTCGAGAAGGGGTGGG
>DATHSN010000449.1:0-17179 GCA_035464115.1 Acidimicrobiales bacterium | reverse complement strand
TTCGCCACCGAGGGCTGGCTCTACGCCCTGGTGTCGGCGGCGGCCGGGGCGATCGCCGGCATCGGCATGGGCTGGCTGATCACCGAGCGCTCCGAGGGGATCCTGTCGTCGGGACGCGAGATCGACCGTCTGCGCCTCGACTTCGCGTTCGACCCGTCGTCGGTCGCGCTCGGCTTCGCGCTCGGGTTCCTGATCTCGCTGGTGACGATCGTCGTCACCAGCACGCGGATCGCCCGACTGAACGTCATCCGGGCCATCCGGGACCTGCCCGAACCGACGGGCCGCCACCCCCGCCGACGGTGGGGTGCGCTCGCGGTGGTGGCCGTCGGGGCGGGGACGGCGTGGGGCGTGGCCGGCCTGGTGGGCCCCGACCCCTACGGGGCGATGGTCGGGCCCGTGCTCGCCGCGTCCGGTGCCGCGGCCCTCGCGTGGCGACGCTGGCCGTCGTCGTGGGTGGTGGGTGTCACCGGTCCGGCCGTGCTGGCCTGGACGGTGGCGGTCGTGCCCCTGCTCGGCGCGCTCGACGTCGACTACGACGTGCCCATCTTCTTGGTGCAGGGGCTCATCCTGGTGGCCGCCGCGGTGGCGACGGTCATGGTCCACCAGGCGTCGATCGGCCGCCTCGTCGCCCGGGCGAGCGGCGGCTCCCAGGCGGTGCGGCTCGGCCTCGCCTATCCCCTGGCTCGACCTTTCCGCACCGCCATGACCCTGGCGATGATCGCCATCGTGGTCCTCACGCTCGCCTACATCAGCGTGCTGTCGCACCTGTTCCACGGGCAGACCGACGAGATGGCGGCCGAGCAGTCCCCCACGTTCGAGGTCGTCGTGCAGTCCAACCCGGCCAACCCGGTGCCGATGACCGAGCTGGCCGCCGTCCCCGGGGTCGATGCCGTCGCTCCCCTGGTGCACGGCGCCGCCGAGTTCCAGCGGCTCGGGCACGACCCGGTCACCTGGCCCGTGACCGGGTTCGACGCCGAGCTGCTCGCCGGGCCACCGACGCTCATCGACCTGGGCGGACACCCCGACGCGGCCACCGCGTGGCGGGCGGTGCTCGACGACCCGAGCTTGACGATCGTCGACGAGATCTTCCTCGTCACCACCATCGGTCCCCCCGGCGACCTGGTGGAGGTGGGCGAGGTGGTGACGATGACCGACCCGGTGTCGGGCCGGTCGCACGACCTCACCGTCACCGCGCTGGCGTCGAGCGATTACGTGACCAACGGCGCGTACGTCACCCGTGACGCCGTCGCGATGGTCTTCGACCGGGCCGTGGCGTCGAGGGCGATGGTGTCGGCCGCCGACCCCGACGCCGTCGCCGAGCGCATCCGCACGTCGTTCGTGCCCCACGGCGTGGTCGCCGACACCGTCACCGACCAGGTGGAGGCGCTCATGGCGCTCAGCACCGGGTTCTTCACCTTGATGCAGCAGTTCGTGGGGATCGGGCTCATCGTCGGCATGGCCGGCATCGCGGTGATCATGGTGCGCGCCGTGCGCGAGCGCCGCCGCGAGATCGGGGTGCTGCGCTCCCTCGGGCTCCCGGCG
This sequence comes from Acidimicrobiales bacterium, assembly GCA_035464115.1. Taxonomy (GTDB): domain Bacteria; phylum Actinomycetota; class Acidimicrobiia; order Acidimicrobiales; family SKKL01; genus DATHSN01. Next base: position 15,637 of record DATHSN010000449.1, on the reverse strand, counting down.
CCGAGCGTGGCGCGGGCGTTCGTGGTCGAGGCCGGCTTCGTCGCCGTGGAGGGCGTGACCATCGGCCTGCTCACCGCCATCGTCGCCAGCTACGGCGTCGTCCGCTCCGGCGCCAGCTGGGCCGAGCAGCTCGAGTGGTCGCTCCCGGTCGGTGAGCTGGCCGTGATCGTCGCCGTCGCCCTCGGTTCGGCGCTGCTCGCCGCCGCCGGACCAGCCCGCGCCGCGGCCCGCACCCGCCCGGCCGTCGCGCTGCGGCTGGCGGAGTGACGCCGGGTCGGGGTCCGCGCCACCGCCACCCTCCTCACCGGCACCCCGCACCCCAGGCCCCGAGGGCCGCGGGCACTGCCGACTCCGGTCATGACCAGTGACCCGGGCCTTGGGCACTGGTGGTTCGCGTCGACCCGCGGGATCCTCGTCTCAGGGAGGTGAGCATGATGGCGGAGTCTCCGCTGATCACGCACCGCAATGGAGATCGCGCGGACCGGGTGCAGATCGCCATCCTCGCCGCACTCATCGTGGCGTTGGCGATCGCCACGATCCTCCTGGTCTGACCTCTGGACGAGGTGAGCACCGAACCGACGCGCGGTGTGCGCGCTCGGCGCGCACATCGGGTCGCGGTTCGCTCGGCCGGCGTCGAGTGGGCCCGGGCGCCGCGACGGGGACGCGTCCGTGCTCGCCCGCTCAGTGCCGGGCGGCCCGTCGGATCGCGCCCAGCACGTAGGCCAGCGACAACGCCAGGAACACGAGCGCCAGCCCGGCGCGGACCTGCTGCTCGGAGAGCGGGGAGCGCTCGGCGACCGGTCCGGCCACCGAGTCGGCGATGCGGGTCCGCCATCCGGTGAGCCCAGCGGCGGCGACTGTGGTCTCGTCCATGGCCGGCCCCTACCCCCGGCGAGGACCGGTCACTCGACCCGTGGGCTCGACCCGCCCGCATCGACCGACGCGCCACCGCGAGCCCCCCCCGCATCAGCTCGGGGAGTTGACCGCCACCCCGTGCACCGCGGCGGCCGCCGCCAGGCGCTCGTCGTAGGTCACCACGCCCTCCAGGTCGTCGCCCAGATCGAGCGCAGATGCGAGGTGGACCGCATCGAGCGATCGCAGCTCGAGTGGATCGAGACGACCAGCCGCCTCGAAGATCGCCGAGGTGATCTGGACGAGGGTGACGGATTCCAGCACCTGGCGCGCCAGGCGAGCCCGGTCCGGGACCGCCCGGCGGACGGCTCGCACGAGCTCGGTCCGCACCAGATCGGAGGCGACGAGATCTCGATCCGCCGCCGCCAGCCAGGATCGAAGTGCCGCGGTCTCGGGCTCGGCGACCACCAGCTTCACCAGCGCCGACGTGTCGACGTAGAACGCCACGTCACCAGCGCTCGGCGTCGCGCATCTCCGCCAGCACGCGCGACAGGTCGGGGCCGGGCGCCGGTTCGGGCAGATCGGCGACCTGCCGTCGTGCGGGGCACGCCCGCCCGCCGTCGATCAGCGCCTGCAACCGAGACGCCGGGATGGCCGTCATCCGAGCCACGGGCCGTCCTCGATCGGTGATCGTCACGGTCTCACCCGCTGCGGCGTCGGCCACCACCGCCGACGCGTTCTGCTTCAGCGCACGAATCCCCACCTCAGCCATGTGCTTCAATGTAGCACATGGGAGCCCTCAGGTGAGGCCGCGTCGTTCGAGGAGCGGCTCGATGCGCGGGTCGCGGCCGCGGAACTCGCGGAACACGTCCATGGGGTCGGCGCTCCCGCCCCGGGCGAGGAGCGTCCGCCGGAAGTGGTCGCCGTTGGCCCGGGTCAGCCCGCCGTTCTCGTCGAACCACTCGACGGTGTCGGCGTCGAGGACCTCGCTCCAGATGTAGGAGTAGTAGCCCGCGCTGTACCCGCCACCGAAGATGTGGGCGAAGTAGCTCGTGCGGTAGCGCGACGTGACGAGCGGGAGCTCGACGCCCGCGGCCGCGAAGGCGGCGGCCTCGAACGCGTCGACGTCGTCGACGACGGTGCCCTCGGCGATGGTGTGCCACGCCCAGTCGAGCAGCGCCGCCTTCAGGTACTCGAGGGTGGCGAAGCCCTGGTTGAAGGTCTCGGCGGCTCGCATCTTGTCGATGAGCGCCGCCGGCATCGGCTCGCCGGTCTCGTGGTGGCGGGCGTAGTGCGGGAGCACCTCGGGGTGGGTGGCCCACATCTCGTTCACCTGGGACGGGAACTCGACGAAGTCGCGGGGCACCGCCGTGCCCGAGAACCGCGGGAACCGCACGTCGGAGAGCAGGCCGTGCAGGGCGTGGCCGAACTCGTGGAACGCGGTGGTGACCTCGTCGAAGGACATCAACGTGGGTCCCGACGCCGGCTTGGTGATGTTGAGGTTGTTGAGCACCACCGGCTGCTCGCCGTGGAGGTGCGACTGGTGGACCAGGCTGTTCATCCAGGCGCCGCCCCGCTTGGTGGGGCGGGCGTAGGGATCGAGCAGGAACAGGCCCAGCGGGGAGCCGTCGGCCTCGTGGACCTCCCAGGCGCGCACGTCGGGGTGGTAGCCGGGCAGGTCGTCGCGCGGGGCGAAGGTGATGCCGTAGAGGCCGGTGGCCGCGCGGAACACCCCGTCGACGTAGACGCGGTCGAGCTCGAAGTACTGGCGCATCTCGGCCTCGTCGATGTCGAAGCGCGCCTTGCGGACCTTCTCGGCGTAGAACGACCAGTCCCACGGCTCGATCGGGGCGCCCGCCTGCTCGGCCAGCGCCTCGGCCTCCCGGTGGGCGTTGCGCACCGCCGGGCCGCTCAACCGCCCCAGCATCCCCTCGACGGCGTCGAGGGTCTTCGCGGTCTGGTCGGCGACCGCGTAGGCGGCGTGGTTCGCGTACCCGAGCAGGCCCGCCCGCTCGGCCCGCAGACCCGCCATGCGGATCGCCAGCTCCCGGTTGCCGGCCGCCCGGTCCACCGACAGCTCGTACAGGCGCCGGCGGGTCTCGCGGTTCGTGAGCTCGGCGAGCGCCGGCTGGTTCGTGAAGTTCAGCAGGGGCAGGCGGTAGGAGCCGTCGTCGTGGCGGATCGCCTCGATCTCGGTCGGCGACATGCCGTCGAGCAGGGCCGGGTCGTCGACGACGAGGGCTTCGGCGGTCGACGCTTCCATCAGCGCCTGGCGGAACTCGGTCGACAGCCGTGACAGCTCCTGGTTGAGGTCGCGCAGGCGCGCCTGGTCGGCGTCGGACAGCTCGGCGCCGGCCCGGGTGAAGTCGAGCCGGTAGCGCTCGACGAGCCACGCCTCGTCGGCGTCGGTCCCCTCGACCTGCCGGATCCGCTCGTACAGCGCCCGGTTCATGTGGATGCCGTCCCAGTGGGCGGCCAGGCGGGGCGAGATCTCGGTCTCGATGGCGCGGATGGCGTCGGTCGCGTCGGACGCCACGACCGTGGAGAACGCCACCGATGCGCGGCGCAGCAGGCGGCCGGACCGTTCGAGGGCGACGATCGTGTTCTCGAACGTCGGCGGGGACGGATCGGCCACGATCCGGTCGATCTCCGCGAGGTGCTCGGCCATGCCGGCCTCGAACGCCGGCAGGTGGTGCTCCTCGCTGATCTCGGCGAAGGGCGGCAGCTGGAACGGCAGCGGGCTCGGGGTGAACAGCGGGTTGTCGGCCATCAGGTCACCCCGGTGTGACGTCGGTCCTGGAGAAGTCGTCACCGACGAACAGCAGCGGCTGACCCAGTCGATGAGCGAGGGCGTACGAGAACGTGTCGCCGAGGTTCAGGCCCGCCTCGTGGCGTCCCTTCCCGAAGCGCCGCCACGCCACGATCGCGTCCTGAGCGACGTCGGCGTCGACCGGCGCGATCTCGATGGCCAGCCGGTTGATCATCTCGTCGAGCAGCTGCGTGCCCGCCGGGCCCGTCTTGGCTTCGACCACGATGCCGAGCTCCACCCGGGTGACGGCCGACATCACGCAGTGCCCGGAGAGCAGCCGTTGCTCGATCTCGGCGCTGTCGTCCTCGCCGAAGAGCACCGCGACGATCGCCGACGTGTCGACGACGATCACCGCACCAGCCCGTGCTCGTCGTACCCGATGATGTCGTCGGGGCTGCGCTCGTCGCGCACCGGCAGCTGGCTGAAGCGCTCCACGATGTCGCCGAGCCCCACCGCCCGACGACGTCGGCGCTCCACCTCGAGCCGAGCTTCGAGCGACGCCACCACCGCCTCGGTGATCGACTCGCCCGTGAGCTCGGCGAGATCGCGTGCCAGCCGATCGGCGCGTTCGCTCTTGATGCTCAGGGCCATAGGCAGCAATCTACCTCTTCAGGGCGTCAGGTACCATTGACCGGGTGCGCTCAGCGGCGGTCGGGGCCGCCGACGCTCTCGTAGCCGGCGATCACGTCGAGCAGCTCCTCGGTGATGCGGGCCTGGCGTTGACGGTGGTACCGGGTCGACAGCTGCTCGAGCCGCTCGGCGATGGCGTCCTCCGCGCCCTGCATGGCCGCCAGTCGGGCCCGGTGCACGCACACCTGGGTCTCGGCCTGCGCGCGGTGCAGGTCGACGAGCACCAGCTGGCGGGCGAGCGCGGCGACGACGACACCTCGGTCTCCGTGCCAGGCGGGGAGCTGGTTGGTGGGCCACCGGCTCACCGCGAGCTGGGTGAGCCGGTCCCGCCCGAGCGGCAGGAGCGGCGAGGCCACCGGCGCGTACTGACGGCCGCCGAGGCGGGTCCGGGGGTGGACCACCACCACCCGACCGGCGCCCACCCCGGCGCGCCAGGCGTCGAGGTGGACGAGCAGGTCCTCGACGAGGTCGGTGATGCCCGCGGCCGACACCGGACCCGGGAAGACCGCCACCGGGGCCAACCCGACGGCCTCCACCTCGGCGCCGAGACGGGTGCCGGAGACCACCACGTCGACCGGCCCCGTGGCGAGCGCGTCGACGTGGGCGCGGGCCTCGGCGGCGATGACCCGGTTGATCGGCCCGCACAACCCACGTTCGGAGCCGAGCACCAGCACCCGGACGGGCGCGTCGGGTGGCGCGGCGGTCAGCTGGTCGACCAGGTCGGCGTGGCCGCGCAGCACGATCTGCAACCCGAGCTCCACGGCGCGGACGTACTCGTGGAGCGAGTGCAGCGAGTGCTCGTACTGGTGGATCGTCACCGCGGCGAGCGACTTCATGGTGCCGGTCACCGACCCGAGCTCCTCGGCCAGCTCGATCTGGCGACGGAGGTGGGTGGCCGACTCCACGTCAGCTCCCGGTGTCGGCGAGGGCTCGCCGCAGGATGTCGACGAAGCGGGCCCGGTCGTCGCCGACCAACGGTTCCCCACCCTCGATCCGGGCGCGCAGCTCGCCGTGGTCGCGTGCGACGCGGTGCAGACGGGCGCACGCCTCGGCCACGTCGTCGGGTTCCACGTCGTCGAGGAGCCCCTCGGTCACCGCGACCAGCTCGGCCAGCTGCTCGACCACCGCCCGGGGCTGGCGCTGGCGCTGGCGGAGCACGGCCCGCACCCGCCGCCCCCGTTCGAACTGGAGCCGCTGGGACTCCTCGAGACGGGCGCCGTAGCGGGTGAAGCGCTCGAGCTCCTCGAAGCGGGCGTAGGCCAACCGCAGCTCGCCGGCGACACCCCGGTAGGCGGGCAGCTGGGCCTTGCCACCCACCCGTGACACCGAGCGGCCCACGTCGACCGCGGGGAACTGGCCCCGCCGGAACAGGCGGGTCGACAAGAGGATCTGCCCGTCGGTGATCGAGATGAGGTTGGTGGGGATGTAGGCCGCCAGGTCCTCGCCCTGGGTCTCCACGATCGGGAGGGCGGTGAGCGATCCGCCGCCGAGGTGGGCCCGCAGCTGGGTGGCCCGCTCGAGGAGCCGGGCGTGGAGGTAGAACACGTCGCCGGGGTAGGCCTCTCGCCCGGGCGGCCGGCGCAGCAGCAGCGACAGCTCGCGGTAGGCCCGGGCGTGACGGGTGAGGTCGTCGTAGACGACGAGCACGTCACGCCCACGGGCCACCAGGTGCTCGGCGATCGAGGTGGCGGCGTACGGGGCGGTGTACTGCAGGCCCACGGGGGCGTCGCCGCCGGCGACGACCACGGTGGTGCGCTCGAGGGCGCCGTGCTCGCGCAGCTCCGCGATCACCTTGGCCACCGACGACTCTCGCTGCCCGACCGCGCAGTAGACCGCGGCCACCCCGGTGTCGGCCTGGTCGAGGATGGCGTCGACCGCGACGGCGGTCTTGCCGGTCTGGCGGTCGCCGATGATGAGCTCGCGCTGGCCCCGACCCACCGGGATGAGGGCGTCGATCACGGTGATGCCGGTCTGCAGGGGCCGGCGCACCGGGTCGCGATCCATGATCGCCGGCGCCGGTCGCTGGACGGGGAGCCGGCCGGACGAGCGGAGCCGACCGCGCCCGTCGAGGGGCCGACCGGTGGGGTCGATGACCCGACCGAGGAGCCCCTCGCCGACGGGCACGTCGAGCACCCGCCGCTCGCGGCGGGCCTCGTCGCCGGCGCTGATCCCCTGCGCGTCGTCGAGCAGGACGACGCCCACGTGGTCGGGCGCCAGGTCGAGCGCGACACCGAGGCGCCCGCCCGCGAACCGCACCAGCTCCTCGGCCCGGACGCCCGGGAGCCCCTCGACCTCGGCCACGGCCTCGCCGATGGCTCGGACCCGTCCCGTCTCACGGGCCCGCAACCCGGGCTGGTCGGGGAGGGCGGCGAGGACGTCGCGGTCGGCCTGGTCGAGCGCGCCGGAGAGCTCGTCGACGGCGTGGTCCACGGCGCTCACGGCTCCCCCACCCCGTCGGCCGGCAGCAGCGCGCCGAGCTCTTCGACCACGGCGTCGAGGTAGTCGTCGACGGACCAGCCGACCGACCACCCGCCGACCACGACCTCGAGGCCGCACACCAGCGCCGGGTCGACCCTGACCGACACCTCCGCGGGGTCGACCCCGAGCCGGTCGACCAGCGCCGCGGTCAGCTCGGCGCGGGTGTCGTCGGTGAGCGCGAACGCGCTGCGGATCTCGACCCGGCGGTCCGCACCGCCGGTCCCCTCCAGCGCGCCGACCACGGCGTCGGCCTCCCGGAGCTGGCGGACGGCCGCGAGCACGACGCGGGTCTCGAGGTCGGCGTCGGCGAGGTCGGCGAGCACCCGTCGGCTCACGATCACCACCTGCTCACCGGAGCGGCGGCGCACCTCGTCGAGGAACACCCGGCGGTCGCGCCGCAGCGCCTCCTCCCACCCGGAGCGGAGCCGCTCGCCGTCGTCGTGCGCCGCGGCGGTCAGCTCGCGGCGCCGCTCGGCCGCCTCCTTCGCGGCGGCGTCGAGTTGCGCCGCCCGCTCGGTCTCCAGCTCGCGCACCGCGTCCCGGTGGGCGTCGGCCTCGGCCCGGGCCTCGGCCTCGCGTTCGGCGGCCGTGCGCAGCTGCTCGGCGATCGACGCCTCGCGCCGGGCCATGGCCCGGGTGACCGGTGCGAACAGCACCAGCTTGAGGACCACGACGAGCACCAGGAAGTTCACGACCTGGGCCCCGACGGTGAACCAGTCGATGAGCAGCGGAGGCCTCCTGCGATCAGAGGAACTCGTTCCAGAACGGGTTGGCGAAGTTGAGGATGAGGGCGATCACCAGGCAGTAGATGGCGGTCGACTCGATGAGGGCGAGGCTCACGAACAAGGTGCGGGTGATCGTGTTGGCCTCGTCGGGTTGCTGGGCCAGGCTCCGCAGCGCCTCGGCCACGGCGCGGGCCTCGCCGAGCGCCGGGCCGATCGAGCCGATGGCCATGGTGATCCCGGCGGTGAAGATCGACACGAGCGCCACGGACTCCAGGGGTTCCATCACGCCTCCTTCCGGGTGGGCGACGGGGACAGCGCCGGCTCGGGCTCGCGCTCCCGGGCGTGGGCGTGCTCGTGGACCCGGGTGCCCGATGCCAGGTACACGGTGGCGAGCACGGCGAAGATGTAGGCCTGGATGAGGCCGGTGACGAGGCCGAGCAGGCTGAGCACCACCGGGAAGACCAGCGGGGCGACGGCCAGCAGGATCGCCACGATCTTGGTGCTGCTCAACACGTTCCCGAACAGCCGCACGGCGAGGGCGAGGGTCCGCGACAGCTCGCCCATCACGTTGAACGGCAGCATGAACGGGGTCGGCTGCAGGTACTGGCGCAGGTAGGCGCCGACGCCCACCGCGGCGACGCCCGAGATGGGCACGGCCACGAACACGCACAGCGCGAGGGCGGTGGTGGTGCTGAGCGACGCGGTCGGGGCGATGAACCCGGGCACCACCAGCAGGGCGTTCGAGGTGGCGATGAACACGAACAGCGTCCCGACGAAGGCCACGTGCCGGGCCGGCCGCCGGTCGCCGATCTCCTCGATCTGGGCGGTGAGGAACCCCACGGTGAGCTCGAGCAGGTGCTGCCAGCGCGACATCTCGGGACCGTCGGAGAGGCGGCGGGTGACCAGCCACGAGCCGACGCCGAGCAGCGCCATCACCACCCACGTGAACGCGATGGTGGCGTTGATCGCGCCCCACCCGAAGTCCCAGAGGATCAGCTCGTCGGGGGTGAGCCGGTTCAGGTCCACGACCCACCTCCGTCGGGATCGGCCGCGGCGGGGACCGCCTCGGCGGCGCGGCGGATGAGCACGGTGCGCACCGCGAGGAGGGCGACGAGGGCGACGACCAGGGGTCCGGGGCCGAGGCGGGCGCTGGCGACGAGGAGGCCCCCGACGACCGCGGCCCGCGCCACCAGGCTGACCAGCACCAGCCGAACCGGTCGCCGGCTGGCGGGGAGCCGTGCGACCGTGACGGCCAGCCCACCGAACAGCACCACCCCGGCGAGGAGTCCGGCGACGGCGCCGGCGACGCCCGTCAGGAGGGTCACCGGACCCGCTCCTCGGGTTCGTCGTCGGCGCCACGCGACTCCTGGCGCACCCACCACCAGGCGAGCAGGCACCCCAACGTCAGCCCGGCGCCGAGACCGGTGAGGGTCCACGACACGCCCTGGGTGCCGTTGCGGGAGTCGAACCCGGCGCCCACCGCGATGCCCACGAGGGTCGGCAGCACGATCGACCAGCCGACGAGCCCGAACATCCCGAGGCCGAACCACACGTCGGCGCCAAGCTCGCGGGCCCGGCGCTTGCGGTCGGCCCGATCCCCGACGTCGCGGCCGAAGCGGTGACGATCGCGCCCGGTCACGTGGTCACCCGGTCCTCGAGGTGCACCAGCCGCTGGATCACGTCGACCTCGAGGCGGCCGAGGGCGAGGCGGGCCGCGCTCTCGTGCTCCTCCCGGGCGACGCAGATGTCGTCGACCAGCTGGCGCAGCTCGGCGAGGTCGCCGACCACCGCCGCAGGGGTCGACACCACCACGTCGTCCCCCACCTTCACGACCGTGCCGCCGTCGACCGCGACGAACACCTCGCCGTCGCCCACCGGGCGGTACGCGAGCAGACCGGTCTCGAGCACGGCGACGATGTCGACGTGGCGGGGCAGCAGGGTGAAGGCACCGCCGACGGCTTGGACGGCCACCCGCTCGACGACGGTGTCGACGGCCTCGTGGCCGGGGGCGAACACCCGGAGGCGCACGTCAGGGCTCCGCTCGCGCCGGCTCGCGGGCGGCCGCCTCGTCGGCGCCGCCGATCATGTAGAGCACGTCCTCGGAGCGATCCTCGAACTCGTCGGCCAGCACCCGCTCGCAGCCGTCGAGGGCGGTGTCGAGCGGCACGTAGCGCCCCTCGACGCCGGTGAACTGCTCGGTCACCGCGAACGGTTGGGTGAGGAACCGCTCGAGGCGCCGGGCCCGGGCCACCACCCGCTGGTCGCGCCGCGACAGCTCCTCGAGGCCGAGCATGGTGATGACGTCCTTGAGCTCCTCGTAGGCGGCGAGGGTGTGGCGCACCTCCTGGGCGATGCGGTAGTGACGGTCGCCCACCACCGACGGCGTGAGCATCTTCGATCCCGACGCCAGCGGGTCGACCGCCGGGTAGAGGCCCTGGGCGGCCCGGTCACGCGACAGCACCACCGACGCCGACAGGTGACCGAACACGTGCACCGCCGCGGGGTCGGTGAGGTCGTCGGCGGGCACGTACACGGCCTGGATCGAGGTGATGGCGCCGTCGGGCGTGGAGGCGATGCGCTCCTCGAGCCCGGCGAGGTCGGAGGCGAGCGTGGGTTGGTAGCCGAGGCGGGACGGGATCTGGCCGAGCAGCCCCGACACCTCCGAGCCGGCCTGGACGAACCGGAAGATGTTGTCGATGAGCAACAGCACGTCGACCCGCCGGTCGTCGCGGAACCACTCGGCCATGGTGAGCGCGGTGTGCCCGGCCCGCAGCCGGGCGCCGGGTTGCTCGTTCATCTGGCCGAACACCAGCACCGCCTGGTCGAGCGTGCCCGACTCCTCGAGCTCCCGGTAGAGCTCCTCGGCCTCGCGGCACCGCTCGCCGATGCCGCAGAAGACGCTGACGCCCTCCTGGTGGCCGACCATGTCGTGGATCATCTCCATGATCAGCACGGTCTTGCCGACGCCGGCGCCGCCGAAGAGCCCGGCGTTGCCCCCTCGTTCGAGCGGGCACAGCACGTCGATCACCTTGATGCCGGTCGGGAAGACCTCGGTCGTGGTGCTGCGGCGGGCGAGGGGTGGCGGCGATCGATGGACCGAGCGCCGCGGCACGTCGGGCAGCGGTCCGCGCCCGTCGATAGGGTCGCCGAACACGTCGAACGCCCGCCCCAGGAGGGCCTCGCCCACCGGCACGGTGATGGCGTCGCCGGTGGCGGTCACCGGATCGCCCCGGGCCAGGCCCTGGGTGGCGGAGAGGGCGATCGAGCGCACCCGGTGGTGGTCGAGGTGGGCCACCACCTCCAGCCCGACGGCGGCCGACGGCTCGGCCCGGTCGCGCTCGGGGTGGGCGGCCCAGAGCAGCTCGCCGACGTCGGGCAGGTCACCGACGACGGCCACGTCGACCACGCCGCCGTGCACGGCCTCGATCGTGCCGGTGGGCGCGTCGACAACGGCCGGAAGCGAACCCCAGCCGGGTGAGCGGGGTGCGGGCATCGGTTGGTCCTCCACGAGGGGAACGACGCCTCTCTCGCCCATCGTGACGCGACGTGACCGACGGGGCTACTGCCGATCGTCACCTCCTGGGGCGATGGAGCCGTGGAGAACCGACGTGGGTCGCGGGGCACGAGACCCTTCGTTCGGTTTGCCTTACACCTTGTGATACGCATTGGCGGGACAGGAGCGCCACTGCCGGGGCACACGATCGCCTCGGCCCCGTCCGCTGCGGGAGACGGCACGACCCCGATGGAGGATGCGATGACGCGGCCCACCGAACACGGCGGCGGCCAGGCCGGGCCGCCGATCGCCGGCGACCCCTCGACGTTCCCGAGCGACGCAGAGCTCGCTCGCACCCTCGTCGCCACCGCCACGCGCGCCACGTTGAGCACGCTCACCGCGGAGGGCTACCCCTACGGCAGCGCCGTGTCCTACGCCGCCGACGCCGACGGCGCACCGATCCTGCTCATCTCGGGCATGGCCGAGCACACCGTGAACGCCCGGGGCGACGATCGCGCCAGCGTGCTGATCGCCGCGGAGACGCCACCCGGCGCCGATCCGCTCGCCACCGCCCGCCTGACCCTGGTCGGCCGCATGCACGAGCTCCCCGAGCCCGGCTCCCGCCGCGAGACCTACCTCGCCGTGCACCCCTACGCCGGCTACTACGCAGACTTCACCGACTTCTCGTTCTGGCGCCTCGAGGTCGAGCAGTGCCGGTTCGTCGGCGGGTTCGGCCACATGAGCTGGGTCGACGGCCGCACCTACGCCGACGCCGAGATCGACCCGATCGCGCCGGTGGCCGACGGGATCATCACCCACATGAACGAGGACCACACCGAGGCCAACCTGCTCTACGTGCAGGTCCTCGCCGGCCTCCACGACGCGACCGAGGCGTCGATGGTCGGCATCGACCGCCACGGCGTCACGCTGCGGGCGACGACGCCCGGAGGCCCGCGCATGGCCCGCGTCGGGTTCCCCGCGCCGCTCACCGGCCCCGACGACGCCCGACCCGCGGTCATCGCCCTGCTCGCCGACGCGCGGTCACGGTCCGGCTGACCTGCCCACCGACGGGCGAGAGCGTGAACCTCCTGGCGTGATCGTCAGATCGCGACGAGTCGGGCTCGGACTCCCAGCGCGCCGCTGAGCACGGCGAGGTCGCCGGGATCGCTCGTCACCACGAGATCTCCTCGAGCCGCCGCGCCCACGACGACCGAGGAGTCGACGACGTCGGACGTCCCCGCGGCACGACACGCCGCACCCGCGGATCGGGCTCGTGCCGCGTCGAGCGCTTCGATCCGACAACCGGCCAGGAGCCGGGACATCTGCGGCTGCGGTCCGCCCCGCCACCCCTGACCGAGGACGCCGGCGGGCACCGTCGGTACGACACCGCGCTCCAACGCCCGGCGGTGCAGTGCCCAGAGCTGGCGGTCGCTGCGCGCGGCGGCGATCAACGCCCCCGTGTCGTAGGTGACCCCGGCCATCGCTCAGGACCGGGCCCGAGTCGCCGACCCGCCGTCGAGCACCGAATCGGCCCACGCCAGCTCCTCGGCGGTGAGCTCGCCGTGTTCGGCCTCCCAATCCTTCACTGCATCCAGCCCACGCTCGACGACCAACGCGCGCTCGGCGGCCGCGTTCAGCCACGCCGACAAGCTCAGCCCTCGACGCTCGGCCGCGCTCGCCGCGTCCGCAGCGACCGACTCCTCCAACGCCACCGACAGCTTCCGAACGCCCATCTCGATGATGGTAGCACCGCGTTCCTACCGGGCGAGGTGGACCACGATCCTGTTCGCACGGAGCATGAGGAGGAGCGTGGCGGTGTGGACCGCCGTGATGGCGAGGTTGCTGAGGACCACCGGGTTCTCGAGCGTGCCCACCGTGAACGGCGTGGTCACCTTGTAGAGCACCTGCACCAGGAGGAGCGCGGCGACCATGCGACGGTCGGGCCGGATCAGCAGCACCAGCGAGAGCACGGCGATCGCCAGATAGATGGAGAGGAGGATGCCGCGGGCCTGCGTCGACTCGCCGTAGGCCCGGGCGACCCACCCGGTGTCGAGCGCGAGTCCCGTGCCGATCGGGACGAGGACCGCGATGTTCAGCGACAGCGAGAGCGTGATCATTCGGCGCATGGCGGTTCTCCTGGAGCGTGGGGGACGAGATCGATGGCGATGGCGCGAGCTGCTCGTCCGGCGGCCGACGCCAGGGCGTCAGCGTCGGCCGGGCCGCTCGGCAGCCCGTCCCATGCGCCCATCTGGACGACACCGTGCGCGAGCGACCAGGCCATCAACGCCCGGCGAGCGGCCTCGTCCGCGCCGAGCGAGGGGTTGGCCTCGGTGATGGAGGCCGTGAGCGTGGCGAACGTTCCGAGCGCGACCTGCTGGAGGTCGGCTGCCGCCGCGCCGGTGCGCTGGTGGGGCGGCACCGAGAACATCAGCCGGTAGTGCGTGGGGTGCGCCCATCCGAAGCGCACGTAGGCGGCGGTCATCGCCTCGAGCCGGTCCCCTCCCGTGCCCCTGACATCCGCCTGCACGGCGGCCAGCGCCACGAAGCCCTCGAGGGCCACCGCGGTGAGCAGGTCGTCCTTGCCGGCGAAGTGGTGGTAGGTGGCTGCGGGCGAGACGTCGGCTCGTCGGGCCACGGCTCGAAGACCGGGGTCCTGCCCTTCCTCGATCAGGCCGAGCGCCGCCTCGATGAGGGCCCGGGGGACATCTCCGTGGTGCTGGCCGACCGTACGTGCCATGGACTGAGTTTAACAGTGTTCATCTCGCATGCGACGCACCCCTCGCACCTCGACGCGACCGACCACGCCGGTCGAGCGAGGACAGCCGACCGGACCCGGCGCCACCCTCACGGACCGACCGGGGCGCTGCCCTCGGGCGGCTCGCCGAGGTCGGCGACCGGACGGGGCTGGTCGCGCTCCCGGGTCGGGTCGGCCCGATCGACGCGATCGTGGCGGAACCACCGCAGGTCGTCGCGCAGCCGACAGTGGGCGACCAGGTACCAGCGCTGGTTCGCCCACGCCACGATCACCGGCTCCACCTCCCGCCGGGTCACCGCACCATCTCCCGCCCGGTAGGTGAGCGCCAGCACCAGGCGGTCGCCGAGCGATCGCTCCACCCCGCGCAGCACGGGCGACGGCGCCACCGGCGCGTCGTCACGTCGCCGCACCCACACGTGCCCGGCGAGCGAAGCGGCGCGGGCCCGCGCCCCGGGCTCGCGCGGGTCGAGGATCTTGGCGGCCGCCGCCCGGGCGTCGGCCCCGAACGGGCTGCCCGGCGGCAACACGGCCAGTCCCACTGCGGCGGCCACCGCCTGGGCCGGCGTGAACGCCACCGGAGGCAGACTCGCCGCGGCGTCGATCCGGTAGCCACCGCCCGGGCCGGGTTCGGACCAGATCACCGAACCGGCCTGCTGGAGGGCGGACACGTCGCGCTTGATCGTCCTCGGGCTCACCTCGAAGCGCGCCGCCAGCTCCGCCGCGGTCGCCCCTCCCGGACCGGCGCGCCGCAGCGCCTCGTGGATCGCGTGGAGCCGATCGGTGCGGTTCATCACCCACCAGCATCCACCAGAGATGGTGACAACACGGTGACACCATCGGGGTCGTACGGTCCGGACATGACCAGTGAGCACGACACCACCCCGAACCAGAACCACCCGGCCAGCACGGTGCACGCGGTGCTCGTCCCCGGGTGGTGGCTCGGCGGGTGGGCCTGGGCGGCGGTCGAACCCGGCCTGCGCACCGCCGGGATCACCCCTCACGCGGTGACCCTCCCCGGCCTCGACGGCACGTCGTCGGCCGACATCACCCTCGACGACCACGTCGCCGCCGTCGTCCGCGTCGTCGATGCGCTCGCCGGCGAGGTGGTCCTCGTCGGCCACAGCGGTGGCGGCGCGGTCGTGCAGAGCGCCGCCGACCGCCGCCCCGACCGGATCCGCCGGGTCGTGTACGTCGACAGCGGCCCCCTGCGCGCCGGGGAGAGCCTCCGCCCCGACGCCACGGTCGACGTCGAGCTGCCCTCCTGGGACGAGCTCGCCGCCGTCGGCAGCAGCATCGACGGGATCGACGACGACGGCCTCGTCCGCTTCCGGGAGCGGGCCGTGCCCCACCCCGCCGGGGTGGCCCGTGCCGCGGTCGACGTGCGCGACCCCCGCCGACTCGACGTGCCGGCCTCGGTGATCTGCACGAGCCTGCCCTCGTCGGTGCTGAGCGGGATGATCGAGGCCGGCGAGATGCCCAGTGAGCTGCCCGACGTCCGCGACGTCCGCTACGTCGACCTGCCCACCGGCCACTGGCCCATGTTCTCGCGCCCCACCGAGCTCGCCGAGGTCCTCGCCGATGAGATCATGGAGCGCGCGCCCGTGACGCACCCGGGGAGCTGAGCAGCACCACCATCAGCACGCGCGGCTCGCCGCGCTCGGGGTCACCTGACCCTTCCGTCGCACGCCTCCAGGGACGAGAGTGCGACATGCCCCGACCGGTCGGTCGGGATCAGAGGCCGAGCAGATCGGCGATCAGCTCACGGATCTGCTGGAGCGTCACGGTCCCGACGTTCACGTCGGTCGTGTCGACGATGCGGTCGACGCTGATCGTCGTGGGGAGGTGGGCCTGGGCGACACCGAATCCGGTGACATCGACTTCGCTCAGCCATCCTC
>DATHSN010000448.1:0-20076 GCA_035464115.1 Acidimicrobiales bacterium | reverse complement strand
TCGGCTCCGGCCGGTCGCGGCGGCGGCCGCGGCCGCAATGGTGGTCGCCGGCGCCGGGGTCGCCGCGGCGGCCCTCGGCGGTGGCGGCGAGCGCCCCACCACCGTGGTGGCCGATGCGCCCGAGCTGCCCGACGAGGCGGCGGTCGACGAGTTGCCCGTGGAGCCGCCGGTCGAGGTCCCGCCGGTCGAGGTCCCGCCGGCCGATGTCGATGAGGTCGAGCCCGACGGGGTCGAGCCTCCCGAGGTCGAGGCCCCCGACGGCGACGAGCGCGGCCCGGGCCGGGCCATCGCCGAGGCTCGACGGATGCTGCGCGACGCCCGTCGCGAGGCCGGATGCATCGGTCCGCCCGAGTGGGCAGGGACGCCCGCCGAGCCTGGCGTGGGGCGCAGCGAACAGGCCCGGGAGCACGCGGCCATCCGCGCCGCCTGCGGTGGTGGCGACGGGCCCGACGAGGCCGAGGGCGAGCGGGGTGGCCCGCCCGCCGGTGTGCCGCCGGTCGACCCGCCCCGCGGCGTCCCGGCCGAGGTGCCCGCTGGGCCGCCGGCTGACGTCCCGCCGGCCGAGGTGCCGGCCGACGTCCCGCCGGTCGAGACCGGGAGCGACGACGCCGGTGATCCGACCGAGGCGGCCGTCGTCGGGCTGTCCGTGGCCGCCGACCGAGCTCCCGCTGGTGCGATCAGCGACTGAGCCACCCCGTCCGCAGGCGTCGCCGCCCGTCCCCGAGGCGGGCGGCGACGCCGCGCCCGTGGTCCGCCCGTTCCCGCCGCGTCCGGCTCCGGGGGCCGACGGCCCGCTCGACCCGACCGACGCCGGGTCCATCTACCGCTGGCTGGCCCCGGCCGTGCTCGGCTACCTGCGGTCCCAGCGGGTCGCGGAGCCCGAGGACCTGCTCGGTGAGGTCTTCCTGCAGGTGGCGCGTGACCTGCCCGGCTTCGCCGGCGACGAGCAGGCTCTGCGCCGCTGGGTGTTCACGGTCGCCCACAACCGGATGATCGACGACGTCCGCCGTCGTTCGGTGCGGCCGATCCGGGCCGACCAGGAGATCCCCGAGGTGGCGGCCGCCGAGCCGGTCGCCGACCCGGTCGACCCAGAGCTGGTGGCCGCGCTGTCCGAGCTCACCGACGACCAGCGCACGGTCGTGGTCCTGCGCTTCGTCGCCGACCTGTCGCTCGCCGACGTGGCCCGCATCACCGGTCGGCGCACCGGGGCGGTGAAGGCCCTCCAGGCGCGAGGGCTCGAACGTCTGGCCGAGCGGCTGGCGACCGGGAGGCCCCTCGACCGCGGGTGACCGTGTCGAGCAGGTGGCCGGCCGCCAGGAGCGCGACCGGACTCCCGCCTGGGCCTTGCATCTCGAACACCAGTTCGATACGCTGTGAGCTCGTCCCCACGTCGGCCCCTCGTGCTCTGGGGCCTCCTGATCTGTGCTCGACGTGTGGAGGTGCGGTGATGACCGTGGATCTGGGGTCGTTGTCCCCGGACGGTCGGTGGCAGGTGGCCGATGCGTTGATGCGGTCACGATCGGCCGTCATGGCCCAGCTGTGCGAGCTGGTGGTCGCGGTCGACCGTGCCGGCGACTGGGAGCTCGACGGGGCGTCGTCGTTGGCCGAGTGGGTGGCCCAGGTGGGGTCGCTCACGCCGGCGGTGGGGCGCGAGGTGGTGGTGACCGCTCGTCGGTTGGTGGTGCTGCCGGCGTTGGCTGCGGCGTTGGCGGCGGGGCGGTTGTCGTGGGAGCAGGTGGTGCCGGCGGCGCGGATGGCCACCGTCGACACCGATGCGCGGTTGGCCGACGAGCTGGTCGGGGTCGCCGCCACGACGATCCAGCTGATGGCCCGCTCCCGGCGCCCCGAGCGCGGGGGGACGGACCGCTCGGGGCCGTGGGTGCGCACCCGCCGCGACCCTGGTGGCGACGGGGTGCACGTGCACTGTTGGCTGCCGACGGTGGAGGGCGTCCGGCTGAACGCGGTGCTCGAGGCGATGGCGCGTCGCGGTGGTCGCGATCCCGAGACCGGCTCGTGGGCGCCGATCGATCGGCGTCGGGGCGATGCGTTGTGCGAGATCGTGGCTGGCCACACCGCCGGCGATGTCACCGTGCGGTCCCAGGTGGTGGTGCACGCCGAGGCGTCGGTGGTCGACACCGGTGAGGGCGCCGGTCGGCTCGGTCTGCTCGTGGTCGATCCCGAGGGGATCAACCGGGTGCTGTGCGATGCCGAGCTCACGTGGGTGGTCCACGACGGCGACGGCGAGGCGATCGGCATCGGCCGCTACGGGCGTGAGTCCCCGGCGTGGCTGGCCCGCCGGGTCCTCGATCGCGATCTGGGGTGCCGGTTCCCGGGCTGCGACCGATCGATCCGCCACCTGCACCACGTCGAGTGGTGGTCGAAGGGTGGCGAGACCAACACCGACAACCTCGTCGGGTTGTGTTGGACACATCACCACGCCGTGCACGAGGGTGGCTGGACGGTCACCGGCGACGCCGACGGCGAGCTCGTCTTCACCAGCCCCCGGTTGAAGCGGCGCCTCGCCAGTCGCGCCCGACCCGAGTGGACCCCACCACGCACCACACCGCTCGTCCGCCGTCGGGTGCGCATGCACCTGACCCCGCGAGCCGTCCCCGCCGGCGCCCGCAGCGCCGCCTGACCACGACGCGCCCGAGTGGGCGGCGGGGTGCGCTGCGCCGCGCCGCCGGTGAGGTCAGCGCGCCTCGGCGCGGTCGCGGATGCCGAGCAGCATGCGGCGGCCCATGATCGTGCTGCCGATCACGAGGGCCCGCACCGCAGCAGCGACGGCCGGTCGCTCGGCGGCGTAGCGCTCCCGGGTGAGCAACCGGGTCGTGCCGTCGGCCCGGCCGTCGACGAGGAACGCCCACGAGGAGGCGAACGGGACGTCGGCCGCGCTCTCGTCGGAGCCGGGGTCGGGGGAGCGCAGCACCAGGGCCCGGGGCGGGTCGAACTCCGCCACCTCCAGCGCCATGTCGGGGTGCAGGGGCACCGACTCGCCCACCGCCCGCGCCTGCCACTCCGGCACCACCCGGTCGGCGTTGGTGATCCGGCACCCCATCAGGTTCTCGAGCCGCGTGTAGCTGTAGAAGCCGCCCCGGTCCTGGCCGAGCTGGGCCACCCACGGCCACACCCGCTCGGCCGGCGCCCCGATCGTGATCGCCAGGGTGGCCGTCACCGTGGCGTCGACCAGGTCGTCGCCGGGCAGCGCCATCGACCGCTCGGCGGGCGTGGGCCGCACCTGGCTGTACGCCATGGCGCCCAGTCCTCCGCCGACCACCGCCAGCCCGCCCAGGCCCGTCGTCAATCGCATCTGACCATCTTGGCCGGGCCGGTAACCTCGCCGGGTGGCCGAACCGTCATTCCAGGCGCCCGTGGGCACCCGCGACGTCCTCCCGCCCGAATCGGGTCGGTGGCAGGAGCTGGTGGCGCGCTTCGCCGACCACGTCGGCCGCGCCGGCTACGGCCTGATCCAGGGCCCGATGTTCGAAGACCTCGGCGTGTTCCACCGGGTGGGCGAGGGCACCGACATCGTCACCAAGGAGATGTACGACTTCGACGACAAGGGCGGGCGCCGCATGGCGCTGCGGCCCGAGGGCACCGCCCCGGTCGTGCGGGCCTACAACCAGCACCATCCCGCGGTGGCGCCCTGGAAGGTCTGGTACGTCGCGCCCAACTTCCGCTACGAGGCCCCCCAGGCCGGTCGCTACCGCCAGCACCACCAGCTCGGCGTCGAGGCCCTCGGCTCCGACGACCCCGACCTCGACGTCGAGGTCATCGCCCTGCTCGCCGACCTCTACCGCTCGCTCGGCCTGTCGCGCGTCGACCTGGTGGTGAACTCGATGGGCAGCCCCGACGACCGCGCCGCCTACGGCGCCACCCTGCGGGCGTGGCTCGAGGCCCGCGTCGACGACCTCGACCCCGCCGACCGGACCAAGGTCGCCACCAACCCGCTGCGCGTCCTCGACTCCAAGCGGCCGGCCACCGTCGCCGCCACCGCCGACGCCCCCCGCAGCGCCGACCTGTTGTCGCCCGACGGCGCCGCTCGCTTCGCGCGGGTCCTCGCCGGGCTCGACGCCCTCGGCATCGACCACCGCGTCGAGCCCCGGCTGGTGCGGGGCCTCGACTACTACACCCACACCACCTTCGAGTTCCAGGCCCTCGCCCTCGACGCCGCCCAGAACGGCATCGGCGGGGGCGGGCGCTACGACGGCCTGGCCGAGGCCCTCGGCGGCAAGCCCACCCCGGGCATCGGGTTCGGCACCGGCATCGAACGGGTCCTCTTGGCCTGCGACGCCGAGGACACCTTCGCCGTCGAGCCGTCGCCGCTCGACGCCTTCGTGGTCGACGCCGTCGACGGGGCGGTGGCCCGCGACCTGTCGACCGCCCTGCGCCGCGCCGGGCTCAGCGTCGACCGCGCCTTCGACGGCCGGTCGATGAAGGCCCAGATGAAGGCCGCCAACCGCTCGGGCGCCCGCTTCGCGCTCATCGTCGGCGAGGACGAAGCCGCCGCCGGTGAGGTCACCGTGCGCGACCTGCGCGGCGCCGACCTGCAGGACCGCATCCCCCTCTCCGACATCGTCGACCACCTGAGGAAACGACTCCCGTGACCGATCCCTCCGCACCCGGACTGCCCCCGAGCCCCCTGCGCACCGACCTGTGCGGCGACCTGCGTCCCGCCGACGTCGGCCGTCGGGTGGCGCTCAGCGGGTGGGTGGGTCGCCGCCGCGAGCACGGCGAGCACCTCGCCTTCGTCGACCTCCGCGACCGCTCGGGCATCGTGCAGTGCGTCGTCGACGGCGCTGCCGACCTGCGCGCCGAGTACGTCGTGCGCATCATCGGCACCGTCCGACACCGCCCGGAGGGCACCACCAACGACCAGATCCCCACCGGCGAGATCGAGGTCGGCGACTGCGAGGTCGAGATCCTCGCCCAGTCCGAGCCGCCCCCGTTCCCGATCGACGAGCGCATCGACACCGACGAGACCGTGCGGCTCCGCCACCGCTACATCGACCTGCGCCGCGACCGCATGCAGCGCAACCTGCGGCTGCGGGCCACGGTCAACAGCGCCATCCGCGGCGCCATGGAGGAGCAGGGGTTCGTCGAGATCGAGACGCCGCTGCTCATCGCGTCGACACCCGAGGGCGCCCGCGACTTCGTCGTGCCGTCGCGCATGCGACCCGGGTCGTTCTACGCCCTGCCCCAGAGCCCGCAGCTGTTCAAGCAGCTGTGCATGGTCGGCGGCATGGACCGCTACTACCAGATCGCCCGCTGCCTGCGCGACGAGGACCTGCGGGCCGACCGCCAGTTCGAGTTCACCCAGCTCGACGCCGAGGCCAGCTTCGTCACCCAGGACGAGGTCCTCGCCTTCATCACCCACGCCGTCGCCGCTGCGGTCGAGGCCGCCACCGGCGAGACGGTCGGCGAGGTGCCCCGCATGACCTGGCTCGACGCCATGGAGCGCTACGGCACCGACAAGCCCGACATCCGCTTCGGCATGGAGCTCGTCGAGCTCACCCCGCTGTTCGCCGACACCGCGTTCAACGCCTTCGCCGCGCCGTGCGTGAAGGGCATCCGCGTCCCCGGCGGGGCCGACCGCACCCGCTCGGCGCTCGACGGGCTCACCGACCAGGCCAAGCGCCACGGCGCCAAGGGCCTGGTGTGGATGAAGGTCGAGGCCGACCGCACCCTCACCTCACCGGTCGCCAAGTTCCTCTCCGAGGCCGAGCTCACCGGCCTCGCCGACACCCTCGAGGCCGAGCCGGGCGACCTGCTGCTCATCGTCGCCGACGAGCGGGCCATGGTCCGGCGGGTCCTCGGCCTGTTGCGGCTCGACCTCGGCCGGCCGCCGGTGAACGAGGGCGGGTTCCACCTGCTCTGGGTGGTCGAGTTCCCCCTGTTCGAGGCCATCACCGACGGCCACCCGGTGCCTGCCCACCACCCGTTCACCATGCCCCACGTCGACGACCTGCACCTGCTCGACGGCGAGCCCGGGCCGGCCCTGCTCGACGTGCGCTCCCAGGCCTACGACCTGGTGCTCAACGGCTGGGAGCTCGGATCGGGCAGCGTCCGGATCCACCGCCCCGACGTGCAGCGCCGCATCTTCGGGCTGCTCGGCATCTCCGAGGAGGAGGCGAACCGCAAGTTCGGGTTCCTGCTCGAGGCGTTCCGCTACGGGGCGCCGCCGCACGCCGGGTTCGCGTTCGGCATCGACCGGCTGGTGGCGCTGCTGGCGGGCGAGGAGAACATCCGCGAGGTCATCGCCTTCCCGAAGACCCAGTCGGGCACCGACCCCCTCACCGACGCCCCCGGACCCATCGACACCGCCCAGCTCACCGAGCTCGGGCTGCGGGTGCTGCCCCCCGCCACCTGAGCGTGGTCACACGGGACGCAGCTCCACCACCACCGTGCCGGGCTCGGCGGTGGGGAAGCGGCGAGCCCCGTCGACGGTGGCCGTGGCCGGATCGGGATGGACCTCGATCTCGACCGCGCCCCGCTCGGCGCGCGCCACCGCCACCGTCTCGGTGAGCGAGGCGACCGCGAACCCCAACCGCTCGAGCTCGTCGGCCAGCTCGCGGGCCACCACCTCGGCCGGCGCCGACGCGGTGATGAGCACCAGCCGGCCGTCGTCGGGGATCGCGCCCAGATGGGTGAGCGGCGCCAGGTCGGCGGGGAGGTGGATGCCCGCCAGGAGCTCGGCGAGCGAGGTCGGGGCCGAGGGAGGCCGTGCGACCGTCGGGGTCGGGGCGGCGAGCACCGCATCGGGGCGGGGCCACTCATGGGCGACGGGTGAGGGGAGAGGGGCCTCGGGCTCGAGGCGCTGGCGCTCGGCGCGCCCGGCCGCCCGTCCGAGGCTGCGCCGCACGAGGATCACGACCGACACCAGCAGCCAGAGGTAGAAGAGCACCACGTACCACTGCACCGCATCCAGCGTGGCACAGCGCCGGTACCCTCGCCCGGTGGCCGACGACCTGTTCTCCGCGGCGGCCGGCGACCGCCTCGCCCGACGGGCGCCCCTCGCCGCCCGGCTGCGGCCCCGCTCCCTCGACGAGGTGGTCGGCCAGCGCCACCTGCTCGCGCCCGGTGCCCCACTGCGATCGCTGATCGAGGCCGACCGGCTCACCTCGGTGATCCTCTGGGGGCCGCCGGGCACCGGCAAGACCACCCGCGCCCGCCTGGTCGCCGGCTCCACCGAGAAGGAGTTCGAGCAGCTGTCGGCGGTGACCGCGTCGGTGAAGGACGTCCGTGAGGTGGCGGCCCGCGCCGAGGCGCGGCTCGGCCAGCACGGCCGGGGCACGATCCTGTTCCTCGACGAGGTCCACCGCTTCAACAAGGCCCAGCAGGACGCCCTCCTGCCGTCGGTCGAGTCCGGGTTGCTGGTGCTGGTCGGCGCCACCACCGAGAACCCCTACTTCGAGGTGAACCCGCCGCTGCTCAGCCGGTCCACCCGGTTCCGCCTCGAGCTGCTCGACGAGGAGGCCGTGCGCGAGCTGGTCCGACGGGGCCTGGCCGCCGAGGGCGCCGAGGCCGACGACGACGCCGTCGAGCACCTCGTCGCCCGGGCGGGGGGCGACGGCCGCCAGGCGCTCACCTGCCTGGAGGTGGCGGTGGCGCTCGCCGGTGGCCGGGTGACGCTCGCCCACGCCGAGGCGGCCATCGACGCGAAGGCCCTCCGCTACGGCCGCGACGAGCACTACGACGTCATCAGCGCCTTCATCAAGAGCATCCGTGGGTCCGACCCCGACGCCGGTCTCTACTGGCTCGCCCGCATGCTCGACGCCGGTGAGGACGCCCGCTTCATCGCCCGCCGACTGGTCATCCTCGCCTCCGAGGACATCGGTCTCGCCGACCCCACCGCGCTGCTCGTGGCCGACGCCGCCGCCCGCGCCGTCGAGTTCGTGGGGCTCCCCGAGGCCCAGCTCAACCTGGCCCAGGCGGTCGTCCACCTCGCCGTCGCCCCCAAGTCGAACCGGGTCACCGTCGCGCTCGGGCGGGCCCGGGCCGACGCCGCCGCGGCCGGTCACGGGTCGGTGCCCACCCACCTGCGCGATGCGCACTACAAGGGCGCCACCTCGCTCGGCCACGGGGCGGGCTACGAGTATCCTCACGACGATCCGAGGGCATGGGTGGCCCAGGCCCATCGGCCGCCGGAGGTCGAGGGGCACCGCTACTACGAGCCCTCGCCCCACGGCCTCGAAGAGGAGATCGCCCGCCGGATGGCCGCCCGCACCGAGCCCCACCCCGGGACCGACGCCCACGAGGCCCGATGAGCGCCGCCGACCTGGCCGCGGTCGTCGTCACCATCGTCAGCGTGGTGGCCCTGGTGGCCGTGCTGTTCGCGGTGGTGGCGCTGCGCGACGCGCTGCGGGCCCTCACCGCCGCGGTCGACCGGCTCGAGGAGCAGTCAGCGACGGTCGTGGCCGAGCTCGACCGCGCCGTCGGGCGGGCCGACCGGGGCCTCGACCGGGCCGAGCACCTCGTGGTGGCGGCCGAGGCGATGGCCGCCGACGCCGAGTCGGCGTCGCGCCTCACCCGCCAGGTGGTGGCGGCGCCCGTCATCAAGGCGGTGGCGATCGCGGCGGGCACCAAGCGCGCTGCCGGTCGGCTGCGGGGCGAGCGCTGATGTTCAAGCGCCTGTTCTGGCTCACCACCGGGATCATGATCGGGTGGGGCTCGGTGCTGTGGGTGGTCCACCGGGTCCGCCAGACGGCCCGTCGGTTCGTGCCCGAGCAGGTCAGCCGCGACGCCGCCGACGCGGCGCGCCGGCTGCGCGTCGACGTGCGCGAGGCGGTCACCGAGGGCCGCGCCGAGATGCGCTCCACCGAGGAGCGCCTGCGGTCCCGGCTCGGCGGCCCCGGTGGAGCGGCTCGGTAGGCTGATCGGCACCATGAGAGCGAACGAGCTGCGGCGCGCCTACACGAGCTTCTTCGAGCAGCGGGGCCACACGATCGTCCCGTCGTCGAGCCTGATCCCCACGCACCCGAGCGCGCCCATGTTCACGAACTCCGGGATGATGCAGTTCGTCCCGTACTTCCTCGAGGAGGAGCCGGTCCCGTACTCGCCGGCCCGGGCCACCACCGTGCAGAAGTGCGTGCGCGCCGGCGGCAAGCACAACGACCTCGACGCCATCGGCCGCTCGTTGCGCCACCTCAGCTTCTTCGAGATGCTCGGCAACTTCAGCTTCGGCGACTACTTCAAGGCCGACGCGATCCGCTGGGCGTGGGACTTCAGCACCGAGGTGCTCGGCATCGACGCCGACCGCATGTGGATCACCGTCCACACGAGCGACGACGAGGCCGAAGACCTCTGGGCCGACGAGATCGGGTTCCCCCGGGCGCGCATCCAGCGCCTCGACAAGGACAACTTCTGGGAGATGGGCGACACCGGGCCCTGCGGGCCCAGCTCGGAGCTGTTCTTCGACTTCGGCCCCGACTGGGGTCCCGACGGCGGACCGGCCAACCCCGCGGCCGAGCGCCGCTACGTCGAGTTCTGGAACCTGGTGTTCCCCCAGTACATCCGCGCCACCGACGGCTCGCTCACCGACATGGAGCACCCCGGCATCGACACCGGGGCCGGTCTCGAGCGCATCCTCGGCGTGCTCGCGGGCACCCCCAGCCTCTACGCCGCCGACACCTTGAGCGTGCTCGTCGACGAGGCGCAGCGGGTCACCGGCCAGCGCATGGGCCAGTCCGACCTCGGCGACATCGCCCTGCGCCTCCTCGCCGACCACACCCGCACCATGAGCTTCCTCGTCGCCGACGGCGTCATCCCGTCGAACGAGGACCGCGGCTACGTGCTGCGCCGCATCATCCGCCGGGCCATCCGCTTCGCCTACCTGCTGGGCGTCGAGCAGGCGGTGTGCCCACCGCTCGTCGAGCACTGCATCGACGCCATGGGCGACGACTACCCCGAGCTGGTGGCGAACCGCGACCTGGTGCTCGGCATCGTCACGCGCGAGGAGGAGAAGTTCCGCCAGACGCTGCGCACCGGCTCCCAGACGCTCGACACCGAGCTCGAGCAGCTGCCCGAGGGCGGCACCCTGCCCGGCGCGGTGGCGTTCAAGCTGCACGACACCTTCGGCTTCCCGCTCGAGGTCACCCAGGAGTTCGCCGAGCTGCGGGGCTTCGAGGTCGACCGCGCCGGCTTCGAGACCGCCATGGCCGAGCAGCGCGAGCGGGCGCGCGGCGCCCGCAAGGGCGGCGGCGTCGACGTCGGCGACGAGGCGGCCGAGGCCCAGCGGATCCTCGCCGAGCACGGGCCCACCGTGTTCACCGGCCGCGACGAGAACGAGTCGTCGGCCACCGTCATCGGCGTCGTCGGCGACTCGGTGTTCCTCGACCGCACGCCGTTCTACGCCGAGTCCGGCGGCCAGGTGGGCGACACCGGCCGCATCACCACCGCCACCGGCACCGTCGAGGTGCTCGACACCACCTACGCCCTGCCCGGGCTGCACCGACACCACGTCCGTGTCGTCGAGGGCGAGGTCGAGGTCGGTCAGTCCGCGGTGGCCACCATCGACGCCGAGCGTCGCGACGCCATCCGCCGCAACCACACCGGCACCCACATCCTGCACTGGGCGCTGCGAGAGGTCCTCGGCGACCACGTCAAGCAGCAGGGTTCGCTGGTGGAGCCGGCTCGGCTGCGGTTCGACTTCAGCCACTTCGATGCGGTCACCCCCGACCAGATCGCCGCCGTCGAAGACCTCGCCAACCGCGAGATCCTCGCCAACGCGGGCGTCCGCCACTTCGAGACCACCAAGGCCGAGGCCGAGCGCCTCGGCGCCATCGCCTTCTTCGGCGAGAAGTACGGCGACGTCGTGCGGGTGCTCGAGGCGGGCGAGCACTCCGTCGAGCTGTGCGGCGGCACCCACGTGGGCGCCCTCGGCGACATCGGCCCGCTGAAGATCGTGAGCGAGGGCTCCATCGGGTCGAACATCCGCCGCATCGAGGCCGTCACCGGGCTCGGCACCATCGACCGCCTGCGCCACGAGGAGGCCGTGCTCACCAGCGCCGCCGACCTGCTCGGGGTGCGCCCCGACGACCTCGTCGACGGGGTCGAGAAGCGCCTCGCCGAGCTCAAGGAGCTGCGCGACGAGGTGCGCCAGCTGCGCCGCTCGCAGGCCTCCGCCGGCTCGACCGCCCTCGCCGGCGAGGCCGTCGACGGCGTGGTCGTGGCCCGCCGCGACGGCGTCGAGCGCGACGACCTGCGCGAGCTCGCCCTGGCGGTGCGCGACCAGCCGGGTGTGCGGGCCGTGGTCCTCGGCGGGGCGCCGCCGGGCGGTGGCGCCGCCATCGTGTCGGCGGTGGCCAAGGGGTCGGGGCTGCACGCCTCCGACCTCATCGCCGACGCGGCCAAGCTGGTCCGGGGCGGCACCGGCAAGAACCCCGACCTGGCCATGGCCGGCGGGAAGGACCCCTCGCGCCTCGACGACGCGCTCGAGGCGGTCCGCCAGGCCGCGGCCACCGCCGGGAGCTGACCCGGATGCGGGTGGTCGGGATCGACCTCGGCACCCGCCGCATCGGGGTGGCCGTGAGCGCCGGCTCGATGGCGATGCCCTACGAGACCATCCACCGCCACGGCGACCGCCGCGCCGACCACCGCGCCATCGCCGCGGTGGTGGCCGAGGTCGACGCCGACCGGGTGGTGGTCGGGCTGCCCCTGTCCCTCGACGGCTCGAAGGGCCCGGCCGCCCGCGCCGCCGAGGCCGAGGTCGCCGAGCTGGGCGCGGTGCTCTCGGTGCCGGTCGAGACCTACGATGAGCGTCTCACCACCGTCACCGCCGAGCGCGACCTGCGCGACCGGGGGATGCGGGCCGAGCGCCGCCGATCGGTGGTCGACCAGGTCGCCGCCTCCGTGCTGTTGCAGGCGTGGCTCGACCGCCACGGTGGTACCTCTTCGCCAGCCGACGACCCCCGGAGCGATGTGCCGTGAGCGACACCCGGCTGTTCGACCAGGACCACCCCGACGGTCCGCCCGCTCCCCGACCCCCGGCCGCCGAGCGTGAGCCGGCCGGCGCCTCCCGCCCCGCCGACGCCTACCCGCCGGCGGTCGCCGTGGCGCCGCCCCCCGGGGAGCCGCTCGACCTCGACCGCTACGTGCGCATCCCCTCGCCGACGGGGCCGCTGCGCCGCATCCTGGCCGTGGTGATCGTGGCGGTGCTGGTCCTCGGGAGCCTGGCGGGCGGCGCCTGGGTGTGGCTGCAGCGCCAGATCGACCCGCCGGGCCCGCCCGGTGAGCTGGTCACCATCGAGATCCCCAACGGCGCCACGTCCGACGAGATCGCCACGTTGCTGCAGGACGAGGGCATCATCGCCAACGCCACCGTGTTCCGCTACTACCTGCGGTGGAAGGGCGAGGGCGACTTCCAGGCCGGCGAGTACGACCTCGTCGAGAGCTCGGCGCTCGACGACGTCATCGACGTCCTGGCCGCCGGCCCGGCGCCCCTCGAGTTCGACCGCTTCACCGTGCGCGAGGGGCTCACCGTCGCCGAGATCCAGGACGAGCTGGTCGCCGCCATCGACGGCATCGAGCCCGCCGACGTCGCCACCGCGCTCATCCGCATGGACAGCCCCTGGCGACCCCTCGACGTCGACAGCTGGGAAGGGCTGCTCTTCCCCGACACCTACGAGTACGCCGTCACCGACGACGCGCTCGCGGTGCTGTCGCGGATGAACCAGCAGTTCGACCAGGTCGCACGCGAGGTGGGCCTCGACCCGGCCATGAACCTCGATCCCCAGACCGGGGCACCGGTGGGGCTCACCGCCTACGACTACGTGATCATCGCCTCGCTCATCGAGGAGGAGACCCGCATCCCCGAAGAGCGAGCCCAGGTGTCGCGGGTGATCCACAACCGGCTGTTCATCGGCATGACGCTCGGCATCGACGCCACCGTGCTCTACGCCCGGGGCCCCGACCGCACCGGCCCGCTCACCTCGGCCGACCTCGACATCGACTCGCCGTACAACACCCGCAAGTTCGCCGGCCTCCCACCCACGCCCATCGCCTCACCCGGGCGAGACTCGCTGGCTGCGGCGCTCAACCCCGCCGACGGCGACTGGCTCTACTACGTCCTCGCCGACGCCGACGGCCGGCACTTCTTCACCGACGACTACGACGAGTTCCTCGAGCAGAAGGCCCTGTCGGAAGCCGCGGGCCTGCTGTGATCCCGGGGCCGACGGCCTCCACCCGGGTCGCCGCGGTCATCGGCCACCCCGTGAGGCACTCGCTGTCGCCGGCCATCCACAACGCAGCGTTCGCGGCGACCGGGCTCGACTGGACCTACCTCGCGTTCGACGTCGAGCCCGGCGACGCGGCCGCGGCGGTGGCGGCGATGCGGGCCCTGGGGCTCGGTGGGCTCTCGGTCACCATGCCGCACAAGGCGGCGGTTCTCGACCACCTCGACCGGGTGAGCCCCGAGGCGGCGGCGCTCGGCGCGGTGAACTGCATCGTCCCCGACGGGGGCGAGCTCGTGGGCCACAACACCGACGGCGGCGGCTTCGTCGACTCGTTGGCGGCCGACGCCGGCTTCGATCCGTCCGGGGCCCGGTGCCTGGTGCTCGGCGCGGGTGGGGCGGCGCGCGCCGTGGTCGTGGCGCTGGCCCGGGCCGGGGCCGTCGAGGTCGTGGTGGTCAACCGCAGCGCGGCCCCGGCCGAGCGGGCCGCGGCGCTCGCCGGCGCCGTCGGCCGCGTCGGCGACCCCACCGACGTGCGGGCCGCCGACCTGGTGGTCAACGCCACCCCGGTGGGGATGCACGGGGGCCCGAACGGGTCGCCGGTCGACACGACGTGGCTGGGTCCCCACCAGCTCGTCGCCGACCTCGTCTACCACCCGTCGACCACCCCGCTGCTCCTCGCCGCCGACGAGCGCGGCGCCCGCACCCTCGGCGGCGTGGGGATGCTCGTCCACCAGGCGGCCCGGGCCTTCGAGCTGTGGACCGGCCGACCGGCACCGATCGCGGCGATGCGCGCCGCCGTCGACCGCTCGGTCGGTGCCGACGCCTCTCGTCAGAACTCCTGAAGGTTCGCCCCCGACCTGCCGATGGGATCCCGAAGGGGATCTGATCCGGAGGTCGACGTGGCACTGCAGGGAACACTCGAGACGTTCGCACTGCCCGATGTGCTCCGTCTGCTCGCGTCCACCGCCAAGACCGGTCGGCTCACGGTCAGCGGCGAGCGGGGCACGGGCGCGGTGGCGGTACGAGCCGGCGGCATCACCCACGGCGAGGCCAGCGGCGCGCCCCACGCATCCGACGCGACCGAGGTCGTGTTCGAGCTGCTGCGGTACGTCGACGGATCGTTCGTCTTCGACACCGACGCCGCGGTCGACCACCACGGTGAGGCGATGGACGTCGAGCAGGTCATCGCCGCGGCCGAGGAGCAGCTGGCCGAGTGGCGCGAGATCGAAGCGGTGGTGCCCTCGCTGCGCCATCAGGTGGCGTTGGCCGCCGAGCTCGGCGTCGACGAGGTCACCGTCGACGCAGCGCGCTGGCGCGCCGTCGTCGCCATCGGGTCAGGGTGCACGGTGGGTGAGCTCGGCGACCGCCTCGTGCTCGGCGAGCTCCCCGTGTCGCGCCTGGTGAAGGGGCTCCTCGAGCTCGGCCTGTGCGCCATCGACGAGCCCGATCCGGGCGGGCTCGAGCTGGTCGAGGCGGCCCCCGTCGCCGTCGACGAGCTGCCGCCCCCGCCGCCGCCCCCGCCGGTGGCCGCGGTCGACACCTGGACCGTCGAGCTCGAGCCCGAGCTCCCGCCGCCCCCGCCCCCGGTGGTCACCGCGGTGGTCGACGACGAGCGCTTCGACCCCGGGGCGATCTTCCGCCAGGACCCGGCGCCGGCCGACCAGCCCGACCCGTTCGGGTCCAACGGCGACGGCGACCTGCCGTTCTTCTCGGGTCCCGTCGGCGACGGCGAGCGCGACCCGCTCGCCGACGACCCGTTCGGCCCCGACCCGTTCGTGTCGCGAGCGATGGCCGCGGCCGAGGACGACAGCGAGGCCGCCGAGCTGGCTCGCCAGCTGGCCAACCTCAGCCCCCGCGCCGCCCGTGCGGTCGCCGCCGCAGCCCGGGCCGAGACCGAGGAGGAGCGCGACGCCGCCCTCTCCGAGGTCGACCCCGACGAGCCCGTGAACCGGGGGCTCCTGCTGCGGTTCCTCTCGTCCGTCGACGAGTGAGCCGTCCGGTCGCCACGGCCGCGTAGGGTCCTGCGGCGATGCCCCCTCTGGTGGTCGCGCTCGCCGCCCTCGTCGGCCTCGCCGTGGGCCCCCTCCTCACGGTCGCCGCCGACCGCGTCCCCGGGCGCGATCCGCTCACGACCGGCGTCGCCGGGCGAGCGCTCGTCCCCGTGTGGTCCTGGTTCGGCGCGCCCGCCGCCGCGCGCGGGGGAGGGGCGCGGCGCCGCCGCGACCTCGGCATCGACCTGGCCGCCGCCGCCGGGTTCGCCGCCATGGCCGTGGTCGCCGCGTCGCCGGCCCAGCTCGTGGGGCTGTGCGCCGCCGCGGCCGGCTTCGTGGTGCTCGGCGTGATCGATCTCGAGCACCACCGCCTCCCCGACCTGGTGGTGTTCCCCACCCTCGGGGTGGTGCTCGGGGCCGCGGTGGCGGGCGTGATCGGTGGCGACCCCGTCGACCTGCTCACCGGCGCGTTGGTCGGCGCCACCGCCGAGTTCGTGCTGTTCCTGGTCATGGCCATCGCCACCCCGGGCTGGGTGGGGTTGGGCGACGTGAAGCTCGCCCTGCTGCTCGGCGCGGTGTGCGGGTGGGTCGGCGCCGCCCAGGCCGACGCCGTCGCCGGGCCGATCGCCACCGCGTTGGTCGTCACCATGTACGGGTTGCTGTTCGGCTCGGGCCTCGCCGTGGTCTTCGGGCTGGTCCGCAGCCTGCTCGTGCGGGCCCGCTGGGGCCTGCGCCCGGTCCGCAGCCGCCACGTCGCCCTCGTCGGACCGATGGGCTCGGGGAAGTCGGCCCTGGGCGCCTGGGTGGCGGGAGCGGTCGGGCGACCGTTCGTCGACGTCGACGCCGACATCGAGGCCACCGCCGGGCGCACCATCGCCGACATCTTCGCCGCCGACGGCGAGCCCGCCTTCCGGGCCCTCGAGGCCGCGGCGGTCACCGCGTCGCTCGACGCGCCCCGCGCCGCCATCATCGCCACCGGGGGAGGGGCGGTGCTCGACCCCGACACCCGCAGCCGGTTGCGCGAGCGCGCCGCGGTCGTCTGGCTCGACGCCGAGCCCCACGAGCTGGGGGCGCGGGTGGGCGACGCCGCCGGCCGCCCGCTGCTCGCCGGCGACCCCGGGCGCCTGGCCCAGCTGCGCGCCGAGCGCGAGCCGCTCTACCGCGAGGTGGCCCACGCCCGCCTCGACACCACCGGCCTCCCCGAAGCCGAGGCCCGGCGCCGGCTCGACCAGATCGTGTCGGGCCTGCTCGGCTACTTCCCGTTCGGCCCGCCGCTGCTCGTCGGCACCGTCCTGGCCTGCCTCGTGGCCGGGCCCCTGCTGGGCTGACGGGTACCCTCACGCCGTGATCACGGTGCCGGTGCGGCTGCCCGACGGTCGGGGCTACGACGTGCTCGTCGGCGACGGCGCCCGCGCCGCGCTCGCCGACGTGCTCCCGTCGGGCGCTCGACGCGCCGCGGTCGTCACCCAGGCGGGCGTCGGCGTCGACGTCGACCCGGGGGTCGAGCACCGCACGTTCGTCATCGGCGAGGGCGAGGCGGCCAAGTCGCTCGCCACGGTCGAGGAGCTCTGCCGGGGGTTCGCCGCCTGGGGCCTCACCCGCCGCGACGTGGTGGTGGCCGTCGGTGGGGGACTGGTCACCGACGTCGCCGGGTTCGCCGCCGCCGTCTACCACCGCGGGGTGCCGGTCGTGCACGTCGCCACCACGCTCCTCGGCCAGATCGACGCGGCCATCGGTGGCAAGACCGGCGTCAACCTCCCCGAGGGCAAGAACCTCGTCGGCGCGTTCTGGCAGCCGGCCGCGGTGCTGTGCGACACCGAGGTGCTGGCGTCGCTGCCGCCCCGCGAGCTGCGCAGCGGCCTCGGCGAGCTGGCCAAGTACCACTTCCTCGGCGGCGGCGACCTCGACGCCCTCCCGCTCGCCGACCGGGTGGCCCGCTGCGTGCAGATCAAGGCCGACGTCGTCGCCGCCGACGAGCGCGAGGGGGGCCGTCGCGCCGTGCTCAACTACGGCCACACCCTCGGCCACGCCCTCGAGATCGCCGGACGCTTCGACCTGCGCCACGGCGAGGCGGTGGCCATCGGCCTCGTCTACGCCGCCGAGCTGGCCGCCGCGCTCGGACGCATCGACGCCGACCGGGTGGCCGAGCACCGGCGGGTCGTGGCCGCCTACGACCTGCCCGGCCGCCTGCCCCCCGGGGTCGACGCCGACGAGCTCATCGACCTGATGGGACGCGACAAGAAGGCGCTCGACGGGCTCACGTTCGTGCTCGACGGACCGCAGGGCGTCGAGCCGGTGGTGGGCCTCGACCCCGCGGTGCTGCGCCGCGCGCTGGCGGGGGTCCGATGACCACCGAGGCACCGGTGGTGCTGCTGCTCTCGGGCCCCAACCTCAACCTGCTGGGCGACCGCCAACCCGAGGTCTACGGCACCGACACGCTCGACGACCACGTGGGCCGCGCCCGCGCCGCGGCCGAGGCCGCGGGGCTCGCCCTCGAGCACGTCCAGAGCAACCACGAGGGCGACCTCGTCGATGCCGTCCACGGCGCCCGCGGCCGCTGCGCCGCCATCATCGCCAACCCGGGCGCGC
Source organism: Acidimicrobiales bacterium (assembly GCA_035464115.1). Lineage (GTDB taxonomy): Bacteria > Actinomycetota > Acidimicrobiia > Acidimicrobiales > SKKL01 > DATHSN01. The sequence continues at coordinate 2,324 of DATHSN010000448.1, read as the reverse complement.
TCACGCACTACGGCTGGTCGCTGCACGACGCGCTGGCCGCGTTCGACGGGCCGATCGTCGAGCTGCACCTGTCGAACCCGGCGGCTCGCGAGCCGTGGCGGCACACCTCGGTCGTGGCGCCGGTGGCCAGCGGCACCGTCGCCGGGTTCGGCGCGCTCGGCTACGAGCTCGCGGTCGCGGCGGTCGCCCGGCTGCTCGCGCCATGACCGGGGCCGCCCTCCCGCCCCTCGACCGGGCCGCCCGGCTCGACCGCCTCCGGGGCGCGCTCGACGACGTGGCCGACGCGGTGCTCGTCACCCACCTGGTCAACACCCGCTGGCTCGTCGGCTTCACCGGCTCGTCGGGGTGGCTCCTGGTCGGTCCCGACCGAGCCACGTTCGTCACCGACGGCCGCTACGGCGAGCAGGCCGCCGCCGAGCTCGACGGGCTCGACGTCGAGCTGGTGGTCACGTCCACGCCCGCGACGGCGGTCGGCGCCGCCGGCTCGGGGTTCGCGCGGGTGGCGCTCGAGGCGGCCGCGGTCACCTGGGACCAGCAGCGCACCATCGCCACCGAGTGGCTGACCACCGCCGAGCTGGTGCCCACCGTCGGCCTCGTCGAGGCCCTCCGCGAGCGCAAGGAGCCGGGCGAGATCGCCCGCATCGAGGCGGCCGCCGCCATCGCCGACGCCGCGCTGGGCGAGGTGGTGCCGATGCTGCGCGCCGGGCCCACCGAGGCCGAGGTGGCGCTCGCCCTCGAGGTGGCCATGCGCCGCCTCGGCGCCGACGGCCCCGCGTTCGACACCATCGTGGCGTCGGGTCCGGCGTCGGCCCGTCCCCACCACCGGCCCGACGCGCGGGTGATCACCACCGGCGACCTGGTGGTCATCGACATGGGGGCGCGGGTCGACGGCTACTGCTCGGACATGACCCGCACCTTCGTGGTGGGCGAGCCCTCCGCCGAGCAGGCCCGGATGCTCGCCGTCGTCACCGCCGCCCAGGCGGCCGGGGTGGCGGCTGCTGGCCCGGGGGTGCCCACCGCCGACGTCGACGCCGCGGCGCGCCAGGTCATCGCCGACGCCGGCTGGGCCGACGCGTTCGTGCACCCCACCGGCCACGGCCTCGGCCTCGAGATCCACGAGGCGCTGCGGGTGGCCGCCACGTCCACTGCTACGCTCGCCGTGGGCCACGCCGTCACCGTCGAGCCCGGCGTCTACCTGCCGGGCGTCGGCGGGGTCCGCGTCGAGGACACGGTGGAGATCACCCCCGACGGCTGCCGCCCGCTCACCCGGTCGCCCAAGGCGTCGACGCTCGCCTGAATCCCCCTGCCCGAGGACGTCTCCGCATGCCCGTCATCTCCACCAACGACCTGAAGAACGGGATGACGCTCGCTCTCGACGACGGGTTGTTCAACGTCGTCGAGTTCCAGCACGTGAAGCCCGGCAAGGGCGGTGCGTTCGTGCGCACCAAGCTGAAGAACGCCCGCACCGGCGCCGTCATCGACAAGACGTTCCGCGCCGACGAGAAGGTCGAGCGGGCCATGATCGACAAGCGCGAGATGCAGTACCTCTACCGCGAGGGCGCCGACGTGGTGTTCATGGACACCGAGACCTACGACCAGATCCACGTCTCGCCCGTCGCCCTCGGCGACGCGGCCGGCTACCTGGTCGAGTCGTCGTCGGCCGTGCTGCTCATGTACGGCACCGAGATCGTCGGGGTCGACCTGCCGGCCGCGGTCGAGCTCACCGTCACCGAGACCGAGCCGGGCGTGCAGGGCGACCGCGTGTCGGGTGCCCGCAAGCCGGCCACCCTCGAGACCGGGCTGGTCGTCCAGGTCCCGCTGTTCGTCGAGGTCGGCCAGCGCGTCAAGGTCGACACCCGCTCCGGCGAGTACCTCACCCGGGCGTGACGGCCGGCCGGCGCGAGGCGCGCGAGCGGGCCCTCGGGCTCCTCTACGAGGCCGAAGCCCGCGACGTCGACCCCGCCACGGTCCTCGCCGGGCTGCCCACCCCGCCCGATCCCTACGCCGCCGACGTGGTCGCCGGCGTCGGCGCCCACGGCGACGCCATCGACGCGCTCCTGCGCCGCTTCGCCCGCGACTGGAAGCTCGAGCGCATGCCCGCCATCGACCGGGCCCTGTTGCGCATGGGCACCTGGGAGCTGATGGAGCGGCCCGACGTGCCCACCGGCGTGGTCATCTCCGAGGCGGTGGCCCTCGCCACGGAGTACTCCACCGACACCTCCGGCCGGTTCGTCAACGGGATGCTGGCCCGCATCGCCGACGAGGTCCGGGTCGCGGGGTAGGCTCCGCCCGTCCGTGAAGCGGGTCCCGTGAGGCCCGCACGG
>DATHSN010000447.1:0-3835 GCA_035464115.1 Acidimicrobiales bacterium | reverse complement strand
GCCGCACGGGGCGGTGGGGTCCTCGACGAGCAGGCTGGCGTCGACGGTGCCGACGTCGACGAACCCGTCGGTGCGCATCACCGCTACCGCGGCGGGGCGCGCGACCGACCGGTCGCCGTCGGCGCGCACGGTGTCGGCGTTGCCCACCACCCCGGCGAGGAGCCCGGCGTCGGCGAGCGCGTCGCCCAGCGCACCCGGTTCGCTCGGCACGTCGCGGCCGGCCTGGGCCACCACGGCGGCGGCCTCGACCACCGCGACGTCGCCGGTGATGCCCGAGCCGGTGCGCCGGGCGGTGACCCGGCCAGCGGTGTCGCCCTCGAACGGAGCGTCGGCGGGGAAGGCCTGGCTGGCTCCCGCGCCGGCACGCACCCGTGCCCCTGCGCCGAGGGTGGCCCAGGCCTCGACCGTGGACGGCCGCGACGACAGCGTGCGCACGCTCGCCGCGGCGAGGGCGCCGTCGCCCTGCCACAGCGCGTCGATGGCGGGCACCCGTCCCCGGTCGAGGTCGTCGAGGCCCAGGTGGGGGATGCCCACGACGACCACCCGCTCGGCGGGACCTGCCGACGCCACGGTGTCGGGGGTGGCGGCCGCGGCACCGAGGAACAACCCCGCCAGCGTCGCCAGCGCGACGACCACCACGAGCGTGCTGCGCAGGGCGCGGCTGGTGAGCCGGGGCCACAGGGCGCGCACCACGTCGCCGCCCTGGCGGGCCCGGTGGCGGAAGCCGGCCACCGAGCGCCCGGTGTGACGGTGCTCGATGGGCGCGTCGACCTCGACGATGCGCGCCCCGGCCCGTGCGGCGTCGATGGTCATGGCCACCTCGAGCCCGAAGCGCTCCGCCGACGACAGGTCGCGGAGCAGCTCGATGCGCACGGCCCGCTGGCCCGACAGGGGCGCCCGCGCCTCGACGCCGCTGGCCCGGCGGATGCCCCACGCGGCGAGATCGCGCACCGTGCCGAACCCGCCGCGGCCGGCCGCCGACGGGAGCACGGCGATGGCGAGGTCGGCCTCGTCGGCGAGCACCGGCGGGAGCAGCCGGGCGCCCTCGGCCGCGGTGCCCCGCAGGTCGGCGTCGAGGAGCAGCACGATGTCGGCGTCGGGGCAGGCGTCGACCCCAGCGGCCACCGCGCCGCCCTTGCCCCGGTTGGCGGGGAGGACGAGCACCTCGGCCCCCGCGGCGCGCGCCACGGCGGCGGTGGCGTCGGTCGATCCGTCGTCGACCACCAGCACCCGTCGGACCCCGGCGATGCCCGCGGCGGCGACGACGGTGTCGGCGATGGCGTCGGCTGCGTCCTTGGCGGGGATCAGCGCGACCACGACCGGGGCACCACGGACCGGATCGGTCATCGCCCCTCCCCCACCGGGGTCGCCCGCCGGGTGAGCTCGGGGGCCCGGACGAGGATCTGACCACCGAGGTAGACCCCCACGCCCACGGCCCCACCGACCGCCACCGCGGCGAGCGACGCCGCCCGCGACCCCGGGTCGAGCGCGGCCACGACCCCGAGCGTGGCGGCGCCGGCGAGCACGGCGAACCCCAGGTCACGGGCGAGCGCCGCGCCCACCGCCAGCGTGCGCCGCAGCTGCGAGCGCAGCAGCACCAGCAACGCCACGGAGCCGACGCTGACGATCGCCGCGTGGATCACGCCGAGCGCCACCAGGCGACCGGTGCCCGACGCCACCGACGCGACGACCACCATCGTGACGATGCCCGCCGCCGACGCCGACGCGTTGACGAGGGTGGGCGAGCGGACGTCGTCGAGCGCGTAGGCCGCCCGGGTCAACAAGAAGAAGGCCCCGTAGCCCACCAGCCCGAGGGCGTAGCCCGCCACCGTGGCCGCCACCAGGTCGGCGCCGGCGTCGTCGAGGGCGCCGAGGCGCACCACGTCGAGCAGCGGCGCGGCGAGCGCGGCGAGCAGCACCGCGGCGGGCACCAGGGCGAACGCCACCATCCGCAACCCCCAGGCCAGGTCGGCGGCGAACGTGTCGTGGTCGCCGGCCGCGGCCCGGCCGGCGAGCCGGGGGTAGAGCGTGGTGGTGAGCGGGTTGGCGAGCAGCGCGTAGGGCAACAAGAAGAAGGTGAGGGCCACCTGGTAGGCCACCACGCCCCCGGCGACCCCGTTGGCCAACACGATGGTGGCGACGGCCACGATCTGGTTGACCCCGAGGTGCCCCGCGGCCCAGGCGCCGCGGCCGGCGAGACCCCTCAGCCGGGGCTCGTGCCGCGGCCAGCGCGGACGCACCGCCAGCCCGCCCCGCCACGCGGCGGCGAGCGGCACCACCGACATGGCGAGGACGCCACCGGTGGCGCCGGCGGCCAGCACCAATCGCTCGCCCAACGCCAGGGGCAGCGAGGTGTCGCCGTCGCGCATCACGGCGAAGGTGACCATGGCGGCGATGACCACCAGGTTGTTGCACACCGGGGCGACGGCAGCGGCGACGAAGCGGCGATCGGCGTGCAACAGGGCCGTGGCCACCGCGCCGACGGCGTAGAGCAGCACCTGGGGCAGGAAGAACCACAAGAGGAAGGTGCCGAGCTCGACCTGACCGGTCCGCACGTCGCCGTCGTCGACGCCCAGGGTGAGGAACCGCATGATCCACGGCGCCACGGCGATGGCGACGGCCACCACCACCCCCAGCGCCGCGAGCGCGGCCCCGAGGAGGATCCCGGCCAGACGGGCGGCGTCGCGCCGGCGGTCGGCGTCGATCAGCTCGACGAACGTCGGCACGAGCACCGATGCGAGCAGCCCGCCGGCGAGGAGCTCGAAGAGGATGTTCGACACCAGGTTCGCCGATTGGTACGCGTCGCCGAGGGGCGTGGCGCCGAGCGCCGCGCTCATGGCCACCACGCGGGCGAAGCCGGTGAGCCGCGACACCAGGTTCAGCGCGGAGACGGTGGCGGTGGCCCGCCCCAGCCCGCCACCGCCCGAGAGGCGACGGCGCGGCAACGACGAGACCGCCGGGCTCACGGCTGCGCCGGCGGGAGCAGCGCCCCCGCCGACGGCGCGATGCCGTAGTGCCCCACGCGGGGCAGGTCGAGATCCTCGAGGGCCAGGACCAGGGCCGCCAACCCCTCGAAGCCGAGGACGTGGTCGACGGTGCTCACCCTCGCCGCCAGCCGCTCGTCGGCGCGCACGAGTCGGACCGCGGCGGCCGCCTCGGGGGTGGCGTCGTCGCCGGTGTCGTCGTCGGTGTCGTCGCCCGGCGGGTCGGGGGTGAGCCCGGCGAGCACGGTGGACGGGGTGGCGGTGGCCGCGGCCACCCCGTCGATCAGGGCGAGGACCACCGGGTCGGCACCGGCACCGGCACCGTCGCCGTCGGTGACGAGCACGAAGCGGGCGCCCCACGTGGGCAGGGGCGAGTCGGCGGCGTCGGGATCGAACTCGAGCCAGCCACGGGCGGTCAGCGCGTCGATCAGCTGGCCGCGCGCGGGCGGCGGTGGCGGCGCCGTGGTGGTGGTGGTCGGGGCCACCGTGGTCGGTGGCGGCTCGTGGGTGGGCGGGTCGAGCGCACCGACCTCGACGGGGGGCTCGACCGGCTCGGGCGCGGGCGGCTCGGGCGCGGGCGGCGGCGGGCGCAGCCACATCGCGCCCGCGATGACCGCGGCGCCGAGCAGGAACGCCGCGAGCAGCGCCACGCGACGAAGACCCGAGGACGATGACACCGGCGCGACCGGATCGCCAGAGCCATCCGGAACGGCTCGCAGGTCCAGGGCCACATCACCGATGTCGCGGTACCGCTTCGTCTTGTCGCGTTCGAGACAGCGTCCCACCACACGCCGAATGTTCGCCGGTGTCGTCGGCGGCAAACGGTCGAGGTCGACGCCCTTGTGCAGCAC
>DATHSN010000446.1:0-1669 GCA_035464115.1 Acidimicrobiales bacterium | reverse complement strand
CGGCTGGGGTGGCGCCGGCGTGCAGGATGCGCCGGCACGCCTCGACGCCCGAGGCGAAGTCGGTGAACGAGAACGCGGCTCGTTGCTCGTGCTCGGGGAGCGGGTGCGTTCGCAGCCACGCCCGGGTGATCACGCCGAGCGTGCCCTCCGACCCGACGACGAGCTGGGTGAGGTCGGGGCCCGCGGCAGCGGCCGGCGCTCCGCCGGTGCGCACGACCCTGCCGTCGGCGAGCACCACCTCGAGTCCGACGACCAGGTCCTCGATCTTGCCGTAGCGGGTGGAGTACTGGCCGGCACCACGGGCGCCGATCCAGCCGCCGACGGTCGCGAGGTCGAAGCTCTGCGGGAAGTGGCCGACCGACACGCCGTAGGGGCGCAGGGCGTCTTCGAGGTCGGGTCCGAACGTGCCCGGCAGGACCTCGACGATGCCCGACACGGTGTCGACGTCGACGACCCCGGCCAGTGCGGTGGCGTCGAGGACGACCCCGCCGAAGATCGGTGCCGAGGCGCCGCACACCCCGCTGCGACCGCCGGCGACGGTCAGCGGCAAGCGGGCGTTGTTGCAGACCTGCACGACGCGCACGACCTCGTCGGTCGACGTGGGCCTGACGACGACGTCGGCGAGCTGCGGGACCTGTCCTGCGAGGGCCCAGTGCAGCGCGAGCGGCCACCAGTCGCGGCTGGCCTCGGCGACCGCCCCGTCGGCGGTGACGACCTCACAGATCGACTCGAGTGCGGCGAGCGCGTCCTCGGGCACCTCGACCGCCGGGCCGGGCCAGCGGGCGTCGTGACCGGTCAGCTCAATCGGAGGCGTTGGCGAGCTGGGCATGGGCGGTCGGTTCGTCGTCGCCGACGGGACGGGCGACGGTGTCGCTTCCGGTTTCGCCCGCGAGGTAGCGACGGGCGGCGGCCTCCTCGGCGGCGCACAGCGCCCGGTAGCGATCGAGCTGTCGTTCGGTCTCCTCGGCACTCCAGCCGAGCTCACCGGCGAGCAGCTCGGCGACGTCGGGGGCGGCGGCCTCGGACGCTCGGCGGTCGAACAGGTGGGCACGCGTTCGCCGCACGAGGACGTCGTCGAGGGTGGTGACCATCTCGTGGCGGGCGGCGTGGACGGCCTCGGCCCGCAGGTACGGCTGGCCCGGCACCAGCGGCTCGGCGAGCGTCGGATCGAACGCGATCAGCGCCCTGACCTCGTCGGCCTCCGTGCCGAACCGTCCGACCAGGTGCGCCTCGAGCGAACCGGCAGCGGCGCCCGGCCGCCCGCGGGCACCGAACAGTGCGAGCCGGCGGGTGCGCGAGCGTCGCGCCGACCGAGGGGCGCCGAGGCGTTCGGCGACGAGGTCGACGGTGTGCTCGGCCATCTCGCGGTAGGTGGTGAGCTTGCCCCCGTTGATGCGTACGACCCCCGAGTCGCTGACGGCGACCTGGTGGCGGCGCGACAGGTCGGCGGTCTTGGCGTCGACGCCGGCGGCGGACGCAGCCTTGACGAGGGGGCGCATGCCGGCCCACACGCCGGTGATGTCGTCGCTGGTGACGGTCTCGGTGAGTGCCTCGTTCAGCGCCGTCAGCACGTAGTCGATGTCGTCGCCGGTGCACTGCGGGTCGTCGAGTGGCTCGTTCGAGTCGGTGTCGGTCGTGCCGACGTAGACGTGGCGGAACGTGCCGTCGG
>DATHSN010000445.1:0-3197 GCA_035464115.1 Acidimicrobiales bacterium | reverse complement strand
GAGGCGCGCACCCCGGCCTCGCGCTGGTCGCGCTCGGCGACGCCCATGAGGTGCCCCTCGTAGCCCATCACGCCCCGCACCTCGAGCCCGGCGGCGCGGGCCCGGTCGGCCAGGCGGCCGGCGTCGGCCGGATCGCACCCGCAGCGGGGGAGCCCCACGTTGACGTCGATCAGCACCTCGCGCACCCCGCCGGCGGCGGCCGCGTCGACGGTCTGGTCGGAGTCGACCGCGACGGTGATCCGGGCCCCGTCCTCGACGAGCGCGCCCAGCCGGCGGGCGTCGAGCACCTCGTTGGCGAGCAGCAGGTCGTGGCCCAGCCCGGCGGCCGCCATGCCCTCCATCTCGCGGATGGTGGCGCAGCAGAACGCCTCGTGACCGGCCTCGGCCAACCGGGCGGCGAGGGCGGTCGACTTGAACGCCTTGACGTGGGGTCGCAGCCGCGCCCCCGGGTGCGCGGCCGCCATGGTGGCGATGTTGCGGTCGAGCACGTCGAGATCGACGAGCAGGGCGGGGGTCGGCAGCGCGTGGGCATCCACGCGGGCGACGCTACCGGTGAGCGGCGCGCCATGATGGCGGCGACGACGCCAGGGAGGCAGCGCGTGGCAGGTACCGGAGCGACGGCGGTGCGGGAGCGGCTCGCCGGCATCCGTCCGTTCGGGCCGCCCGCGGTCGCCCGGCTCGGCCACACCACCGCCCTCACCGCCGCGGCCGACGCGTGCGTGGCGGTGTCGCTCGCCGGGTCGCTCTTCTTCAACCTGTCGCTCGACGCCGCCCGGCCCCGGATCATCCTCTACCTAGCGATCACCATGGCCCCGTTCGCGGTGGTCGCCCCGCTCATCGGGCCCTTCGTCGACAAGGTGCGCGGCGGGCACCGGGTGGTCATCGCCGCCGCGTGCGTCGGTCGGGCGGGCATGTGCCTGCTCCTCGTGGCCCACGTGCGCACCCTGCTGCTGTACCCCGAGGTCTTCACCATCCTCGTGCTCAACAAGACCCACTCGGTGGCCAAGTCGGCGCTCGTCCCGCGCCTGGTGCGAGAACCCGAACAGCTGGTGCGCGCCAACTCGGCGTTGTCGCGCACCAACGTGATCTTCGGGGCCATCGGTGGCACGGTGGCCACCGCCACGCTCGTGATCGGCGACGCCCGGTGGGTCCTGGGCCTCGCCGCCTTCCTCTACGGCACGGCCACGCTCACCACGCTGCGCATCCCCCGGCCCGCGGCCATCGTGCCCAGCCCGGCCAGCCGGGCCGCCGCGGTCGCCGAGCTGCGGGCCCCGTCGCTGTTGCTCGGCGCCTCGTCGATGGCCCTGGTCCGGGGCGCGGTCGGGTTCCTCGTGTTCTTCTCCGCCTTCACCCTGAAGTCGGGCGGTGAGCCGACCTGGGTGTTCGGGGCGGTGGCGGTGGCCGGCGGCCTGGGGGGCTTCCTCGGCACCTTCGTCGCGCCCGCGCTGCGCCGCATGCTGATCGAAGAGCGGCTCCTCATCGTCGCCCTCGCCCTGCCCGCCGCGGCGGCGATCATCGCCCCCAAGGACCTGCTCGGCATCGCGCTGGTGAGCGTCGCCTTCGTCACCGGCCTGGCTGCCAACATCGGGCGCCAGGCGTTCGACAGCCTCGTCCAGCGTGACGCCCCCGACGCCGAGCGGGGCCGGGCCTTCGCCGGGTTCGAGGCCCGTCTGCAGCTGTCGTGGGTCGTCGGCGCCCTGCTCCCCGTGCTGGTCCTGCCGAACGCCACCATCGGCCTGTTCGCCTTCGGTGCCATCCTCGGCATCGGCGCGCTCACCTACAGCACCGGCTCGCGGGCCGCGGTGCGCCGGCGGTGGGGCGAGTGGGCGGCGGCGGTCTCCCCCCGCGACCTGAGCGAGGACGACGACGAGGTGCCGCTCCCCACCCAGCTGGTGGACACGGCGCGGTGGTTGGGCGCCCGGGGTGCCCGGCGCCAGGCGGTGGTGGTGGCCACCTCGGCCCTGGAGGCGGCCGGCCTGCCGTGCCCGCCGGAGCTGCGCGACGCGGTCGAGCGGGCCCGCCGCGGTGAGGAGATGACGATCGAGGGCGTCGACGACGTGATCGAGGCGGTGGAGGCCCGGCTCGAGGCCCTCGCCGCGGATCAGGCGGCCGACGCCGCTCCCGCCGGCGTCGTCGACCAGGCCACCGACGAGGTCACTGAGGGGTCGCCACCGGGACGCCGTCGAGCTGGCCCGTGATCACCCAGCCCGATGGCGTGCGCTGCAGTGACACGTCGAAGACCACGGTGCGCGCCGGGCTCTCGTACCGATCGGCGTAGACCGAGACGGCTCGGCCCTCCTCGGGCACCGGGCCCAGCCCCACGAGCATGCCGTCGTCGCGCACCGCTCCCTCGGGGTCGGCGAGGTCGACGGCCTCGTCGATGTCGTCGACGAAGCGGATCGTCGACCAGCCCTCGAGCTCGACGACCACCGCGGCCTGGACGTCGATGTTGATCGGGTCGTCGCCTCGCGCCGCGACGAAGACCACCGGTGGACCGGCCTCGTCGAGAGACGGGTCGGCCTCGCTCACCACCGCCCGCAGCACGGTGGTGTAGATCTCGACCTGGCGCTCGACGGGGTCCTGCACCGTCGGGGAGTCGTCGTCGCCGCACCCGGTCGGCCCGAGGCACATCACGACCGCGACCAGCACACCGGTGGCGATGCGGACGCTGCGTGGCACGGTCACCTCCCCGACGGTCGAGCCACGCGAGCGTACCCCCGAGGTCCGTGTCGACCGGGCGACGAGGGATTCCCGCAGCCACCACGGGGGTACACGATGGGAACGGCCGCCCGGCGGCCCCTCACCCACGGGGAGGTCACATGGCGGTCGCCACCGACGCGATCGCACGACCAGCCAGACCGACGACCATGCGCCGGGCCGCGGTGGCCGGCGCGCTCGCCGCCGCGGTCGGCGTCGCGACCGTGATCGTCGCCGGCTGGCGCGGTGCGGACCTGCCCGCCCAGATCTTCCGGGTCGAGCTGTTCCGCGCCAGCGGGTTCGCCATCTGGAACAACCAGTGGTTCGGCGGGCACCACACGCCCGGCTACAGCGTGCTGTTCCCGCCGCTGGGCGCGGCGCTCGGACCGCTGGGGGTCGGCGGGGCGTCCACCGTGGTCGCGGCCGCCGCGCTGGGCGACCTGCTCGAGCGGGTGGCGCCTCGCTCCGCCCCCGCCGGCGCGGTGGCCTTCGCGCTGGTG
>DATHSN010000444.1:0-12662 GCA_035464115.1 Acidimicrobiales bacterium | reverse complement strand
GTGCGGCGTCGCCGATCTCCTCGGCCGCGCCACCGAGGTGGAGGAGGCCGCGCAGCGGGGACGGGTCGAGGGTCTGCGCGGCGCTGCGGAGCACCCACAGCTCGAGCACCTCGCGCATCTCGTCGAGGCGGTCCTCGAGCTGGGTGACCTCGGCCGCGAGGCCCTGGTCGTTGAACAGCAGCGCCGAGTACCCGAGTCCGACCGCGACCTCGGAGACGTTCTTCATCTCGACGAGCACGTCGACGGCCCGCCCGAGATCGGTGAGCGCGGGCCCCTCCGGCGGCTCGGGCGGGTCCCACACCGGCGCCGCGGCCAGCTCGCGCAGGCGCGGGATGCCGGCCGGGGAGCCCTGCAGGAAGAGCACGTCGCCGGGGACGAGGATGACGTCGCCGTCGATCTCGGTCATCCAGGTGCGCTCACGGCGGATGGCCATCACCCGCATGCCGGTGGCCACCGGCAGCTCGAGGTCGCCGAGTGGCCGGTGGGCCATGTGCGAGCCGTCGCGCACGAGCACCCGGTGCGAGACCTCCTCGGCCTGGGACAGGTCGGCGACGAGCTCGCGGGGGATGCCGAGCTGGTGGGTGACGATGCGGGTGATGTCGACGGCGTCGTTGGCGATGCGCTCGATGGCGCTGATGACCTGCAGCACCGACGCCATGGCGTCGGCCTCGCCGGGCTGGCGGGTGGCCATCACCGTGACCGAGCGCATGTCGTGGACCAGGTCGTTGAGGTCGCGCTCGAGCGCCTCGACCTCGTCGGCCATGTCGGGATCGCCGAAGTAGACCGCGGCGTAGGCGAGGTCGACCATGAGCTCGCTGGTGTCCTTGGCTTCGGCGAGCATGGCTCGCAGGTTGCGTCGTCGGTCGTCCATGGGTCCTCGGGAGGGAGTCAGGTCAGGGTACCGGCGCTGCGCTACACGACGCCCAGCGCCACGATGGCGAAGATGAGGGTGAACGCCCCGACCAGGTCGAGCATCGAGGTGACCACCGGGATGCCGTAGGTGTCGGGGTCGAGCCCGAAGCGCACGGCGACGATGGTGCCGTAGTAGGCGACGGCGGCGAGGAAGACGTTGGCGAGCAGCCCGCCGAGCAGGGTGACCGCGATCATGTCGATCAGCCCGGGGCTGGCGAGGCCGGCGAGGGTGCCCGCGAAGTGCGCGACCGCGCCGGTGTAGGTGAACGACAGCACCGCGAGCACCAGCACGGTCTGCATGTCGCGGCGCGCGGCGCGGCTGGGGAGGGGGTCGGGCTCGACCAGGCCGAGGTGGAGCTTGGTCGACAGCCGACTCGACAGGATCCCGCCGAGGGAGCCGGCGGTGCCGAGGTAGTTGGGCACCAGCGCCAAGAGCGCGGGCAGCGCCAGGAACGCGCCCAGGCGCTTCTCGATGGTGATGCCGGCGAACAGCGACAACAGCGACACCACGGCCAGCAGCGGCAGCGACTCGATGAGCAGCCGGTGCAGGAGCGGGAGCGAGGCGCGCCACGCAGCCACGAGCGCCACCACCGCGGCCCCCACCACCAGCACCGCCACCGCCGGGGTGACCCAGTCGATGCCGGCCAGGCTCGCGGCCAGCATCAGCGACGGGATGGTCACCAGGTCGCCGGCCGACGACACGATCGGCGCCGACACGTTGTCGAGGTCCCAGCCGAAGCGCGCCGAACCGGCCGCCAGGGCGAGGGCGATGGCACCGATGACGACCGAGGCGAGCATGCCGCCCACCACCGAGATCACGATGAAGTCGGCGAGCGACATCGATCCGGCGATGCCGAACGACACCGCCACCCCCTTGGCCAGCGCCGCCACGACCACCGACAGCACGAGCGAGAGCGCTGCGGCCGCGATGACGTTCTGGCCGACGACGGTGTCGACGCGGCGGGTCAGACCGAAGGTGCCGGCGTGGATCGAGGTGCTCAACCGGCTGCCGAAGGCGCCGAAGATGTTGCCCCGCAGCGCGATGGCGGCGGGCACGAGCACCAACAGCCCCGGCAGCGACTCGAGCGTGCCGGTGACCGATCCGAGGGTGATGCCCGCGATCGTGCCGGTGGTGGCCGACACCACCAGCGCGACGAGGCCCTGTCGGGCACCGGCGGTGCCCGGCCCGAAGAGGGCGCGCAGCGCTGCGCCGGCAGGACGGAGGAGACGTCGCATGGCGAGGGGGGCGCCGCGACGGCGCCGTCGAGCGACCCTAGCCTGGGCCGGTGCGCCGTCGACCGACATCCACCCACCGGGTCGGGACACCCCTCCGACTGGTCGTGGGCGCCGTTGCGGCCGGCCTGCTCGCGCTCGGCGGGTGCTCCACCGACGACGGCCGGGTGCTGCGACCCCCCACCAGCCCCGACGTGGCCGTCATCCCCGAGCTGCTGCCCACCACCAGCGACCCGATCGAGCTGGCCAGCGTGGTCACCGGCGTCGGCGGCTTCGCCGTCTCGAGCCCGGTGGTGGCGCCCGGCGGCGCCCTGCCGTTCGAGCACACCTGCGACGGCGCCGGGATCTCGCCACCCCTCGCCTGGACGGCGCCGCCCGACGGCACCGCCGAGCTCGCCGTCGTCCTCACCGCCCGCACCGGCTTCGTCCACTGGATCGTGCTCGGGGTGGCGCCCTCCGCTGGCGCGCTCGGTCCCGGCGAGGTGCCCGCCGCCGCCACGGTCGCGGTGAACGGCACGGGTGCGGCCGACTACTTCGGGCCCTGCCCCCCCACCGAGGCCCCCGAGGTCTACGCCGTCACGATCCACGCGCTGGCCGAGCCGGTGTCCGCCACCGGTCCCGACGCGACGGCGGTGCTCGCCGAGATCGAGGCGGCCACGCTCGACCGCACCACCATCGCGATGACGGCGTCGGGCGGGACCGCCGTCGGCTGAGCCGCGACCCGACGCGCCACCTCGCGTCCCCCGCCGCCCGACCCGACCGACGCGCCGATCGGCGCCGGTCCTCAACCGGAGCGCTGCGGTGCCGATGACGAACACGTGGAGCTTCCGTCCGCGAGCGCGCATCCCGCGCCCCCCGCGAGCCCGACCGCTGGTCGCGGCCGGCGAGCCCGCCTGCGCCGCGCCGAGGACGAGGTCGCCCGGCTGTCGACCCTGCTCGACCACGGGGCCACCGCCCTGTTGGTGGTGTCGCGCGACGGCACCATCCAGGACGCGGCCGCCGCGGTCGACGAGGTCCTCGGCTGCGACGCCAACGACCTGATCGGCGCCAACCTGGTCGACCGCATCCACACCGACGACGCCGGACGGCTGCTCGACGCCTTCACCGAGCTGGCGGCCCGGCCCGGGCACCGGGTGCACGGGGTGGTGGTGCGCCACCGCACCGACGCCGGCCGATGGCGCCACGTCGAGCTGGGCCTCGCCGATCGCCGCCTCGACGCCGCGGTCGGTGCCCTGGTCCTGAGCGCGCGCGACGTCACCGAGGAGCGGGCCACCACCGCGCAGCTCGAACGAGCCGTGGAGCGCCAGGCGGGTGTCGCCGAGCTGGGTCGACGGGCGCTCGAGGGCGCCGGCCCGGCCACCCTCGCCCGCGAGGCGGTGCGGATCGTCCGCCGGACCCTCGACGTCGACGGCTGCGAGCTGTGGCGAGCCGTCCCGGCCGAGCGCCTCCTGCTCCTGGAGGCCGCCACGGGCGCGACCCGCGGCCAGGCCGGCGAGATCACCCTGTCGGCCGACGACCCCGTCCCCGCCGCGGTCGCGGTCGACGAGCGCCGAGCCGTGGTCGTCGACGACCTCGCCACCGACCCGCGGATCGCGGCGCCGCCCCACCTCGAGACGGTGGGTGCGGTCTCGTCGCTGGCCGTGCCGGTGACCGGTCGCTACCGGGCCTACGGCGCGCTCGCGGTGCACAGCACCCGCCGCCACGTGTTCACGCCCGACGACACGCGCTTCGTCCAGTCGATCGCCAACGCCCTCGCCCTGGCCCTCGAGCGGCGCCGCGCCGAGGACGAGACCCGCCACCAGGCGCTGCACGACTCGCTCACGTCGCTGCCGAACCGGTTGCTGCTGGTGCACCGCATCGACGGGGCGATCGAGCGGGCCGAGGGCGAGCGTCCCGACCTCGCGGTGCTGGCGATCGACCTCGACCACTTCAAGCTCATCAACGACTCCCTCGGGCACCAGACCGGCGACCTCGTCCTCGAGGAGGTCGCCCGCCGACTGCGCCAGGTGGTCCGTCCCGGCGACCTCGTCGCCCGCCTCGACGGCGACGAGTTCGCGCTGCTGTGCGAGGACGTCGGGTCGATCGACCGGGTGGAGGCCATCGCCCTGCGCGTGCTCGCCGTCCTCGACCGTCCCATCCACCTCGCCGATCGCGACCTCCACGTCACCGCATCGGTGGGCGTCGCGGTGCCGACCGGGTGGCCGATCACCGCCACGTCGCTCCTCCGCGACGTCGACACCGCCCTCTACCAGGCCAAGGACCGGGGCCGTAACGGGTGGGCCCTGTTCGACGAGGCCCACCGCCGTCGGGCGCTCGCCCGCCTCGAGGTGGAGCACGACCTGCGTCGGGCTCTCGACGCCGACGAGCTCGTGGTGCACTACCAGCCCGTCATCGACGTCGCGTCCGGCGAGGCGGTCAGCGTCGAGGCCCTGGTGCGTTGGCAGCACCCCACGCGCGGGCTGGTGCCCCCCGGCGAGTTCATCCCCGTCGCCGAGCAGACCGGGCTCATCGAGCGGCTCGGTGAGGTGGTGCTGCGTGCCGCGTGCGCCCAGCTGCGGAGCTGGCGCGACGACGCCGGCATGCCGCAGCTGCTCATGGCGGTCAACCTGTCGGCTCGCCAGCTGCTGCGCCCGGGGTTGGCGTCGGAGGTGGGCGAGATCCTCGACGCCGCCGGGATCGAGCCCGCCGACGTGTGCCTCGAGATCACCGAGAGCGCGCTGCTCGCCCAGGACGAGTCCGCCACCGCGGCGGTGCGCGCCCTCAAGGCGCTGGGCGTCCGCATCGCCGTCGACGACTTCGGCACCGGCTACTCCTCGCTCTCGCACCTCACCCAGCTCCCCGTCGACGTGTTGAAGATCGACCGGTCGTTCATCTCGGGGATCGACGCCGACGCCCACGACCGCGCCCTGGTGCGCAGCATCGTCGGGCTGGCCCACGACCTGGGCATCACCGCGGTGGCCGAGGGCGTCGAGACCGGCGCCCAGCTCGCCACCCTCGCCTCGATCGGGTGCGACCAGGCCCAGGGCTACCTCATCGCCCGCCCGGCCCCCGCCGGCGACCTCGACCTGGGGCGCCGGGTCGGCGGCGCGGGCTGACGTGCACCCGTCCGAACGGGTCCGGTTCCCGGTCGAGACCGCTCGCGCCCTGCTCGACGGCCGCCTGGCGCCCGAGGAGGCCGCCGCCGCGGTGAACCTCCAGGTCGACCAGGTGCTGCCCCACCTGCGTCACGACCGTGACGCCGTGACCCGCCACGAGTGCGAGACGGTGGCCACCACCCTGCGCCTGCTCGCCGAGCAGGTGGCCGATCGCCGTGAGCCGACCGCGCTCGCCGGCGACGACCCCGGCGACGACCCCCACGCCACGGTGGCCGCCGCCCTCGGCCGCCTGGCCCAGGCGCTGCGCTGAGCGCCGGCCGGCGGTGCGCCAGGCACTCGACGGCGGGGCGCTCACCCGTCGTCTGGTGCGCCGTCTGACGCGTCGGCGGGCGGGCGGGCGAGGGCCACATCGAGGTGGTCGTCGGGGCAGGGCCGGCCCAGGTGGTAGCCCTGCACCTCGTCGACCCCGAGGGCCACGAGGCGAGCCAGCTGGTCGACGCGCTCCACGCCCTCGGCCACCACGCGCAGACCCAGCGCGTTCACCAGGGCGACGATGCCCGCCACCAGCTTCCGCGTGCGCTCGTCGTCGACGACGCCCCGGACGAACGCCCCGTCGAGCTTGACGACGTCGAGCGGCAGCCGGTCGAGGTGGGTGAGCGACGACAGCCCACTGCCGAAGTCGTCGAGCGCCACCGCGATGCCCGCGGCGCGCAGCGCTTCGAGGTTGTGGCGGACGCGGGCCACGTCGGCCACGACCACCGTCTCGGTGACCTCCACCCCGAGGGCGTCGGTCGGGAGGCCGGCCCGCTCGAGGTGCGCCAGGACCGTGGCCGGAAGGTCGGGATCGGTGAGCTGGCACGCCGCGAGGTTCACCCAGACCACCAGCTCGGCGCGGGGACCACCCTCGGCCCGCCACCGGGCGGCGGTGCGCGCCGCCTCCCCCACCACCCAGTCGCCGATGGCGCCGAGCAGCCCCACCTCCTCGGCCACCGGGAGGAACGCGCCGGGCGCCAGCAGCCCACGCGTCGGGTGCTGCCATCGCACGAGCGCCTCGGCCCCGGTCCAGCGGCGCCCCGACAGCGACCAGATCGGCTGGTGGTGCAGGCGCAGCTGGCCGCCCTCGAGCGCCCGCCGCAGGTCGCGCTCGACGCGGTGGCGCACCAGCGCCGCTTCGCGGATGTCGGGGGTGAACACCTCGACGCGCCGCCGGCCGTTGGCCTTGGCCCGGTACATGGCGGCGTCGGCGTCGCGCAGCATCGACCCGCTGGTGCTGCTCGGTTCGGCCAGCACGATGCCGATGCTCGCGGTGATCACCAGGTCGTCGGCGTCGGTGAGCACGGGTCGGCCCAGCGCGTCGGCGACCCGCTCGGCGAGCTGCACCGCCACGTCGGCGTCGGGCACCCGCTGGGCGAGCACCGCGAACTCGTCGCCGCCCAGGCGGGCGACGAGGTCGCCGGGACGCACCGCGCCCTCGAGGCGCTCCCCCAGCACGGTGAGCACCTGGTCGCCGACGTCGTGGCCGAGCGAGTCGTTGAGCACCTTGAAGCCGTCGAGGTCGATGAACAGCACCGCGGGACCGGTGGTGGCGTCGGCGCGACGGGCCGACCGCAACGCCTCCTCGAGGCGCTCGGTGAACAGGCGACGGTTGCCGAGCCCGGTGAGCGAGTCGTGGTTGGCCTCGTGGACGAGGACGGCCTCGAGGCGCCGCTGCTCGGTGACGTCGCGGACCACCAGGATCGTCTCGTCGCCCGCCGCGGTGACCCGGGCCTCGAGCGAGCGGGTGAGACCGTCGGCGGTGCTGACCTCGACGGCCACCACCGTCGGGGAGGTGGCCAGGTCGGCGGGGGCCGCGGGCACGGCTGCGGCCAGCGCGGGCGCGACCTCGGTGAGCGGACGCCCCACCGCGCCGTCGGCGTCGAGCTCGACGGCGGCGGCGTGCTCCCAGTCGAGCACGACGCCGTCGCCGTCGAGGCGGATCAACAGGTCGGGCACCCCTGCCACCAGGGCCCGGTAGCGACCGGCGGCGGCGCGCACCTCGGACTCGGTGCGGGCCCGCAGGAGCAGCTGGGTGATGGCGGCCGCCGCCGACCGCAACACGGTGATGTCGGCGTCGGACCACTGCCGGGCCCGCCGCACCGAGTCGAACCCGAGGAAGCCGACGGCCACCCCCGCCTCGATCATCGGCACGGCCAGCAGTGAGTGGATGCCCTGGGGGGCGAGGACCCCGCGCTCGCCGCTCCACTCGCCGGACAGGTCGGCGATCGAGGGGAGGTGCACGACCTCGAGATCGACGATGGTCTGCGCGAACCGGGGGATGGTGTCGAACGTCAGCCCCTGGAGGTTGTCGATCTGCGGGGCGATGCCGTCGGCGCACCACTCGTGGGTGTTGTCGGCGGTGCGGCGGTCGTGGTCCAGGGCGAACACGTAGACCCGGTCGACACCCACGGCGGTGCCGAGATCGGCGAGCGCGGCGTGGATGGCGGCGTCGACGTCGTCGACCGGGAGGTCGATGAAGCGGGTGCTGAGCTGTGACAGCAGGGCGAGCAGCTCGGCCCGACCGGCCAGCGCGTCGAGCGCCTCGACCTCGTCGGTGACGTCGCGCGCGTTGAGCACGAACCCCCGCACCGTCGGGTCGTGGGTGCGGTCGGTGCCGACCAGCTCGAGCCAGCGGTAGCCACCCTCGACGGTGGCGGCCCGCACGTGCCCGCGGAACGGGGTGTGCGAGCGGCGGACGCCACGGAACCCGTCGAACACCGCGTCGCGGTCGTCGGGGTGGATGACGTCGAGCACGTTGGCCACCGCGTCGGGGTGCCACCCGAGGACCCGTTCGACCGAGGGGCTGGCGTAGCGGACGCCGCCGTCGAGGCCGACGAGCAAGATGACGTCGGAGGAGTGCTCGACGAGGGCGGCGAAGCGCCCGCGCTCGCGCTCGAGCACCAGCTCGACCTCTTTGCGCGCGGTGATGTCGATGCCGACGGCCTGGATCTCGACGACCCGGCCCGCCTCGTCGATCACCGCGGTGGTGGTCCACTGCTGCCAGCGCTCGTACCCGTCGACGTCGACGAAGAAGCCCTCGTCGGTGATCGAGGTGCGCTCGGGCCCGAGCGAGGCGATGACCTCGGCGGCCCCGTCGCGACGCTCCTCGGGGAGGATGGCGAGCATCTTCACCCCGAGGATCGACTCGGGGGTGAAGCCCCGGTAGCGGGCGTAGGCCTCGTTGGCGAAGGTGAAGGTGGTGTCGGGCAGCATCCGGCACACGAACTCGGCCTGGTGCTCCACCAGCTCGCGGTAGCGGGCCTCGCTCTCCGCGAGCGCGGCGGTGGCGCGCTCTTGGAGGGTGCGGTCGGCGAAGGTGACGACGAAGCCGTCGTCGAGCTTGGCGACGTCGATGTCGAACGCGGTGTCGATGCCGTCGTGGGCGTAGTGCTGCACGAACGTGGCCGACTCGCCGGTCTCGACCACCCGGACGTAGCGGTCGAACAGCCCGCTCGGGCGGTGGCCGGGGAGCACCTCCAACAGGCGCCGTCCGACGAGGTCGGCGACCGCCAGGCCCGCCATCCGCGCCCCGGCCCGGTTCACGAGCAGCCACTCGAAGTCGACGATGGCACCGCTGGCGTCGCGCACGGCGCGGTGCACCATCACGCCTTCCTGGGTGGCCTCGAGGGCCCGCTCGGACAGCGAGGTGGGGCCGTCGACGGCCGACGGGGACGGTGATCCCTCGATGGCCGCCTCGGTCTCCACACGGGTCCCGTCGGCCTCGGGCGGGGGCATGTGAGCAGACCGTACCGGTCAGCGGAAGTCGCGGGAGCGCAGCGGGCTCACCACGCCGTCGAGGGGCTCGAGCCGCTCGGCGATCACGTTGAGCACCCCGCCGTCGCCCCGCTCGAGGCGACCGCGCACCACCAGGGCCGGGGCGGCCCGCGCCACCCGGCGATGGCGGGAGTAGCAGCCCACCGACACGACCACGTTGACCAGCCCGGTCTCGTCCTCGAGGTTGAAGAACATGGTGCCCCCGGCGGTGGCCGGTCGCTGGCGGTGGGTGACCACCCCGGCCACGCGGACGCGGGCGCCGTGCTCGACGCCGGGGAGGTCGGCGGCGGTGACCACCCCCACCGCGGCCAGGCGCTCGCGCACGAACCGGGTGGGATGGCCCTCGGGGGCCACCCCGGTGGCCCACAGGTCGGCGAGGGCCTCCTCGCGCTCGTCCATGCCCGGCAGGCGGGGCGCGTCGATGCCGCCGACGGTGCCCGCGAGGCGGTCGGGACGCGACGCGGCCGCCGCCCCCGCGCTCCACAGGGCCCGACGGCGGTCGAGCCCGAAGCACCCGAGCGCGCCCGCGGTGGCCAGCGCCTCGAGCTGGGGGCCGGTGGCGCCGGTGCGCCGGGCCAGGTCCTCGGGACCGGCCCACGGGCGACCGGCCACGATGCGCTCGGCGAGGTCGTCGCCCACCCCGCGCACCGCGGCCAGCCCGAGCCGCACGGCCGGCCCGCCCTCGCCCCAGGTGGGCGGCGGGGCCCCCGGACCGGCCACCGGCGCGGGACACCAGGCGGGGTCGGGGGGGTCGGGGGGCTCGAGGGTGGCCAGCACCGCCGAGCGGGCCACGCACGGGGTGCGCACCGCCACCCCGTGGCGACGGGCGTCCTGGACGAGCGTGTGGGGCGAGTAGAAGCCCATGGGCTGGGCGCCGAGCAGGGCGGCGCAGAACGCGGCCGGGTAGAAGCGCTTGAGCCACGAGCTGGCGTAGACGAGGTAGGCGAACGACACCGAGTGGCTCTCGGGGAACCCGTAGTTGGCGAACGCCGCCAGCTGGTCGTAGATCCGCTCGGCGGCCTCGTCGGCGACGCCCCGCTCGGCCATCCCCGCGAACAGCCGGGCGCGGAGGCGCTCCATGCGCTCGCGGCTGCGCTTGGCCCCCATGGCCGAGCGCAGCTGGTCGGCCTCGCCGGGGCTGAACCCGGCGACGTCGATGGCCATCTGCATGAGCTGCTCCTGGAACAGGGGCACCCCGAGGGTCTTGGCGAGGGAGCGCTCGAGCAGGGGGTGCAGGTAGGTGACCGGCTCGCGGCCGTCGCGGCGGCGCAGGTAGGGGTGCACCGACCCGCCCTGGATGGGGCCGGGGCGGATGAGCGCCACCTCGACCACCAGGTCGTAGAAGGTGCGGGGCCGCAGGCGGGGCAGGGTGGCCATCTGGGCCCGGCTCTCCACCTGGAACACGCCCACCGAGTCGGCCCGGCAGAGCATGTCGTAGACCTCGGGGTCCTGGGGCAGGGTGGCCAGGTCGATGTCGACGCCGTGGTGGTCGCGCACCAGGTCGAGGGTGAGGTGCAGCGCGGTGAGCATGCCCAGCCCCAGCAGGTCGAACTTGACCAGGCCCACCGCGGCGCAGTCGTCCTTGTCCCACTGCAGCACCGAGCGCCCCGGCATCCGCCCCCACTCCACCGGGCACACCTCGATGATGGGGCGGTCGCAGATGACCATGCCGCCCGAGTGGATGCCGAGGTGGCGCGGCGCGTGCTCGAGCTCGGCGGCGATCTCGAGCACCGGCGCGGGGATGGTGGTGTCGGGGGCCTCGGCGGTGGTGGCGAGCGGGCTCCACCGGTCGACCTCCTTGGCCCAGGCGTCCTGCTGGCCGGGGGCGTGGCCGAGGGCCCGGGCCACGTCGCGCACCGCCGACTTGGCCCGGTAGGTGATGACGTTGGCCACCTGGGCGGCGTCGCGCCGGCCGTGGCGCTCGTAGACGTACTGGATGACCTCCTCGCGCCGGTCGGACTCGATGTCGAGGTCGATGTCGGGCGGGCCGTCGCGCTCGGGCGACAAGAAGCGCTCGAAGAGCAGGCCGAGCGACACCGCGTCGGCCTTGGTGACGCCGAGGGCGTAGCAGACCGCCGAGTTGGCGGCCGACCCCCGGCCCTGGCAGAGGATGCCCCGCTCGCCGCAGAAGCGGACGAGGTCCCACACCACGAGGAAGTAGCCGGGGAAGCCCAGCTGCTCGATGACCGCCAGCTCGTGGTCGATCTGGGCCCACGCCCCCGGGACGCGCTCGGCGTGGCGGGGCCCGTAGCGTCCGGCGGCGCCGGCCTCGACCAGCTGGCGCAGGTGGGCCATCTCGTCGAGGCCGGGGGGGCAGGGGAACGGCGGCAGCTGCGGGGCGACGAGGGCGAGGTCGAACGCCAGCTCGCGCCCGAGGGTGGCAGCCCGCTCGACCACCCCGGGGTAGCGGGCGAAGCGACGGGCCTGCTCGGCACCCGAGCGCAGGTGGGCACCACCCCCGGCGGGCAGCCACCCGTCGAGCTCGTCGAGCGAGCGGCGGGCCCGGATGGCGGCCACCACGGCGGCCAGGCGCCGGCCGGCGGGGGTGGCGTGGTGCACGTTGCTGGTGGCGACGGGGTCGACGCCGGCCCGCACGGCGAGGGCGGCGAGGGCGTCGTTGCGGGCCGAGTCGAGCGGGTCGCCGTGGTCCCAGAGCTCGACGAAGGTGTGGGCGGCGCCGAACCGCTCGACCAGCTCGTCGAGGCGGCGGCGGGCCACCGCCGGCCCGTCGGCCACGAGCGCAGCGGGCACCGCGCCCGTGCGGCACCCGGTGAGCACCGCCCACGACCCCGGGGGGCCGGCCAGCTCGGCCAGGCGGTCGAGGTCGAGGCGGGGCGCCCCCTTCTCGCCCGCCAGCTGGGCCTCGCTGATGGCGGTGGTGAGCCGGGCGTAGCCGGTGGGCCCCCGGGCCAGCACGACGAGGTGGTGGCCGGGCGGGTCGGGCGCCCCGGTGCGGGCGGGGGCGCCGCCGGCGTGGGCGTCGAGGGTGAGCTCGGCGCCGATCACGGTGGGCAGGCCGTGGACCCGGGCCGCCTCGGCGAAGCGCACCACCCCGTAGACGCCGTCGTGGTCGGTGAGGGCGAGGGCGTCGAGGCCGAGGCGCACGGCCTCCTCCACCAGCGCCTCGGGCGACGAGGCCCCGTCGAGGAAGCTGAAGTGGGAGTGGCAGTGCAGCTCGGCGTAGGCGACGGTGCCGGTGGCCCGGGGCAGCGGCGCGGGGTCGTAGGAGGCGCGCCGGCGCGACCAGGCCGGGCTGTCGGACCCGTCGCCCGGGAACGGGTGCTCGACCCCGACCCCGCCCGACAGCCGCCGCTCGAGCTCGGTCCAGGGCACCGCGGGGTTGCGCCATCCCATAGGGAGATCCACCGTACCGAACACCTGTTCGCCTCCCAACTCGCGTCGCTCAGCCACCCCGGCGGGGGCCGAGCGCCGCAATTCGGGGGTGGCGTGCGGGGCGAGGGGCTACCGTCTCGGGCCCCATGGGCGAGCCACCGGATCCCGAGCTGCTCGCCGAGCAGCGCCACCTCGACCACGCCCACGCGTGCCTCGACGCCATGCGGGCCCGCGCCGACCACCTCGCCACCGTCGACGCCGCCCAGGGCACCGACTCCG
>DATHSN010000443.1:0-6252 GCA_035464115.1 Acidimicrobiales bacterium | reverse complement strand
TCCCGCGCGATCGGCGGCGGTCCGGCGAACGCCAGGCCGACCTCGGCCGCGTTCTCGTGCAGGTAGGCGAGCTCGTCGTACTCGAAGTCGTCGGCCGTCGGATCGGTCGAGGTCATGGGCACCCCCTCACCGTCAGCCTGCCAGCACGCACGACGACGGCGCCACGTCGCCTGGTCACACGAGGCGGGCGAGGATCTGACGGCACCGGACCATCGTCTCGTCGCCACCGTGACCGTCGCCGTCGACGATCACCAGCTCGCTGCCCGGCCAGGCCCGGTGGAGGCGCCACGGAGCGTCGAGCGGGCTGCTGACGTCGAGTCGGCCGTGCACGAGCCAGCCGGGGATCCCGGCCAGCGCACCGGCCCGGCGCACGATCTCGCCCGGTTCGAGCCACGAGTCGTTGCGCCAGCAGTGGGTCACCTGGCGGGCGAACCCGAGGCGGAACCGAGCATCGTCGAAGCGGGAGCTCGGCCGTGCACCCGGTGCGGTCGCCACGTGGGCGTCTTCCCATCGGCACCACGCCAGCGCCGCCGGGTGGTGGACGGCTGGATCCGGGTCCATGACCAGGCGGTGGTAGGCGTCGACCAGCCGCAGGTCCCGCAGCGCCGGCGGGACGTGGGCACGGAGCTCGTCCCACGCAGCCGGGAAGAACCGACCGGCGTGAACGGTGAGCCACTCGATGTCGTCGGCGGTCCCCGTGCTGACCGCGGCCAGCACGAGGGCCCGAACCCGCGCCGGGTGTCGTTCCGCGTACGTGGCTCCCAGCACCGAGCCCCAGGAGATGCCGAACACGATCCACCGGTCGATCCCGAGATGGGACCGGAGCCGCTCGAGGTCGGCGACGTGGTGGTCCATGTCGATGGTGTCCCACCCCACCTCGTCATCGGCGGCGTGGGGTGTGCTGCGCCCCGCGGCGCGCTGGTCGACGAGGATCGCCCGGTGACCGGCGGCGAACAGCCGCCGAGCCGCCGGGGAGCATCCCGATCCCGGCCCTCCGTGGAGGTAGACGACAGGTGTACCCGACGGGCTCCCCACCTCCTCGTAGTGGAGGACGTGCCCGCCACCGACGTCGAGACGCCCGGCCGCGAACGCTCCAGGGCCCCCGTCGCTCATGGCCAGAGCGTCACCCGGGCGCCCCGCCCCGGTCAACGTCCGCGACGACCTCGTCGACCACCGCCCCGACGGTGCGGTCGCCCACGGCGATGACCACCACGTCGACCTCGTCGGCGTCGGGCCGCTCCAGCGCGTCGAGCTGGGAGGCCAACAGCGTCGGCGGCATGAACGGGTGCTCGCGGGTGCGGACCCGTCGCTCGAGGTCGTCACCCGAGACGTCGAGCAGGACGAAGCGCACCGGGCCGGTGGCCCGCAGGCGGTCCCGGTACCGGCGCCGCAGCGCCGAGCACGACACCACGACGGCCTCGTGCCCGGCCCGGCTCGACACCAGCACGGCCGCCACCGCGTCGAGCCACGGATCCCGGTCGTCGTCGGTGAGGGGCACGCTCGCGGCCATCTTCGCCAGGTTGGCGGCGGGGTGCAGATCGTCGCCCTCGACGAAGCGGGCGCCGAGCCGGTCGGCCACCTGCCGCCCGACGGTCGACTTGCCCGATCCGCTCACCCCCATGATGACGACGGGCGTCGCCGGCGCATCGGCGTGGTCGGATGCCATCCCCGCATGGTGGTCCACCGACCGACCGCACGCGCGGGCACCACCCTCGTCCTCGAGATGAGGTCGAGGACGCGACCGGGCCAGGCTCGACCTCGCCTGGACCTTCACTCCGGCCCGGTGCGACGGGGCCGCTCCCCCGGCGCGGGATCGGAGGAGAACAGGTCGAGACCGAGCGACCGGGCGAGGAGGGCCGCCACCAGCTGGCCGCGCACGCTGTTGCCGGCGGGATCGAGGCGCGGGGAGTAGGTGCCGAGGGCGCCCTTGCCGGGCGCGACCGTCACGATGCCGCCGCCGATCCCGCTCTTGGCGGGCATCCCGACGTCGAAGAGCCAGTCGCCCGACGTCTCGTACATGCCGGCGGTCGCCATCACCGCCAGGGTGTGACGGCAGGTCTCGCGGTCCACCACCTGCTCGCCCGTGACGGGGTTGACGCCACCGTCGGCGAGGGTGGCGCCCATCACCGCGAGGTCGCGGGCCGTGACCGACAACGAGCAGGCCCGGGTGTAGACCTCGGTCGCCTCGGCCGGGTCGCTGCCGAGGGCGCCGAAGCTCTCGAGGAGCCGGGCGATGGCGTGGTTGCGGTGGTTGGTGGCGAGCGCCGAGTCGAGCACCTCGACGTCGAGCTCGAGGGGCCGTCCCGCGAACCGGGAGAGGCCGTCGGCCAGGAAACGCCACCGCCCGTCGGCGTCGTCGCCGGGCGCCAGGCTCACCGCGGCGATGGCGCCCGGGTTCACCATGGGGTTGGTCGGGCCCCCGGCCCGTTCGACCGCAGCCACCGAGTTGAACGGCAGGCCGGTGGCGTTCACCCCGAGCCGGCGCCGCACCCCCTGCGCGCCGAGGGCGTCGCACACCAGCGCGAACACGAACGGCTTGGCCACGCTCATGACGGGGAACGCCACGTCGGCGTCGCCGGCCACGTGGGTCGCCCCCGACGTGGCCACCACGCACACCCCGAACCGGTCGGGCTCGGCCACCGCCAACGCCGGGTAGACGCTCGACACCTCGCCGTCGCGCACCCCGCGGCACCGACGGTGCGCCTCGTCGACCTGGATCTGCACCTGCGACGCGTCGGGCAGCGCACCGGTGGACACGAACGTCGTCGGGGCGGCAACAGGGTCGGTTCCGGCGGTCACGGCACGACGATACGGGTCCGATCACCCGCCTCCTAGACTCGGGTCACGCGTCCGAGGAGGCCCCGATGACCGAGCTGCGCCTGCCGTTCTCCCGCCCGAGCTTCGACAACGTCGACCAGGAGCGCCTGCACCTCAAGCAGCGCCTCGCGGCCGCGTTCCGCCTCTTCGGTCGGTTCGGGTTCAGCGAGGGCGTGGCCGGCCACATCACCGCGCGCGACCCCGAGTTCCCCGACTCGTTCTGGGTGAACCCGTTCGGGATGAGCTTCAACGTCATCCGGGTGTCCGACCTCATCCGGGTGAACCACGACGGCGAGGTCGTCGAGGGCGACTACCACGTGAACCAGGCTGCCTTCGCCATCCACTCCCAGGTCCACGCGGCACGGCCCGACGTGGTCGCTGCCGCCCACGCCCACTCGATCTACGGCAAGGCCTGGTCGTCGCTCGGCCGCACCCTCGACCCCCTCACCCAGGACTCGTGCGCGTTCTACGACGACCACGTGCTGTTCGACGACTTCACCGGCGTGGTCCTCGATCCGCTGGAGGGCAAGCGGATCGCCACCGCCCTGGGCGACGCCAAGGCGGCCATCTTGCGCAACCACGGCAACCTCACGGTCGGCAAGAGCGTCGACGAAGCCACCTGGTGGTTCATCACCATGGAGCGCACCTGCCAGGCCCAGCTGCTCGCCGAAGCGGCGGGCACGCCCGTGCCCATCGATCCCGAGCACGCCGCCCTCACCCGCACCCAGGTGGGCTCCGACGGCGCGGGCTGGTTCAGCTTCCAGCCCCTCTACGACTGGATCACCCGGGCCGAGCCCGACCTGTTCGACTAACGGGTGCTGCCTGAGCGGGGTCAGCCCTCGGCGGCGAAACGGGACGCGAGGTGCTCGACGTCGCGCTTGTAGAGCACCTTGACCCGGATGTGTGGGTAGCGCTCGCGCAGCTGGCGCACCTTGCGGTTCTTGCGGGTGACCAGGCGCTGCTCGAGGGTGGTGACCTCGACGTAGAGGTCGAAGTCGGGCAGGTGGAAGTCGGGCGTGAACGCGGCGCGCACGGTGCCGTCGTCGTCGGCGCGCAGCACGAACGTGCGGGGCTCGTAGGCCCACGCCACCCCGTAGAAGTCGAACAGCGCAGCCACCTCGCGCTCGGCCTCGTGGGCGAACGCGACCACCTCGTGGGGCGCCACGACCTCGGCGCCCGATCCGGTGGTGGACCGGGGGGTCAGACGTCGCCCACCGCGGGTCGCACACCGGTGACGTCGGCGACGGGCGCGTCGAGGCTGGGGCGCAGCTCGACGATGGCCGCGTCGACCTCGTCCTTGACGCCGCCGAGCGGGAGGATGTTGAGCACGCCCTGACCCTGGCGCAGCACGTCGACGATCTCCTCGTCGGTGCGCACGAGGACCGACCGGCCGCGGATGACCAGGTTGACCGACGCGATGTCCTCACCCAGGTTCTCGCGCAGGTAGGTGAACGCCTCGCGGACCGACTCGAGGCGGATGCCGGCGTCGAGCAGGCTCTTGATGACCTTGAGCTCGAGCAGGTCGCGGTAGGAGTAGCTGCGCCGGCTCCCGGACCCGTTGGCGTCGGCGAGCGAGGGGCGGACCAGGTCGGTGCGGGCCCAGTAGTCGAGCTGTCGGTAGGTGATGCCGACCACCTCGGCGGCTCGCCGGCCGCTGAACCCCTCGGTGAGGGCCCGGTCCCGCTTGCTCTCGCTCATGTGCTCTCCCCGTCGGGATGCGGTGGCGGCCGTGCGGAGCCGACCATCGCGCTGGCGGTGACAGCGGTGAAACTACGCCACTGTCAGTCGTAGGCGAGAGTACGGCGCGACGCGCGCGCCGTCAACGGCTGGGGTGGGCGGGCTGCGCCTCAGGAGGCGAAGTCGTCGGGGTCGACGCTCTCGATGAACTCGCGGAACTGCTCCACGACATCATCGGGCTCGACCTCGGTGACCTCGGTGGCCTCGACGTGGCCGGCGTCGGCCAGCACCTCGTCGGAGGCGAACACCGGCGCACCGGTGCGCACGGCGACGGCGATGGCGTCGGACGGCCGGCACGACACGACGTGGACGCCGTCGGGGGCCCGCAGGTGCAGCTCGGCGAAGAACACGCTGTCGCGCAGCTCGGTGACGAGGACCCGTTCGAGGGTGACGGTGAGGTCCTCGAGCAGCATGACGATGAGGTCGTGGGTGAGCGGCCGGGGCGGTTCGACGCCATCGAGCGCGAACGCGATGGCGGTGGCCTCGGGACCGCCGATGAAGATCGGCAGGATCCGGCGGTCGTCGCTCTTCTCCCGCAGCACCACGATCGGCACGTTCGACGGGAGCTCGACGCGCACCCCGATGAGCTCCATCTCCTGCATCGTCTCGACCCTATCGCTCCGGGACCGCACCCGGCAGGAGCGGTGGTCGGATCGGCTCGTAGGCGTCAGGGTCGTCGCGCAGCCGGGCCAGATCGGCCACGACGATGTCGGGCCGCCCCCGGTAGCGCCCGGCGTGGTCGATCCCGTAGCCGATCACGTAGTCGGCGTCGGTGGCGATGCCGACGTGGTGCAGCTCGACCGGCGCGAGCCGTCGACGGGGCTTGTCGACGAGGGCGCAGACCCGGACGGAGCGGGGATCGCGCCGGCCCAGCTCGTCGAGCAGCCACGCGAGGGTGAGCCCCGTGTCGACCACGTCTTCGACCACGACGACGTCGCGCCCGGAGATGTCGATGGTGAGGTCGTGGACCAGCTTGGCCCGGGGCCGGCCGGGTCCGTAGCGCGAGACCGCGAGGAAGTCGACCACGGCGACGAAGCGGACCGCCCGCACCAGATCGGCCAGCAACGGCACGCTTCCGGTGAGCACCCCGACCATCACGGTGCCGTCGGAGCACACCGCGTCGAGCTCGGCCGCCAGGCGGTCGACCGTGGCGGAGATGGCGTCGGCGTCGAGCAGGGTGCGCGGTGCCGCCGCGCTCATCCCGAGCCGAGCGAGTCGCGCAGCGCCTGGTGGAGCATGGCGGCCCGCAGACCCTCCCCCCGCTCGGCGAGCGCGCCGAGCGTGTCGACCGCGAGGCGCCGGGCGGCGGGGTTGCGCTGCTTGAGCAGCGGGAGCACGACCTGCTGGAAGAACGCCGCCTCGCGCTCGGCCGCCACCCGGTACATCCGCAGGTGCCGGCCCTCGACGCCGTGGCGCAGGAAACCGGCGGCGAGGCGGGCGACGGCCAGGCTCTCCTCGTCGAACAAGGTGGTGGGCCCGATCGCCCGGCCGGTGAGGATGCCGTAGCGCTCGAGGTCGGCGACGTCGGCCGGGGTGATCCCCGCCGCCTCGGCGAGCTCGTCGCGGCTGAGCGCGAGCGCGGCGGGCCCGGGGTCGAGCGGGGCGGCGCGCACGGCCTCGCGCGCCTCGCGGGCCGCGGCAGTGGCGGCGACCGCGGCGGGACCGGCGTCGGCGGACGGCGCCGGACCCGAGGTGGCC
>DATHSN010000442.1:0-2718 GCA_035464115.1 Acidimicrobiales bacterium | reverse complement strand
CGCCGGGTCGACCCCGTGGCGGGCCCCGGCGGCGGCGAACAGGTCGGCGTAGGGCACGTCGCCGGCGGCCCCACCGGCCCCGGCCGCACCGGCCCCGGGCACGGCGCCCGCTAGACCGGCCACCCCGACCCCGCCCCCGATGCCGAGGGCGCTGAAGGCGGCCGGGTCGAACGACGCGGTCGGTGGGGTCCACGCGGTGTCGGGGAGCAGCCGGCGGATGTGGGTGATGGGCCGGTCGATCGGCTCGATCTTCACCTGGTCGTTGCGGCGGGGCGAGTGGATCATCATCCCGTCGCCCAGGTAGATGGCCACGTGGTTCACCGGCTCGCCGAAGGCGAGCAGGTCGCCGGGGCGGGCGTCGCCGATCGAGGCCACCGGCGTGCCGGTCCGGGCCTGGTCCCGGCTCACGCGGGGGATCTCGACGCCGGCCTCGCGGTACACCAGCTGGGTGAACCCGGAGCAGTCGAGGCCGACCGCGGGGTCGGTGCCGCCCCACAGGTAGGGGACGCCGAGGTGGACCTTGGCCGCGTCGATCATCCGGCTGGCGAGCGTGCCGGTCCCGGCTCCGCCGAACCCACCGGCCAGACCGAGGGCCGACGACGCGCCACCCATGGCGGCGGCGGGGCCGGCGGCGTGGGCCTGCTCCTTGCTGGCGAGCAGCGCGGCGAAGTCGGTGGCGGGCGGGCGCGAGCCGAGCACGTCGACCCCACCGCCACCCGGCGCGAAGCGCGACTGCAGCTCGGCCACCCGGGCCGGCACGAACCCCACGGCGGGCACGGTCATGCCCGGTCTCCGTGCGTCGGCGCGACCCCGGCGGGGTCGTCCTCGATGCGGGTGCCGGCGATGCGGCCGGCAGCCAGGTCGTCCAGCTCGCGCTGCTCGGCGCGGCGGACCTCGTCCTCGTGCTCCTCACGGCGGCGCAGGTCGAGGCGGTCGAGGGCGGCGTTCTCGCGGGCGGCGGCGACCCACTCGTCGACCCGTCGCCCGACCAGGGTGCGGGCTGCGGCCTCGGCGGCCATCGCCGCGGTGACGGCGTTGGCCATGCGGGTGTCACGGTCGCGCTCGGCGCGGAACGAGTTGGGCGAGGCGGCGGTGGCCCGGCCCCGCTGGTCGTAGCTGCCGAGGCGGCGCTGCAGCTCGGCGTGGGCCTCGTCGAGCTTGCGTCGGCTCTCGAGCAGCTCGGCGCGGGCCTGCTCCTCGCGGACCCGCCGCACGCGGGCCACCGACTCGAGCCGGAAGCGGTAGCGCTTCACGCCGCCGCCTCCCCGTAGCCGAGGGCGGCGGCGAGGGCGGGCCACACCGAACCGGGGGCGGTGCGCTCGTCCATCCGCTGGCGCAGGAACGCCTCGATGGCGGCCTTGCGCTCGATGCCCCGGTCGACGTCGGGGTTGGTGCCGGGGCGGTAGGCGCCGATCTCGATGAGGTCGCGGGCGTCGCGCTCGGCGGCGAGCAGGCGACGCAGCTCGGCGGCCAGGTCCTGCTGTTGGCGGGAGGTCACCTTGGGGGCGACCCGGGAGATGGAGTCGAGCACGTCGATGCTCGGGAAGTGGCCGGCGGTGGCCAGGCGGCGGGTGAGGGCGATGTGGCCGTCGAGGATCGAGCGGGAGGCGTCGCCGATGGGATCGTTGAGGTCGTCGGCCTCGACCAGCACGGTGTAGATGCCGGTGACGCTGCCGGTCTCGCCGGCGCCGGCCCGCTCGAGCAGCTTGGGGAGCACCCCGAACACCGACGGCGGGTAGCCCCGGGTGGCGGGCACCTCGCCGGCCGACAGCCCGATCTCGCGCTCGGCCATGGCGAAGCGGGTGAGGCTGTCCATCAGCAGGTTCACGTGGCGGCCCTGGTCGCGGAACCACTCGGCGATGCGGGTGGCGACGAACGCGGCCCGGGACCGCACCAGGGCGGGCGAGTCCGACGTGGCGACGATGACGACCGAGCGGGCCAGGCCCTCGGGCCCGAGGTCGGACTCGATGAACTCGCGGACCTCCCGGCCGCGCTCCCCCACCAGGGCCACGACCGAGATGTCGGCGTCGGTGCCCCGCACGATCATCGAGAGCAGGCTCGACTTGCCGACGCCGGAGCCGGCGAAGATGCCGATCCGCTGGCCCCGCCCGACGGGCACCAAGGCGTCGAGGGCCCGCACGCCCAGGTGGACGGGCTGGTCGACGTGGGCGCGCCGCAGCGGGTGGGGCGGGGTCCCGTCGATGGTGACCTGCTCGAGGCCGGCCAGCGGCGGGCCGCCGTCGATGGGGCGACCGAGGCCGTCGAGCACCCGGCCGAGCAGGCCGTTGCCGACGGGGACGGTGAGGGGCCGGCCGGTGGCGACCACCCGGTCGCCGGCGCGCAGGCCGTGGACGGCGCCGAGGGGCATGGCGACCGCGCCCCGCTCGGTGATGGCCACGACCTCGCCCACGAGCGCCCGCTCGGGCGGGCCGGCGAGCACGGCGTCGCCGATGGCGGCGTCGATGCCGTCGACCTCGAAGGTGAGTCCGACCACCCGGCGGACCTGGCCGGTGCGCAGCGGCGGGGCGACGCGGAGGGCCTCGGCGGCGCGGGCCCGGAAGGCCCCGTCCGCCAGCGTGGGGGCCGTCATCCGGCCAGCACCTCGCGGGCCCGGTCGAGGGCGGCCTCGATGGTGGCGTCGATGCGGCACGGGCCCACCTCGAGCACGCAGCCCCCGACGCCGATGGTCGGGTCGGGC
Organism: Acidimicrobiales bacterium; assembly: GCA_035464115.1. GTDB lineage: Bacteria > Actinomycetota > Acidimicrobiia > Acidimicrobiales > SKKL01 > DATHSN01. Next base: position 20 of record DATHSN010000442.1, on the reverse strand, counting down.
ACCAGCCGCAGCTCGCGGCC
>DATHSN010000441.1:0-9297 GCA_035464115.1 Acidimicrobiales bacterium | reverse complement strand
GGTGTGGTGTGGTGTCGGTCACCGGGTCCTGACTCGGTGGTGGGCGCCGGGTTATGCGAGCCCGATCGGCGGTCCGCGCTCGGCCCGGGTCGAAGTGGACTGGCGTGACGGGGGCTGGTCCGTAGGTTGAGATCCGTGAGGTGGTCACTCGTCTCGGTGCTGGTCGTGGTGGCCCTGCTCGGGCTCGTCGGGTGCGGCGACGACGACGCAGGTCCGATCGACTCGGCGACGACCGCGCTGCCCGCCGAAGGCGGCGCGAGCGACGGATCGGGCGACGGCCGCGACGCAGCCGACGACCCGGTCGTCCCGGCGCCGACCGTGGTCGGCATCGAGGCCGACCCGTGCGACCTGCTCGGCGCCGACGAGGTGGCGTCGGCCGTCGGGGTCGCGGTCGTCGCGACGTCGTCGGACCGCCCGACAGAGTGCGGCTTCGACCTCGGAGCCGAGGCCGGGGTGCAGGTCGTCCTCGTGGTCGACGACGGCGCAGGTGGCCTCATCGCCCCGTCGTGGCTGTTCGACGAGTACCTGGCGCTGGTCGCCGACGGGGAGGCCGAGATGGTCGACGGAGTCGGCGAGCGGGCGGTCTACGCGACGCCGTACCGCGCCATCGCGGTCGACGTCGGCGGCGGCCGGTACCTGGCGGTCCTGGTGAACGGGGGCTACGCAGAGCTCGCCGAACCCCGGGACGCGCTCGTCGAGCTGGGCCGACTGGCCGCGTCGCGGGCGTGATCGGCCGGCCGGCTCAGGTGGGGGCGGGGCCGGGGATGGCGGCGGCGACGATCGCGGCGAGGGCGTCGTAGGCCTCGGGTGCGGGGTCGGCCAGCAGGCGGATCGGGCTCGGCGTGTCGAGGATCGCCTCGAGGTGCTCGCGGTGGGCCGCCACCTCGTGGCGGGAGGCGGTGAGCGCGTCACTGGCGTGGCGCCGCGCGGCGCGGGCCCGGTCGGCGTCACCGGCGCCGGGATCACCCGCGAGGTAGCGGTCGAAGTAGGCGAGGGTGAGCTGGAGCGAGCGGCGCCGCTGGATGGCCACGGTGAAGCGCTCGAACGCGGCGGCGGCGCGCAGGCAGTCGTCGAACACCATGGCGATGGCGACGGGCGACGGGCGGCCGTCGTCGCGGTCGAGGGCGTCGATGAGCTCGGCGGTGCGGGCGAACAGCCGCTCCCACAGCTGACCCCGGTCGAGATCGAGCCGCATCGAGTGCACGTTGTCGAGCGAGCGCCGGGTGAAGGTCACCAGCTCGCGCTCGAAGTCGGTGAGTCCGGGGGCGGGCGCCAGGCCGCCCGCCCACGACCCTTCCGCCCAGGCCGGGCCCTGGCCGTCGAGGAGGTGGTCGGCCCGGAACCCCCAGGTGCGCTCGATGAGCACGGCGAGGGCGCGCGACGGGCGGCGGGTGCCGTTGAGGATGGGGTACAGCGTGCGGGGCTCGATGGCGCCGTCGACCCCGGCCACGAAGGCGTCGCGGTCGAGGCCGCACGCCTCGAGGAAGTGGCGGAACCGGGCAGCCACGTCGGCGTGGGGCGCCGCCGTGTCGGTCTGTCGTGGTGACATCGGTCTCCTCTACACTGTTGCTCACCGCCCCATATGTCGACATTGTAGACATCGGGTCGGGTGGGCGCTGTCCACGAACCGCTGGGGGAGAACCGATGACCACCACCGAGACCACCGGGGGCGCCGCCCCGTCCGTCGGGGCGGCGGCGCCGCGCTCGCCCTACCTCGAGGGCAACTACCGGCCCACCGACACCGAGCACCAGCTCGACCTCACCGTGGTCGAGGGCGCGGTGCCCGCCGACCTGCGGGGCGTGTTCGTGCGCAACGGGTCGAACCCCCGCTTCGAGCCCCAGGGCCGCTACCACTGGTTCGACGGCGACGGCATGATCCACGCGGTGCACTTCGCCGACGACGGGGTGCGCTACCGCAACCGCTGGGTGGCCACCGAGGGCTTCGCCGCCGAGACGGTGGCCGGCGAGTCGCTGTGGACCGGCATCCTCGAGCCGCCCGACCTGTCGAAGTTCCCGCAGGTCTACAAGGACACCGCCAACACCGACCTGGTCTGGTTCGACGGCGAGCTGCTCGCCCTCTGGTGGCTCGGCGGCGACGCCTACCGCGTCTCGCTGCCCGACCTCGAGACCCACGGCCGCGAGGACTTCGGCGGCACCTTGTCCACCCACATCGCCGCCCACCCCAAGGTCGACCCGGTCACCGGCGAGCTCGTCTTCATCGACTTCGACCCCGTGCCGCCCTACCTCACCCTCGGCGTCGTGTCGCCCGAGGGGCGGGTGGTGCGCACCGACACCATCGAGGTCGGCGGCCCCCGGCTCCAGCACGACCTGGCCTTCACCGCCGACCACGTCATCGTGTTCGACTTCCCGTTCACCTGGGAGCTCGACGGGCCCCGCGCCCGGCTCGCGTTCCACCGCGACCGACCGGCCCGCTTCGGCCTGGTCCCCCGCAACGGCCCGGCGGCCGACACCCGCTGGTTCGAGACCGACCCGTGCTTCATGTACCACGTGGCCAACGCGTGGCAGGAGGACGGCGTGGTGCGCCTGGTGGGCTGCGAGATCACCGAGCCCCTCGCCGGCGATCCCACCGCGCCGGTCGACCTCGCCGCCGCCCCGGCCATCGCCAACCTGCGCCTCGAGCCCTACCTCACCGAGTGGACCTTCCACCTCGACACCGGCACCATCACCAAGCGCCGCGTCGACGACCACGTGGCCGAGTTCCCCAAGATCGACGTGCGCCGCACCGGCCAGCCGTTCCGCTACACCTACCTCATGCGGTTCGCCCCGCAGCAGACGCTGGCGTTCGACGGCGTGATCCGCCACGACCTCGTCACCGGCGACACCGTCACCCACGCCTGGCCCGACGGCTGGTTCGGCGGCGAGACCGTGTTCTGCCCCAAGGCCGGCCGCACCGGCGAGGACGAGGGCTACCTCGTCACGTTCGTGGTGAACGAGGCCAGCGGCGAGTCCGAGGTCCACGTGGTCGACGCCGCCCACCTCGACGCCCCGCCCGTGTGCCGCCTGTCGGTCCCGGTGCGGGTCCCCACCGGCTACCACACCTGGTGGGTGTCGGCCGACGACCTCGCCGCCCAGCGGGTCGAGCGATGAGCACCGGCGCGCCGTTCGTCCTCGGCGGCGCCCAGACCGACTTCGCCCGCAACGCCACGCGCGAGGGCCTCGGCCTCACCGACCTGTTGCGCGAGGCCGCGCTCGGCGCGCTGGCCTCGGCCGAGATCGACGCCACCGACGTCGGCGTCGCCCACGTCGGCAACTTCGCCGCCGAGATCTACTCGGGCCAGGGCCACCTCGGCGGGCTGCTCGTCGACGCCGTCCCCGAGCTCGACGGCATCGGCATCAGCCGCCACGAGGCCGCCTGCGCCTCGGGGAGCATGGCCGTGCTCGCCGCCACCGCCGACCTCGCCGCCGGCCGGGCCGACGTGGCCCTGGTGGTCGGCGTCGAGCTGATGCGGGCCAACGGCTCGTTCGAGGCCCAGTCGGCCCTCGGCGCCGCCGGTCGGGCCCACGACGAGATCGTCGGGCTCGACTTCCCGTGGCCGGCGCTGTTCAGCGAGGTGGCCGACGAGTACGACCGCCGCTACGGCCTCGACGACGTGCACCTCGGCGCCCTCGCCCGCACCGCGTTCGCCAACGGGCGGCGCAACCCGCTGGCCCAGACCCGCACCTGGGCCATCGCCGACGACGCCTTCGGCCCCGACGACGAGCTCAACCCGGTGGTCGCGGGCCGGCTCCGCCGCCACGACTGCTCCCAGGTCACCGACGGTGCCGTCGCCGTCGTGCTCGCCACGCCCGAGTTCGCGGCCCGGTGGGCCGCGGCGCGCGGCCACGACCTCGACGGCCGGGCCCGCATCGACGGGTGGGGCCACCGCACGTCGCGCATGACCATGGCCGACAAGCTCGTCGCCAGCCGCGACCGCGAGGTGGTCTTCCCCCACGTCCGCGACGCCGTCGCCGACGCGTTCGGGCGCGCCGGCGTCGACTCGGTCGACCAGATCGACGCGCTCGAGACCCACGACTGCTTCACCATCAGCGAGTACGCGGCCATCGACCACATCGGGCTCACCGCGCCGGGCGAGAGCTGGAAGGCCATCGAGGAGGGCCGCCACGAGCTCGACGGCGATCTGCCCATCAACCCGTCCGGTGGCCTGATCGCGGCCGGGCACCCCGTCGGCGCCACCGGCGTGCGGATGCTCTGGGACGCGGCCCGGCAGGTCACCGGCACGGCCGGCGACACCCAGGTCGACGACGCCCGGCGGGTCGCCACCCTCAACATCGGCGGCAGCCTCACCACCGTCGCCAGCTTCGTCGTCGCCAACGGCCACGCCGCCCGCTGACCGAGCGGCGCCGGACAGGGGCGGCGGAGGGGTTGCGGGCGCTCGGCGCCGGGTAGGGCGCGCCGGGTCGGGCGGACCACCGTCGCGGCTGCCCCCAGGTCACGGAACGAGCAGATGACGATCACCGGAGCCGACCAGCCGGCGCCGCACGCCCTGTCGGTCGACGAGGCGCTGACGAGCGTCGAGGCCCGGCGCGACGGCCTCACCGCCGACGAGGCGGCGCGCCGACTCGACGAGCACGGCCCGAACCGGCTGCCCGAGGCCGAGCGAGACCCCTGGTGGCGTCGGCTGGGCCCGCACTTCGCCTACGTGCTGATCCTCATCCTCATCGTCGCCGCCGCCATCACCGCGCTGCTCGGGCACTGGCTCGACGCCGGGGTGATCGCCGCCGTCGTGGTCATCAACGCTGCGATCGGCTACGTCCAGGAAGGTCGGGCCGAGGCGGCCCTCGAGGGCATCCGGGGCCTGTTGTCGCTGCACGCCGACGTGCGGCGCGACGGCGAGTGGCGCGACATCGACGCCGACGACCTGGTGCCCGGCGACGTCGTGCGGCTGCGGTCCGGCGACCGGGTCCCGGCCGACCTGCGCGTGATCGAGGCGACGAACCTGCGCGTCGAGGAGTCGGCGCTCACCGGGGAGTCGCTGGCGGTCGACAAGCACACCGGCGCGGTCGACGACCGGGCCGGGATCGGCGACCGCCTCAGCATGGCGTTCTCGGGCACGCTCGTGGTGTCGGGACGCGGGGTCGGTGTCGTCACCGCCACGGGCGCCGACACCGAGATCGGCCGGATCAACACCATGATCGGCGAGGTCGAGACGATCGCCACCCCGCTGACCCGTCAGATCACGGCGTTCGGCAAGCAGCTCTCGGTGGCGATCGTCGGCTTCGCCGTGCTGGTCGTGGCCCTGGGCCTGCTCCTGCACGACTACACCCTCGACGAGCTGTTCTTCGCGTCGATCGGCTTCGCGGTGGCAGCCATCCCGGAGGGCCTGCCCGCCATCCTCACCATCACCCTGGCGATCGGGGTGCAGCGGATGGCGCACCGCAACGCCATCACCCGCAAGCTCAACGCGGTCGAGACCCTCGGGTCGGTCACCGTGATCTGCTCGGACAAGACCGGCACCCTCACCCGCAACGAGATGACGGCCCGCCGGGTGGTCACCGGCGCCGGCACCTACGAGGTGGACGGCACCGGCTACGCGCCCGACGGCGACGTCCGGATCGACGGCGAGGTCGTCACCGTCGGCGATCGCGACGACCTCGCCGCGCTCGCCGAGGTGATGGCGTGGTGCAACGACAGCGCGATCCGCCGCGACGACGAGGGGGCGTGGACGCTCCAGGGCGAGCCCACCGAAGGGGCGCTGCGGACCCTGGCCGCCAAGGCCGGTCTCGATGGCGACGTCGACCGCCTCGCCGACGTGCCGTTCGAGTCCGAGCACAAGCTCATGGCGACGCTCGACGCCCTCGACGGTGGTCGTCGGGTCCACGTCAAGGGCGCACCCGACCAGGTGCTCGACCGCTGCGCCGACCAGATCGGCCCCGGTGGCGAGGTCGAGCCGCTCGACCGCGCCCGCTGGGACGACGTCGTCGACGCCCTCGGGGCCGAGGGCATGCGGGTCCTGGCCGCCGCCCGCGCCGCCGCGCCCCACGACGACGACCGCCTCGCGCTCGCCGACCTCGACGCCGGGCTCGTCCTCGTCGGCGTGGTGGGCATCATCGACCCGCCCCGACCCGAGGCCATCGACGCGATCGCCACCAGCCACCGGGCCGGCATCCGGGTGAAGATGATCACCGGCGACCACGCGGGCACCGCGCTCGCGATCGCCCGAGAGATGGGCATCGTCGACGACGATGCCGGTGCGCTCACCGGGAGCGATCTCGAGGTGGCGTCCGACGACGAGCTCGAGGCGCACGCGCTCGAGTACGACGTGTTCGCCCGCACGAGCCCGGAGCACAAGCTGCGCCTCGTCCGCGCCCTGCAGGCCCGCGGCGAGGTCGTGGCCATGACCGGCGACGGGGTGAACGACGCACCTGCGCTCAAGCGCGCCGATGTCGGGGTGGCGATGGGCATCAAGGGCACCGAGGCGACCAAGGAGGCGGCCGACATCGTCCTCGCCGACGACAACTTCGCCTCCATCGAGAGCGCGGTGGCCGAGGGCCGCACGATCTACGACAACCTGCGCAAGGCGATCCTCTTCATCCTGCCGACCAACGCCGCCGAGGCCCTCGTGATCGTCGCCGCGGTGGTGCTCGGGCTGAGCATCCCGCTGACCCCCACCCAGATCCTGTGGGTGAACATGGTCACGGCGGTCACCCTGGCGCTGGCGCTCGCCTTCGAGCCGTCCGAGCCCGGGCTGATGCGCCGGCCGCCGCGGGCGACGGGCGGGTCGATCCTCGACCTCTACTTCTTGTGGCGCATCGCCTTCGTCGGGGTGCTGATCGGCGGCGCCACCCTCGCCGTCTTCGCCACGGTGTACGACGACGGCGCCGGCGACGAGGCGCGCGCCCAGACCATGGCGGTGGGGACCCTGGTGGTGGCCCAGGCGTTCTACCTGTTCAACAGCCGCTTCCTGCGTGAGCCGTCGACCCGGATCTCGCTGCTGTTCACCAACCGGGCGGCGTGGATCGCGGTGGCGGTGCTCGTCGTGCTCCAGCTCGGGTTCACCTACCTGCCGTTCATGCAGGCGCTGTTCGACTCCACCGCCCTGTCCGCGGGCGACTGGGCGATCCTGATCGCGATCGGCGCGGCGCTGTTCGTGGTCGTCGAGATCGAGAAGGCGGTCATGCGGCGTCGGGGCTGACCGGCGGTGGCACGATGGCGGGGTGGCCCTCACCTTCACCGCCACCGGGTCGGCCCGGCCCCGCGCCGACGGGGTCGAGATCCCCGTCGTCGGTGGGGTCGTGACCGTGCTGGCCGAGCCCGGCGACGTCGAGCGCCTCGTGGCCCGGTGCGGCCCCGGCGCCCGGCTCACGGCCCGGGTCACCGACAGCGGACCGGGCTGGTGGCTCGCCGCCGCGGCGCGCGTCGAGGGCGGGCTCGACGGACCCCCGAATCGACCGGTGCCGCCCGGGCGTAGTTGACTGGCCGGCGCCCGGCCGACCGGTCCGTCGGGCGAAGGGGGAGAGATGTCCGACCAGATCCCGTTGGTCGACTACCTGGTGCTCGGCGACGAGCCGCACCTGGTGGCCAGGGAGTGCACCGCCTGCGGGGCGCGGTTCTTCGACCGCCGCAACGCCTGCGCGTCGTGCTTCGGCACCGAGTTCACCACCGCGCCCATCGCCACCGAGGGCGAGGTGCGGGCGTTCACCATCGTGGCCCACGCCGCACCGGGCGTCCCGGTGCCGTTCGTGGCCGCGGTGATCGACTGCGACGGCACGAGCGTGCGGGGCAACCTGGTCGACGTGCCCGCCGACGACGAGCACGTGTCGCTCGGCATGAAGGTCCGGCTGACCACCTATTCGATGGGCACCGACGACAGCGGTGTCGAGGCGATCGGGTTCGGCTTCGCGCCGATCGCGGCGTGAGGAGCGTGAGATGAGCGACGACATCTGGATCCTCGGGATCAACATGACCAAGTTCGGCAAGCACCCCGACCTCGACACGGTCGACCTCGGGGCCCAGGCGGCCATGGCCGCGCTCGCCGACGCCGGGGTCACCATGGCCGACATCGGCATCCTCGCCGCCGGCAACCTCATGGGGTCGGGCGGCATCGGCCAGCAGCTGCAGAAGCAGATCGGCCAGACCGGCATCCCCGTCTACAACGTGTCCAACGCCTGCGCCACCGGCGCCACCGCGCTGCGCACCGCGATCATGGCGGTGAAGGCCGGCGAGGTCGACATGGGCCTCGCCGTCGGCGTCGAGAAGCTCGCCGGCGCCGGCCTGCTCGGGGCGGGCGGCACGTCGAAGTCCGACGAGAAGGTGTGGAACCCGAGCGGCCGCTACGGCGCGGTCGCCCCCATCGACGGGCGCATCGGCACCGCCACCATGCCGGGCACGTTCGCCCAGATCGGCATGGAGTACGGCCACCGCTACGGCGGCACCAGCTTCGAGCTGTTCGCCCGCATCAGCGAGAAGAACCACTCGCACTCCACGCTCAACCCGCTCGCCGCCTACACCAAGGCGATGTCGCTCGAGCAGATCATGGGCGACCTCATGATCGCCTACCCGAACACCCGGCCGATGTGCTCGGCCAACTGCGACGGTGCCGCCGCCGCGGTGGTGGTGTCGGGCGCCAAGCTGCGCACGCTCAGCCTCGAGCATCAGCGCCGGGCGGTGAAGGTGTCGGCCTCGGTGCTCACCAGCGATCCCTACACCGAGAGCTGCCAGGTGCTGCCCGACGTGAACACCCTCACCCGCAACGCCGCGAAGCAGGCCTACGAGCAGGCCGGCATCGGCCCCGACGACCTCGACCTCGTCGAGCTCCACGACTGCTTCGCCACCGCCGAGCTCGTGCACTACGACAACCTCATGCTCTGCGAGGAGGGGGGCGCGGTCGACTTCTTCGAGTCGGGCGCCCCGTGGCGCGACGGCCGGATGCCGGTCAACGTGTCGGGCGGCCTGCAGTCGAAGGGCCACCCCATCTCCGCCACCGGCATCGCCAACATCTGGGAGGTGTGCCACCACCTGCGGGGCGAGGCCGGCGACCGCCAGATCGAGGGCGCCCGGGTGGGCCTGGCCCACGTGATCGGCCTCGGCTCGGCGTGCGGCGTGCACGTCCTGGAGCGCTCCGCCGCCTGATCGGCGGTCTCCGGGCCCGGGTTTCGGCGAACCTCCGGCAGAAGTGGTCGCTGAGCGACCACTTCTGCCGGAAGAACGCCCGTACGGGTCTGCTCAGGGCCCTGAGACCGCTCAGCCCAGTCGGGGAGGGCCCCGGAGATGCGCCTCCGGCCTGGCGAGCCGTCGCCGCTCAGCCGAGCGCGGCGAGCGCGGCGCGGATGCGCTTC
>DATHSN010000440.1:0-1774 GCA_035464115.1 Acidimicrobiales bacterium | reverse complement strand
CAGCGCCGCTGACGGCGCGCCCGCTGGTGGCGGGCCTCGGCGCCCTCGCCGCGCGCCGCGACCTGGGCGCAGCGGTCGCGTAGATCGCGCAGCGACGCGGCCCGCGCCACCACCAACAGCTCGGCTTCGGCGTCGGGGTGCTCGAGCGCGCACTCCGCCACCGCGGCGGCCTGCGCGGCTGACAGCTCACCGGCGCGCACCGCCGCGTCGAGACCACCACCCGCGCCCGCGGCGACCGCGGTGCGCGCCATGGCCAGCGCCTCACCACGCGAGATCCTCAGTCGTTCGGCGAGGAACGCCGACACGCTGCGATGCGCACCGCGACGCCACACTCCCGAGGTGTCGACACGACCCACCGCCAAGGCCCGACCGCCGGCGGCGAGCCGGACCAGCTCGTCGAACCCGTCGACGGCCGCCAACGCGCCCTCACCGGTCCACTCGCCGGGTTCGAGGTGGGTGACCAGGTCGCGCACCACGGCGGTGGCGTCATCGAGAGTTCCGAGCTGAGCGTCGAACACGTGTTCGATTGTAGTCAGGCCCGCATCACCCCGCAACCCCCGAACGAGGGGAGCTCGACCGACATCGCGGCGACTGGGCCGAACGGATCGTTCGCGCCGACCGTGGTCAAGCAGCGCCCTCGCCGGGCCGATGTCCACAGCGACGACGACGAGGTGACACATGGCGCGAGGGCGGTCGAGCGAGGGCAGCGGACACCAGCGCTGGTACTCGTCCCGGGTCGTCGGCGCCTCGGCCGTGGCCGTCACCCTCGTCGCCGGCACGGCGATCACCTCCGGCGGCGGTGGATCCGCCGTCGCCGCCGCCACGCCGCCACCCGCCGGTGACACGATCGATGCGTGGGACGTGCTCGACCCGGTCGACGGCGACCGGCGCTTCGTCGTCACCGCCACACCCCCCGAGAGCGACCCGTCGCCGGCCGCCGATCTGCCCACATCGGGCCCCGACGACCCCGCCGGCACCGACGGCCCGGCCACGACCCCCGCCGATGGCGCGGAGCCCGTCGACGCCACGACCGACCCGGCCGGGCGCACCGGCGATCCCGCCGACGCCGACTCACCAGATGACGCCGACGGCCCCATCACCTCGCTGTGGCGCAGCGACGGGACCATCGCCCGACTCGACACCGACGCCCTCGACATCGCCCACCGTGAGCTCGGGCTCGACGGCGACCTCATCCTCATCGACGACGTCCTCGTGTGGCTCACCCCCGACGGCCACCGCATCGTCGACGCCGACCATCTCACGACCAGCGGCCCGTCCCCCGACGACCCCACCGCCGACAGCCCCGAGCTGTCCGACGATCCCACCCCCGAGGATCCCACCGCCGACGACGTCGCCGATGCGCTGCTCGCCGCTCCGCACGCCGACGCCGTGGCCACCCTCACCGCCCACCTCGAGCAACGGGCCGACGTGAGCCTGGTCCAGGACCTGGGCGACGGTCAGGTGATGGTGGCGACAAGCCTCGACCTCGACGAGCTCGCCGCTCTCCCCGGCGTCGGCGACGTGCGGCCGGCCCTGCTCGCCACCTCCGATGCCGCCTCGCCGCCCAACGACCCGTCATGGGTCCACCAGTGGTCGCAGGAGAACACGGGCAACGTCTGGAACCAGGCGGCCATCGCCGACGCCGACATCGACGTCCTCGACGCCTGGCCCCTCACGGCCGGCGCCGGTCAGGTCGTCGCCGTGGTCGACGGCGGCTACGACCACACCCGTCCCGACCTCGTCGGATCCGTGTGGGCCAACCCCGGCGAGGTGT
>DATHSN010000439.1:0-7337 GCA_035464115.1 Acidimicrobiales bacterium | reverse complement strand
CTCGCCACCTTCTTGAAGGTCGGCACCACCGCCATCGTCCTCGCCATGGTCGAGGACGACGCCATCCCGCGCGAGATCCGCTTCGCCACCCCGGTCCCGGCCATGCGCCAGGTGTCCTGGGACCTCACCCTGCGCCGGCCGCTCGCCCTGGCCGACGGGTCGTCGGCCACCGCCCTCGAGATCCAGTGGGAGCTGCTGGGGGCGGCCCAGGCCTGGGCCGACCGCTACGGGCTCGACGCGGTGGGCGGCGAGGTCGGTGCCGAGGTGATCCGCCGCTGGGAGGAGGTCCTCGCCGACCTCGAGGTCGACCCGCTGCGCCTCGCCGACCGGCTCGACTGGCCGGCCAAGCTCAGCTTGTTCGAGCGCTACCGCGCCCGCGACGGGCTCGACTGGAGCCACCCCCGCCTCTCGGCGCTCGACCTGCAGTACCACGACCTGCGCGCCGACAAGAACCTGGCCGAGCGCCTGGGCCTCGAGCGCCTCGTCGACGACGTCGACGCCGAGCGGGGCATCGACGAGCCGCCCGACGACACCCGGGCCTGGTTCCGGGGCACCTGCCTGCGCAAGTGGGCGCCCTACATCGTGGCCGCCAACTGGGACTCCATCGTCTTCGACGTCGGCGAGGACCCGCTGCGACGGGTCCCGATGATGGAACCGTCACGTGGAACCCGCGCCCACGTGGGTAGGTTGGTGGAGAACTGCGAGACACCGGCCGAGCTGCTCGACCAGTTGGGCTCGTGACCACGATCCACGAGGGTGCGTGATGGCAGAACGCGAACAGATCCGAAAGCCCGCTCCCAGCCGCGAGACCGACGAGGTCGCCGAGGCGCCCACCAAGTCCGAGTCGGGCGAGAAGATCAAGGCCGAGCTCGACGATCTGCTCGACGAGATCGACGAGGTCCTCGAGTCCAACGCCGAGGACTTCGTGAAGTCCTACATCCAAAAAGGTGGCGAGTAGCGGCGTGGGCCGCGACCGATAGCCTCGCCGCTGTGGTCCTCCCGATGTTCTCCCCGAGCGACGACCCCGGGCCGTCGTTCGCCTCGCTGCTCGACCGGATGGGTCTGCTCCCGCCTGCGCTGAGCGGGCCGGTCGACGAGCGCCTCGGCGTCGCCCACGGCACCACCGTGGTGGCGGTCCGCTTCGCCGACGGGGTGGTGATGGCCGGCGACCGCCGGGCCACCTCGGGTCACCTCATCTCGCACCGCACCATCGAGAAGGTGTTCCCCGCCGACCGCCACTCCGGGGTCGCCATCGCCGGTGCCGCGGGGCCGGCCATCGAGATGGTGAAGCTGTTCCAGCTCCAGCTCGAGCACTACGAGAAGGTCGAGGGCACCGCCCTCAGCCTCGAGGGCAAGGCCAACCAGCTGGGCCAGATGGTCCGCAACCACCTGCCGGCGGCCATGCAAGGCCTCGCCGTGGTGCCGTTGTTCGCCGGCTACGACACCCGCCGGGCCGCCGGCCGCCTGTTCCAGTACGACGTCACCGGCGGTCGCTACGAGGAGCAGAACCACGCCGCCACCGGGTCGGGCAGCCTGCACGCCGGCACCGTGGTGAAGCTGGGCTACCGCGACGGCATGGACCGCGCCACCGTGATCGACCTGGCCATCTCGGCGCTGTTCCAGGCCGCCGACGAGGACTCCGCCACCGGCGGGCCCGATCTGGTCCGGGGCATCTATCCCACCGTGGCCACCATCACCGACCAGGGCTTCGAGCACGTCGACGAGGCCGAGATCGCCGAGCGGTTCCGGGGCCTCATCGAGCGCCTCACCGTGCCGGGCGCCACCGGGGGGGTCGAGTCATGAGCATGCCCTTCTACGTCGCCCCCGAGCAGATGATGAAGGACCGCGCCGACTACGCCCGCAAGGGCATCGCCCGGGGCCGCAGCCTCGTGGCGCTCGTCTGCGTCGAGGGCATCCTCGTGTGCGCGGAGAACCCGTCGAGCACCCTGCACAAGATCAGCGAGATCTACGACCGCATCGGCTTCGCCGGGGTCGGCAAGTACAACGAGTTCGATCAGCTGCGCATCGCCGGGGTCCGCCACGCCGACATGAAGGGCTACGCCTTCAGCCGCGAAGACGTCGACGCCCGCAGCCTGGCCAACGCCTACGCCGGCATCCTCGGCCAGGTCTTCACCCACGAGATGAAGCCGATGGAGGTCGAGATCCTGGTGGCCGAGGTCGGCGCCACACCCGCCGACGACCAGCTGTTCCACCTGCTCTACGACGGCACGGTCATCGACGAGCACGACGCCACGGTCCTCGGCGGCGAGGCCGACATCATCGCCGGACGCCTCAACGAGGCCTGGCGGCCCGACCTCGGGCTGGCCGAGGCGCTGGGCGCGGCCCGCGCCGCGCTGGCCGGCCCCGACCGCGAGCTCGCCGCCGGCGACCTCGAGGTGGCGCTCTTGGCGCGCCACGACGGCCGTCGGGCGTTCCGCCGCATCGAGGGGCCCGAGCTCGACGCCCTCCTCGGCGGGTCCGACGCGGGCGCCGACACCTGAGCGGCGTCGCGCCCGACGGCCCTCGACCAGCCTCCCCCGTGTCGATGCACCACCACGACCCCGCCACCGAGGCGCTGACCGAGGCGGTGGTGCGCTACGCGGTCGACCGCATCCGCCTGGACCCCCCTCCGCTCGACGCGCCCCTGCCGCCCGCCGAGCTGGCCCGGCGGGCCGGCCCCACCGTCACCGCGCACGGCCTCGGCGGCCCCGAGGCCCTCCGCGTGTTCAGCGAGGTCCTGGCCCCGGCCTGCATCTCGGTCGACCACCCCCGGTTCCTCTCGTTCGTCCCGGCGGCGCCCACCGAGGCCTCGATCCTGTTCGACCTGGTGGTCGGCGCATCGAGCATCTACGCCGGATCGTGGCTCGAGGGCGCCGGCGCGGTGCACGCCGAGAACGAGGTGCTGCGCTGGCTCGTCAGCCTCGCCGGCCTGCCCGCGTCAGCGGGAGGCGTCTTCGTCACGGGTGGCACGGCCGGCAACCTGAGCGCCCTCGTGGCGGCGCGCCACACCGCCCGCCGGCGCGCCGGCGGTGCCCTCGACCACCGTCGCGCCCTGATCCTCGCCTCGTCGGGTGCGCACTCCTCGATCGTGCAGGCCGGCCGGGTGATGGACGCCGACGTGGTGGTCGTGCCCGCCGACCCGCGGGGCCACCTCACCGGCACCGCGCTGCGCACCGCCGTCGACGCGCTCGACCCCGCCGACATCGACCGGCTCGTGGCGGTGGTGGCCACCGCCGGCACCACCAACGCCGGCGTCATCGACGACCTCGCCGGCATCGCCGACGTCTGCGCCGAGCTCGATGTGTGGTTCCACGTCGACGGCGCCTACGGCGGCGCCGCCCTCGTGGCGCCCAGCGTCCGGCCCCGGTTCGCGGGCATCGAGCGAGCCGACAGCTTCATCGTCGACCCCCACAAGTGGCTCTTCGCCCCGTTCGACTCGTGCGCGCTGATCTACCGCGACCCTGCCGCGGCGCGAGCGGCCCACACCCAGCACGCCGAGTACCTCGAGGTGCTCCACGGCGACGGGACCGCCGACGAGCCCTGGAACCCGAGCGACCACGCCCACCTGTTGTCGCGGCGGGCACGGGGCCTGCCGCTGTGGTTCAGCGTCGCCACCCACGGCACCGACGCCTACCGCGACGCCGTCGAGGCCACCCTCGACACCGCCCGCCGCGCCGCCGAGCTCATCACCGCCACGCCCCACACCGAGCTGGTGATCGAACCCGAGCTGTCGGTGGTGCTGTTCCGTCGCATCGGCTGGGGACCCGCCGAGCACCAGGCGTGGAGCGACCGCCAGCTGGCCGAGGGCCGGGCCTTCGTCGTCCCCACCAGCTGGGCGGGGGAGACCGTGGCCCGCATCTGCGTGGTCAACCCCCGCACCACCGTCGACGACATCGCGCTCGTCATCGACTCCATGGCCGACACCGTCGAGGGGTGAGGCCGCCGACGTCGGGCGCGCGCTCGGTCTCTACCTCGAGCGGACCTTGGCCAGGTAGCGGTCGAGATCGACCCGGATGTGGCCGAGCAGATCGGCGACGTCGCCGCGTCCCGCAGCCATCTCCGCGATCACCTCGTCGGTCAGCATCGCCCGCATGTCCGACGCCGTGACCCACCGCGCACCGTCGTGCTCGTGGCTGATGACGACGTCGCCATCGGCGACCCGCCCGCGAAACGAGATCTGCAGCGTGTCGTGGCCGTAGACGTGCATCGGATAGCAACCGACGATCTCGAGATCACCCTCGACGTGGACCGCTCCCTCCTCGACGAGCTCCCGCCGCGCCCCCTCCTCGGGCGTCTCGCCGGGCTCGACGAACCCGCCGGGCAGGAACCACTGGCCCGCCATGGCAGATCCCTCCGCTCGTTGCAGCAGCAGGATCTCGTCGCCCCGTTCGGCGTACACGACGGTGGAGAGCGCGTACTTCGCGGGCTCCCACTGCGACGATGCCGCCATGTCGCTGCGCAGCGGATCTGCATCGGTCATCGCCCGACGATAGCTGTGCCGAGGAGCGGTCGATGGTGGGTGCGACACCGACGACGGCGCCCCGACCCCACTCGATCCGGCTGCGTCAGGTGACCGCCATCAGGCGGGCCCACGACACGATGACCAGCACCACCACCGCGAACGCCAGGAACGGCCAGGCGGGGCGGCTCGACGTGGGGGCGTCGTCGTCGAGCGGATCGAGGGCGAGGACAGTGCGGGCCTCGTCGAGGTCGGACTCGTCGACGAGCAGCTCGATGCCGCCGCCCACGGGGTACAGCGAATCGACGTTGCCGCGCAGCTGCCACACGATGCCCTCGGCCCCCAGCCGGGCGGCGAGGACCTTGGCCTCGAACGGGTCGGAGACCCAGATGAGCGGCACGAGCCGCACCGACGTCACGGCGCGAGGGTACCGGCGGGGCTCGTCGATCCCGGACCGATAGCGTGATCCCATGGAGCGTCGGATCTACGGCCTCGAGAACGAGTACGGCGTCACGTGCGTGCTCCGCGGCCAGCGGCGCCTCAGCACCGACGAGGTGGCCCGCTACCTGTTCCGCCGGGTGGTGTCGTGGGGGCGCAGCTCCAACGTGTTCCTCGCCAACGGGGCCCGGCTCTACCTCGACGTGGGCTCGCACCCCGAGTACGCCACGCCCGAGTGCGATTCGGTCCGCGAGCTGGTCATCCACGACAAGGCGGGGGAGCGGATCCTCGAGCAGCTCCTCGAGAGCGCCGAGCAGCGCCTGCGCGAAGAGGGCATCCGCGGCGACATCTACCTGTTCAAGAACAACACCGACTCGGCCGGCAACTCCTACGGCTGCCACGAGAACTACCTGACCAGCCGCAGCGACGAGCTCACCCGCTACGCCGACGTGCTCATCCCGTTCCTGGTCAGCCGCCAGATCTACGCCGGCGCCGGCAAGGTCCTGCAGACCGCGCGGGGCGCCACCTACTGCATCAGCCAGCGGGCCGAGCACATCTGGGAGGGCGTGTCCAGCGCCACCACGCGGTCGCGGCCCATCATCAACACCCGCGACGAGCCCCACGCCGACGCCGAGCGCTACCGCCGCCTCCACGTCATCGTCGGCGACTCCAACATGAGCGAGTACTCCACCTTCTTGAAGGTGGGCGCCGCCGGGCTGCTGCTGCGCATGCTCGAGGATCCTGCGGTCGTGCTGCGCGACATGACCCTCGAGAACCCCATCCGCGCCATCCGCGAGATCAGCCACGACACCACCTGCACCCGCCGGGTGCGCCTCGCCAACGGCCGCGAGGCGAGCGCGCTCGAGATCCAGTCGGAGTACCTCGAGCGGGCCCTGCGCTACGCCGACCAGCGGGGCCTGTCGGCCGAGGAGAAGCAGGCGCTCGACATGTGGGAGCACTGCCTCACCACCATCGCCGACGACCCGTTCAAGCTCGACCGCGAGCTCGACTGGGTCATCAAGCACAACCTCATCGAGGCCTACCGGGCCCGCCACGACCTCGACCTCACCCATCCGCAGGTGGCCCTCGTCGACCTCCAGTACCACGACGTCGACCGCCAACGGGGGCTGTTCTACAAGCTCCAGGACCGGGGACGCGTCGAGCGCATCGCCACCGACGCCGAGATCAACCACGCCGTCGAGAACCCGCCCCAGACCACCCGGGCCCGGCTCCGCGGCGAGTTCATCCGCCGGGCCAAGGAGCGCAAGCGCGACTACACCGTCGACTGGGTCCACCTGAAGCTCAACGACCAGGCCCAGCGCACCGTGCTCTGCAAGGACCCGTTCAAGGCCCACGACGAGCGGGTCGAGAAGCTCATCGCGCAGCTCTAGCGGTGCCGTCGTTCCGCACCGGCACCGTGGTGGAGATCCTGGCCGAACGGCCCGGCCTCCAACGCGCCCTGGTCGACCTGGGTGGCGACGCCCCCGAGCGGGCCTACGCCCTCGCCGCGCTCACCGGCTCGGTGGCGGTGGGGGACCGGGTGGTCGTCAACACGACCGCGGTCGAGCTCGGGCTCGGCACCGGGGGGTGGCACGTCGTGCACTGGAACCTGGCGCGCTCGTCGTTGGAGGCCGCCGGCGGCGGCCACATCATGAAGCTGCGCTACACGAGCGTGCAGGCCGACCTGGGCGCGGCCGAGGAGGACCACCCCGAGCCACCGTCCCACCTCGACGGGGTGGTGGTGGTCGCGTGCACGGTGCACAGCCAGCTCGGGGTCGTGGCCGCCGCCATCGCCGAGGCCGCGCCCGGCTGTCGGGTGGGCTACGTGATGACCGACGGCGCCGCGCTGCCGCTGGCCATCAGCGACCTGGTGGCCCAGCTGCGCGAGCGCGAGCTGCTCACCGGGGTGGTCACCGCCGGCCACGCGTTCGGCGGCGACCTCGAGGCCGTATCGGTGCCCAGCGCGCTCACCCAGGCCCGCCACCTGCTCGGCGCCGAGGTGATCGTCGTCGCCATGGGACCCGGGGTGGTCGGCACGGGCACGCGCCTCGGCACCACCGCGGTGGAGGCCGCCGGCGTCATCGACACCGCCCGGGCGCTCGGTGGCCGGCCGCTGCTGTGCGCCCGGGCGTCGTCGGCCGACGCTCGTGGTCGCCACGCCGGCCTGAGCCACCACACCGCCACCGTGCTCGACCTGGTGCGCGAGCCGGTGGAGGTCGCCGTCCCGGCCCGGGCGTCGTGGGCCGTGCCCGCCCCCCACGTGGGCGTCGAGGTCGACGTCGACGACCCGGAGGTGCCGCTGCGACGCGCCGACCTGCGGGTCACCACCATGGGTCGCGGGCCCGCCGACGACCCCGACTTCTTCGCCGCGGCGGTCGCCGCCGGCCGGGTTGCGGCCGCCCGCCGCGTCCCCGTCGTCCCTGCCGACGGTCGGTAGGAT
>DATHSN010000438.1:0-5323 GCA_035464115.1 Acidimicrobiales bacterium | reverse complement strand
CGGCCGCCGTGTTCGGGCGGCGTGACTGGCTCGACGCTGCCATCGCCAACGCCGAGTTCCTGCTGCGCGAGCTGCGCGACGACAACGGTCGCTGGATGCGCAGTTGGCAGGCCGACGGCCAACCGAAGGCCCGCCACATGGCTCTCGCCGCCGACCACGCTGCCCTGGTCGACGCGTTCACCCGCCTGGCCGAGGCCACCGGCGAGGCCCGCTGGATCGACGAGGCCCGCGCCGTGGCCCGGGCCCTCATCGAGCGCTTCTGGGACGTCGAGCGGGGCGGGCTCTACACCACCGGCCGCGACGCCGAGCCGCTCGTCACCCGGCCCAAGGACCTGATGGACAACGCCACGCCGTCGGCCAACAGCCTGGCCGCGCTGGCGTTCCTGCGCCTCGGCGCCCTCACCGGCGACGAGCGCCTCACCGCCCACGCCGAGGCCATCCTGCGCCTCCTCGGGCCGGTCGCCGGCCAGCACCCCACCGCGTTCGGCCACCTGCTCGGCGCCCTCGACCTGGCCGTCCACGGCCCCGTCGAGCTGGTGGTGGCCGGCGACCGGGCCGACCTGGTCGCCGTCGCCCGCCGCGACCACCGCCCCGAGCTGGTCCTCGCGTGGGGCGAGCGCTACGACTCACCGCTGTGGGCCGGGCGCGACGACGGGCGGGCCTACGTCTGCCGCCGCTACGCCTGCCAGCTGCCCGCCGACGATCCCGCCGAGCTGCTCGTCCAGCTCGACGCCGCGGCCCACCCGTGACCCCGCCCCGGTCGCGGCGCGTGCGACGGGCCCGGTAGGGTCTCCCGGTCAGCGGGCGAAGGGAGGCACCTGTGAGCTCAGGTGCGGTCGAGGCAGCGCCACCGGAGGACCAGCGCGCCCCGTCGCGACCCCCGGTGCGTCGCCCCTCCGGCTGGCAGTGGGCCCTGCTCGGGGTGGTCGCGCTCGCCATCGTGGGGCTGGGCGCGGCCCTGCTGCTGCGCTCGGACGACGAGCCCACCAGCGACCCCACCGCCGGCACCGCCGGCGACGTCGAGCAGGCGCAGGACGAGGGATCCGACCCCGCCACCGACCCCGAGACCGACGCCACCGCTCCCGATGCGGGCGAGATCACCGACGACGCCACCCCCGTGGTGAGCCTTCCTCCGGTGGTGGTCATGGTGGTCCGCGACGGCAGCCGGGTCGTCGTGCTCGACACCGCCACCGGCGAGACCCGCACCCTGCTCGAGCAGCCCGAGGCCGATCCCGACGACCCACTCCCGCCGAACGGGTTCGGTCGGGTGATCCTCGACCCCGTCGCCGACGTCGTCTTCGTCGAGGAGATCGGCGAGCCCGCCGCGGGCGTGGTGCGGCGGGTCCCGCTCGGCGGTGGGGAGCCCGACGCCGTCGCCCTCGGCTCGTACCCCGCCCTCAGCCCCGACGGCGCCCGCCTCGCCACCGCCGACATCGGCGGCGGGATCTCGATCCTCGAGCTCGACGGGGGCGATCGCACCGAGCTCGACGGGGAGCCCGACGCCAGCGGCCTCGGCGCGGTGAACCTGGCGTGGGGTCACGACGGCCGCACCCTGTGGTTCGAGCGCATCACCGACGTCGGCGGCTCGAGCGAGCTGTGGCGGGTCGACGCGCTGAGCGCCAGCTCGCTCGACGACGCCGTGCTCGTCGGCCCCGCCGACGACGACCAGAGCTGGACCCTGCCCGCCCCGCGCGCCGACGGCGAGGTGGTCGTCATCGAGCAGTGCTGCACCCTCACCCGCCCGCGGGGTTCCGCCAACGGCGTCGTCATCGACGCCACCACCGGCGACGTCACGTCGACGTTCCTGCTCGAACGGGGCGTGTTCGACGCCGCCTACGACAGCTCCGGGTCGTTCTTCCTCTACGTGCTCGTCGACGGCACCGTGCGATGGCAGGGCGGCGGCCAGGGCGGCCAGCTCGCCACCGGGGCCAGCACCGCCGACTGGTGAGCGGGGCGCGTGCGGCGACCGGCGTCGGCGTGCCTACACTGCGCGGCCACGGACCGGTCCCTCCGGCGCCGCCCCGCTCCCGGCCCCGCCGGCGCCACCCTGGAGGACGTGCGTGCTCGCCACCTATCTCACCCCGAAGGCTGCGGTCCGCCCCGCCGGCGACAAGGGCCTCGGTGTGTTCGCCACCGCGCCGATCCGTGAGGGCGAGACCGTCGCCGCGTTCGGGGGCTACGTCGTCGACCGGGCCACCCTCGACTCGATGACGCCCGAGCGCCAGAGCCACTCGATCCAGATCGACACCGACCTGTTCATGGCCTCGTCACCCGAGCCCGAGCCGTCGGACTTCGTCAACCACTCCTGCGACCCGAACACCGGCATCGACGGCAACATCCTCCTCGTCGCCCGCCGCGACATCACCCCCGGCGAGGAGCTCACGTTCGACTACGCCATGAGCGACGTCGACGACTACGACGAGTTCGAGTGCGCCTGCGGCACGGCGCGCTGCCGCCGCAAGGTCACCGGCAACGACTGGATGATCCCCGAGCTCCAGGAGCGCTACCGGGGCCACTTCTCGGCCTACGTGGCCCGCCGCATCGCCGCCCTGCAGGCCCAGACCCCCGCCGACTCGCTGCTGTAGCCCGCCCGGCCGGTCCGCCGGCCGGTGGGCGCTCAGCCGGTGCCGCCGCCCCAGTGGCCGCGGTGGACCACCTCGTGGTCGTCGCGCCGGGGGCGCGCCGCCGATCGTCCCGGGCGCTCGTCGCCGGCCGGGTGCCCGATGGCCACCGCGCCGATGGCGCGCCGGTCGGCGGGCACCCCGAACGCGTCGAGCACCGCCCGCTCGCGGCCGAACAGGCCGAAGAACAGCGCGCCGAGGCCGGCGTCGACCACGGTGAGCAACAGCGACATGGTGGCGAACGCGGTGTCGACGTCCCAGTAGGCCACCGGCCAGGCGTCGGCGCCGACGCCGAGCCCGCTGGCCACCTTGTCGGGCTCGGCGTAGCGGGCCACGTAGGCGTCCGGCTCGGCCAGGGGCACGACGAGCACCGGGGCCCGCAGCAGCCCCGGCCAGGCGAAGCCGGCCCGGCGCTCGGGCGGGAGGCTGACGTCCCAGAACCGGGCGGTCTGCTCGGGGCCCTCGAGCACGAGGAACGACCAGCCCTGGGTGTTGCCCGCCGAGGGCGCCCGGCGGGCGTTGGCGAGGAGGCGGTCGACCACGGCCGGGGCCACCGCCTCGTCGGTGAACGAGCGCACCATGCGGCGCCGGTCGATCGCGTCCTGGAGCTCCACGATGGGGCCGTGGCGGCGACGACCGTCGCCGCCCTAGGCGAGCTTGGCCAGGTCCTCGGCCATCGCCCAACCGAAGGCGATGAGCGTGTCGCCCCGGGCGACGTCGACGTCGGCGAACAGCGCCGCCACCTCCGGGTCGATCGACTCGGGCTTGAGGCTGGCGTGGTCGATCACGCAGGCCACGCCGCCGTCGCCGGTGGCGCGGAAGGTGCGGTCGTCGTAGCTGCCGTTCTCGATGCCGAAGCGCTTGGCCAGGCGGCGTCCCCACGCCCGCTCCTCACCCGACGCCTTGTGGCCGGGGCGGGGCACGACGTCGTCGAGCGACTTGTAGGCCTCGAACCCGGCGGGGTCGTTGAGCCGGGCCCCGACCAGCACGTCTTCGTCGGGGAAGGCCAGCACGGCGCGCCGCAGCTGGTCGGCGACGATGGCCCGCAGCACGGTGTCGCGCTTGGAGGAGCGCTTCACCGACGCCACGCCCACCAGCACGCTCGGTGTGCCACCGATGCGCTCGAGGGTGGAGAACGAGAAGCCCTTCAGCTTGCCGTTCTCGCGAGCCAGGGTGACCAGGACCCACGCCTCGGCCTGCTTGCTGAGCAGGCCGATCTCGAGTCGGGACGGGCCGTCGGCGCACAGATCCGCCATCTCGGCCACGTCGGAATCCGACAGCTGGGTGCAGTCCTTCGTGTCGACGTCGATCGCCATACCCTGCTTCGACCCCCAGGTGTGGTGGACGGCGGACCCCTCTAGTCCAGTCGCCAGGCCCGTCCGGCGCAACTCGACGGGATCCGGCAGCGGTCAGGAGGCGAGCCAGACCCGGAACTCGGCGACGGCGCGGAAGCCGAGTGAGCGGTACAGCGCCTCCCCCATCGGTGTCGACTGGAGCCACATCTGCTCGATGCCGGCCGAGGCCGCGGCCCGCAGCGACGCCTCGGTGAGGGCCCGGCCCACGCCCCGGCGCCGGACCCCGGCGTCGACGCCGACGCCGACCAGGCCCGCCGCGGGGCGGTCGAGGTGGACGAACGCGGACCCGACGACGCGCCCGTCGAGCTCGGCGACGAGGACCCGGACGCCCCGGACCCGCCAGATCCCCTCGGCGACCAGACCCTGCGCCACTCGCGGCGCCATGGTGAACGCGGTCGACTGCAACGCCACGAGCGCCGGCAGGTCGCCGGGCCGGGCGGCGCGGATCACCAGGCCGGGTGGCGTGACGCTGGCGGCGTGGACGGCCCGGCTGGGGCCCAGCACCCGGGCGCGGGTGGGGGCGACCATGGCGGGGCGGGAGCCGACCACCTCGAAGCCGGCCGCGCCGAGCGCCGCCTCGAGGCGGGGGTGGGCGCCCGCGGCCAGGTCGAAGGCGGGACGCCAGCCGGCGCGGCGCACGAGGACCTCGGCCGCGGCGACGGCCGCCTCGGGGTCGTCGGGGTCGCGCTCGGCCAGCGCCACCTGCTGGGTCTGGTCGGCCAGCCCGGTGAGCACGACCACCACGCCCCCGACCCGGTGGAAGGTGGCACCGGGGATCCACGACACCTGGCGGGCCCAGGCGGCCACCAGCCCCGCCTCGACGAGCCCGACGGGGTCGGCGGCGGGCCCCGCCTCGGCGCTCACCCGCCCTACAAGATGACCGCGTCGGGACCGAGCAGCACCCGCAGCTCGGCGACCAGGCCGTTGGCCAGGTCGACGGTGTGGGGCAGGCGCAGGACCTGGCGCTCGAGGTGGAGGAACACCTGCGAGTCGCCCGGGTGGTCCTCGACGAGCTCGCGGAGCCGCTCGAGGACGGTGTCGGACAGGGCGCCGGCGCCGAGCTGGACCCGCAGCGGCGGGGCCCCGTCGACCACACCGTCGAAGGCGCTGATCTCGATGGCCCGCAGCTGCGGGAGGTCGTCGCGCTTGTCGATGCGCCCGGTGACGACGACGACGCGGTCGTCGGCGAGCAGGTGGCCCACCTGCTGCATGGTCTTCGGGAAGACCATGACCTCGGCCGAGCCCTGGAGGTCCTCGAGGGTGAACACCGCCATGAGGTCGCCCTTCTTGGTCCACTTGCGCGACAGCGCGGTGACCACGCCGCCCACGGTGCGGACCGCGCCGTCG
>DATHSN010000437.1:0-5752 GCA_035464115.1 Acidimicrobiales bacterium | reverse complement strand
CTGGTGGACACCACCGACGGCGAAGCGGTCGGGTTCTGGCGGGCGCAGGGGGCGGCGCTGGCCCCGTTGCCCGACGACCGGTTCCGGTTCGTCCTCGACCTCGACGCCCCCCGCGCGGCCGACGCACCGCTCGACCCACCGTGGTTCGCGGCGCCCCGCATCGACCACCGGGGCGACCGGGACGTCGCCGTCGAGCTGCCACCGGAGGGCAACACCCTGCCGCTGGTCCCCGCCCCGCTGCGCGACCTCGACGTGCCGCCGTTCGTGCTCGAGTGGGTGCTGGCCGCCGACGAGGTCGGTCAGCTCCTCCAGCACCTGCTGCCCGGTTCGCTCCCCCCGACGACCCCTCCTGCGGAGCTGCGCGCCCCGTGGCGCGACCTGATCGGCCCGGTCCGGATCCCGCTGGGCGCCGACGGCGACCCCCACGCCGCACCGGGCACCGTGCCGGCGCTCCCCGTCGGCGTCCGCATCCCGGTCGGAGCCCTCGAGCTGGTCGCCGCCGCGGCGCGCGTCGGCGCCTGGATCGAGCAGGGCTGGCGGGTGCGGGCCTGGGCCGAGGAGCACGGCCACGGGGACCTGGCCTGGATCGACACCGGCCCCGGTGCCCCGGCCTCCTGACCCGGACCGACATCGCGGCTCCCACCGCGCCGGCGCGCGCGGTGTAACCCCGAGCGGGGTCGCCACGTCGGGGACGGTCGACCACCGACCCCAGGAGGATCCGTGCCCGACCAGGTACCCAGCATCGGGGTGGCCGCCACCCGCGACGCCATCACCATCACGCTCCCGACCGACCCCGACACCAGCCTGCCCCGCATCCCCGACGAGCTGCTGGGTGAGGACATCCCCAGCTTCGTCGCCGAGTGGATCCTCGAGTCCGACGAGATCGGGGTGCTGATCCAGGAGCTGCTGCAGGCGCCGACCGCCTCGCTGTGCCGGATCTTCGAGGTCCCGACCGGACCCAGCTCGATGACCTCGGGGTCGCTGTCGGGCTTCCAGTTCGGCTCCCCCACGGTCACCCGCCCGGTGTTCCGGCCGCCGTCGTTCTCGACGATGACGAGCTTCGAGACGTCGGGCTTCGACGCCGGCGCCGGCGCCATCGAGGACATGCCCGCCGGGGTGCAGCTCCCGGGTCGGCTGCTCGAGCTGTGCTCGATCGCCGCTCGCGTCGAGGCCTGGATCGAGAAGGGCTACCGGGTGCGCGACTGGGCCGAGGAGCACGGGCACGGCGACGCGTCCTGGCTCCCCGCGGCCGGCTGAGCCGTGGACGGGCTCCCCACCGAGAACCCCGTGCGCGAGCTCGGGGTGCTGCTCACCCGGTTCTGCCCGGCGGCCTGCGACCACTGCGGGTCGTCGTCGAGCCCCGACGTGCGCGGCTGGATCGACCCCGCCCTCGCCGGCCGCCTCCTCGCCGAGGCGGCCGGGGTGGGCGTCGGCTCGGTCATCCTCTCGGGTGGGGAGCCCCTGGCCCGGTTCGACCACGCCCTCGACGTGATCGACCGGGCCGTCACCGCCGGGCTCGCCGTGCGGGTCTGCACCAACGGCGGGTGGGCCCGCGACCCCGACCGGGCCCGGCGCCGCACCGCCCAGCTCGCCGAGCACGGGGTCGAGACGCTGATGCTGTCCACCGACCGCTGGCACCTGCCCTTCGTGCCGCTCGAGGCCGTGGTCCACGCCGCCCGGGCCGGGGCCGAGGCGGGGATGCGGGTGCAGATCGCCATCCCCGCCGCCGAGGGCGACTTCGCGGCGCTCCGGCTCCTCACCACGCTGCGCGCCGCCACGCCGGCGCACGTCTACACCCACCCGGTCCACCCGGTGGGCCGGGGCGAGGCGCTGCCCGACCGGGTGCTCGGGCGCACGCTCCCCGACCTCGGGGGGTGCCACCTCGTGGGCCACGTCGAGGTCGACCACGACGGCACGGTGTCGATCTGTCCGACCAGCGCCGAGTTCGGAGCCGCCAGCCCGCTCGTGCTCGGCGACGCCACGTCCGACCACATGGGCGAGCTGATCGACCGGTTCCGCCGCACGCCCTGGTTCGCGGTGATCGCCCTGTGGGGTCCGCTCGGCGCCCACCTCGCCGCCGGTGGCCGCACCGACCTGTCCGACCGCTCCGCCGCCGTCACCCGCCACCCGTGCCACCTGTGCCGCGAGGTGAACACCGACGACCAGGTGGCGGCGTCGCTGTCCGACGCCATCGGCGTCGACCTGCTCGCGCCGACCGAGCCCGAGCGGTTCGCGGCCGCGCTCGCCGCCGTCGCCGAGCGCATCGAGCACGCCCTCACGCCCCCCGAGCAGATGGTGTCGATCCGATGAGCCCCACCGCCCCCGCCACCACCCTCACCGTGTCGGCCTACGCCGTGCGGGCCAAGCTCGACGGCGGCGGCGCCGTGTGGTCGTCGACCCGCACCGGCCACCACGTGCTCGTCACCGAGGCCGACGACGCCGCGCTCACCTCGGGCGCGCTCGAACCGCTGGCGGCCCACGGCGCGTTGTCGACCCTGGTCGATGCTGGCCTCGTCGTGCCCAGCGACTGGGACGAGCGCGGCGCCGCCCGCGAGTCGTACCGCGAGGACCGCGACCGCACCGACGAGCTGCTGCTCACCATCTCGCCGACCGTGGCCTGCAACCTGCGGTGCGGCTACTGCTTCGAGGCCGAGCACCACCCCCGGGCGATGAGCCGTTCCGACCAGGACCACCTCGTCGCCCACGTGCAGCGGGCCCTGAAGGGACGCCGATCGCTGTCGGTCACCTGGTTCGGTGGCGAGCCGCTCCTGCAGGCCGCCACCGTGCTGTCGCTCTCGCGCCGGCTCATGCGGGTGGCGTCGTACTCGGGGGCCACCTACTCGGCCGCCATCATCACCAACGGCACGCTCATCACCCCCGAGCTCGCCGCCGACCTGCGCGCCGCCCGGGTCGCCACGGCCCAGATCACCGTCGACGGCACGCCCGATGTCCACGACCTGCTCCGCCCCACCGCGTCGGGCCGAGGGTCGTTCGAGGCCACGCTGCGCGGCGTCGCCGCAGCCCACGCCGCCGGCGTCGGTGTCGAGCTGCGGGTGAACATCGACCGCCGCAACGCACCGAAGGTGCCGGCGCTGCTCGACCTGCTCGCCGAGCGCGGCCTGTTCGTCGACCTGGGCTTCGTGCGCACCGAGCCCCCAGCCGTCTTCGGCCCCGAGCTGGTCGGTGCGGTCGAGCGGACCTACCTCGAGGTCGGCGAGTTCGCCCAGCTCGAGATCGACCTGCTCGAGCACGCCCGGTCGCTGGGTTTCCGGGTGGGCGTCGGGTTCGACACGGCGACGTCGACCCCGTGCGCCGCGGTCCGCTCGTCGCACCTGGCCATCGAGCCGGGCGGGCGGGTGAAGCGCTGCTGGGCCGACGTGGCCGACGACGACCGCACCATCGGGAGCCTCGGCGCCCTCGGCCTCACCGTGACCGCAGCTGACGACCGCTGGCGCGACTACGAGCCGTTCGACACCGGGTGCGAGACGTGCCCGTTCCTGCCCGTGTGCTGGGGTGGGTGCCCGAAGGCCCGCCTCGACGGCGCCATGGCCCTCGCCACCGACCCCGACGAGCGCCGCCGGTTCAAGGAGCGCTACGTCTGCACGCCCCGCAAGACCAACTGGTCCGAGCTGGTGCGCCGCGGCTTCCTCGCCGGCTGAGCAGCCCGCCTCAGCCGATCACCCCCCGTTCGTGGTCTCAGCGGCCTGACGCGAGGCGTCCCAGGGTCCGCTCCATGCGGAGCAGCTCGAGGTCGCGGGCGGGCCCGGCGGCGAGGCGGCGCAGCAGCTCGTCGGTGCCACCCACGCCGGCGGCGGCCGCCCGCACCCGCGCCGTTGCCCGCGCCAGGCCGGCCCGCACGTCGCCCACGCCGTGGCCGACCTCGAACCCGCCCTGGCGCTCCTCCCAGCCGCGGCGCTCACCGGGCCACACGTCGGCGGGGTCGAGGCGGGCCAGACCGGGGAACACCACGTCGACCGCCACGTGGTGGGCGAGCGCCTCGTCCCACACGACGGCGAGGCGACCACCCGGGGGCAGACGGCGCACCACCGCCAGGTGCCCGACCTCGTGGGCCACGGCGTACACGAGGTTGGCGCCGGCGGGAGGTGGCGCCACCCGATCGGCACCGGCGAGGGCGACGACGATGCGGTCGACGTAGTCGGTGCGGACCAGCTCCTGGCCGGGTTCCACCACCACCACCTCCACCCGGATCTCGGGGAGGTCCACGCCGAGCCCGGTGGCGACGATGCCGCGGCAGCGCGCCGCCAGCTCGACCAGGGCCGGCGCGACCCACTCCGGTAGCGGCGGCGCCCCGGGGTCGGTCACGGCCGGGGACCCACGGCGGCGGCGACCACCCGCGCCACCAGGTCGACCGCCGCCAGGTGTCGGGTCGGGTCGCGGGTCGGGTCGCCGGCCCCGCCGCGCAGGCCCACGCCCACGATCCGCCGCCCGGCGACAGCGTCGACCAGCGCGTCGACCCGGTCGGCGCCGGGCCCGACGACGCCCGTGTCCTCGCCCGATCCGACCGCCGAGTCGGCGGGGACCGTGGCGAACCAGCGCAGGTCGGGGTCGAGGTCCGCTGGGGCGGCGGGATCGATCGCGAGGTCACGACCGTCGACCCGGGCCCGAGGGTGCTCGTCGAGGTGCAGGATGCCGACCGGCCCATGACGTCGGACGGCGCCGGCGATGGCGGCCGCCTCGGTCCGGTGGTCCCCCACGACGACCGGCACGATGCCCGCGCCCGCCAGACGGGCGCACCACGACTCGAGCCGGGCCACCCCGACGTCGTGCCCACCCGGAACGTCGCCGCCGTCGACCACGCCGAGCCCGGCCAGGGCCAGCCCACCGACCAGGCCCGCGCCCGCCGGGTCGCGGTCCGCCCGGGCGGACCGGACCCGCAGCACGTCCCAGCCGGCGACCTCGTCGGGTCCGACCCCGTCCGACGGTCCGCCCAGGACGACGGCGGTCGCGCCGTCGGCCAGCGCGGCACCGATGGTGGCGGCGGGGACGCCCCACATCGTCGGGCGGGCGACGGCGAGCTCGTCGCCCCGGTCGAGGTGGAGGACCACCTGGTGGTCGACCAGGCGGCCGAGCTCGCCCAGGAGCCGGTGGGCGGCGGCGGTGGCGGTGGCACCGGCCGCCACGAGGGCCCGGCGCACCACCCGGGGATGGGCGAGCTGGCGCAGCGTGGCGGTGAGGAGCCGATCGCCGATGGGTTCGACCCAGTCGTCGACGACGTGCCAGAGCGCCGGGCCGTCGTCGGTGTCGACGACGGCGACGCCGGGATGGCACACCAGGAGGTCCTCGTAGCCCACCGCGGTCACGCCGGTCTGGTCGTGCCCGGGCCCCGGTGGTTACACCGTGTAACCCTCCGACCGGCTCTGCGTCGGGAGCCGGCGGTGGTGGCCTACGGTCACCCGACGGATCTGGTCGAGTTCAGGAGACGTGCGAACGTGAGCGATGCGCCCCAGGGCCCCGGCTGGTGGATGGCCTCCGACGGCAAGTGGTACGCCCCCGAGCTGCACCCCGACGCGTCGGCGTCGCCCCCCTCCGAGCCGGCCGACGAGCCGGAGCCCGAGACGCAGGTCGAGCCCGAGGCCGCGCCGGAGCCCGAGGCAGCATCGGAGCCCGAGCAAGTCGAGCCCGAGACAGCCCCGGAGCCCGCGACGCAGGTCGAGCCGAGCGTGGACAGCGAGCCGCCGACCGAGCCGGTCGCAGCCGTGCCCGAGCCCGAGCCGACCCCGCCCAGCGGCCC
>DATHSN010000436.1:0-36476 GCA_035464115.1 Acidimicrobiales bacterium | reverse complement strand
CCGTGCGGTCCGGCGCGATCGCTGTCATGGCTCCTCCACGAGCCGACCCGGGCGGGTCGACCCGTCGACGCTAGCTAGAGCGCGCCGACCTCGGTGAGCAGGGTGAGCGTGCCCTGCAGGTCCTCGAGGCGGTTGAGGTCGATGTCGGGGATGGTGAGGTCGGCGAAGCCCGGCACGCCCTCGACCGGCTCCACCCCCTCGACCAGCGGGATCTCGAACGTCTCGGTGGCGAAGTACTCCTGGGCCTCGGCCGAGAGCAGGTACTCCACGAGCTGGGTGGCCAGGTCGGGGGTGTCGGTGGTGTCGACCACCCCGACGCCGGCGATGTTCACCAGCCCGCCCGGGTCCTCCTCGGTGAAGTAGTAGTTCGCGGCGCTGAAGCCGGGGTCCTCGGCGAGGAAGCGGAACAGGTAGTAGTGGTTCGTGAAGCCGACCTCCACCTCGCCGGCGGCCACCGCCTCGACGAGCGCGGAGTTGCCGTCGAAGGCGGCCGGATCGTTGGCGAGGACGCCCTCGAGCCAGGCGCGGGCACCATCTTCGCCCTCGACCACGCGCAGGGCGGTGACGAACGACTGGAACGAGCCGTTGGTGGGGGCCCAACCGATGCGACCCCCCCACTCGGGCTCGGTGAAGCCCCGGATCGAGTCGGGCAGGTCGGCGGGGTCCACGGCGTCGGTGTTGTAGACGACCACGCGCGCCCGTCCCGAGGTGCCGACCCACTCACCCGCCGGCGACCGCAGCCCCTCGGGGACCAGGTCGAGGATGGCGGCGTCGAGCTCGAGGAGCCGGCCCTCGGCGGACATGGCGCCGAGGGCGCCGGCGTCCTGGCCGAAGTAGACGTCGGCGGGCGAGTTGTCGCCCTCCTCGAGGATCTGGGCGGCCATCTCGGCGGTGTCGCCGTAGCGGACCTCGACCTCGATGCCGGTGGCCTCGGTGAACTGCTCGAACAGCGGCCCGACCAGCTCCTCGCTGCGGCCGGAGTACACCGTGATCGTCCCGCCCTCGTCGCCCGCCGCGTCGTCGCCGGTGGCGGCGGCCGTGGTGTCGGTGGTGTCGTCGGCCACCGCCGTCGTGTCGGTGCCGGGATCGGCGGAATCGGTGTCGTCGTCGCCGCACGCGGCGGCGAACAGCGACAGGGCGGCGATCGCGGCGACGATCCGGAAGCGTCGGGTCATGGATGGTGTCCTCGAATAGTTAGGTGGTCCTTACGAGCGAAGGAGACTCGATCACACCACCCGGGCCCGCGTCAAGCGCGCGACGAACCCGTTCCTCCGGCGGAGGTGGTCGCTCGAGGGCTCCGTCTGCCGGAAGGACGGGTCGGGCGGCCCCGGACGAGGAGCTCAGTCGGTGCCGGGTCGGCGCTCGACCTCGGCCTCGGGATCGCCGTCGTAGCCCGCCGGGAAGGTGCGGGCCAGCTCGTCGGCCGTGGGCTCGCGCCGCTCGCGCGCCTCGGGCGGGAGCAGGTCGACGATGGCGGCCATGATCGCCTTGGTGTCGGCGTCGGGGTCGGTGCGGCCGAGCTCGACCGGCTCGCCGACCCGGACCCGGATGGTGGGCGGGTGCACCACGTTCCACACCTCGGGCACCCGCGACGACCGCGGCCACGCCCGCTCGGTGCCCCAGATGCCGAGCGGGATGACGGGGACGTCGGCCCGCGCCGCGAGCCGGGCGGCACCCCAGCGGCCCCGCAGCTCGGGTTCGAAGAACGCCCGCCCCCGCGGGATGGTGCCCTGGGGCAGGATCGCCACCAGGTCACCGGCGCGCAGCGCGGCGGTGGCCGCCTCGAGCGGCTGGTCCGAGCCGCTCCCCCGCTCCACGCGTATGCCGCCCATGGCGGTGGCGACGGGTCCGACGAGCGGCGCGTCGAAGACCTCCTTCTTGCCGAGGAAGCGCACCGGGCGGCCCCGGCGGGCCACGGTGATGCCCATGGCCAGGGGGTCGAGGTAGGAGCGATGGTTGGCGACGAGCAGGGCCGCGCCCTCGGCGGGGATGCGCTCGACGCCGTCGATGTCGAAGCGGGCCCACGGGATCAGCTCGGGGCGTGCGAACGGGAACAGCATCTGCTGGGGCTCCATGCCCGCGAGCTTGGGGACGCCCGGGGGGGCGTCGAACCACAGCAGCGGCCACCGCCGCGCCGCCGCCACCGCCGCCAGTCGCGGATCGGGGTTCACCGCGTGGGGGTGGGCCACCGCGGTGAGCAGGGGCAGGTCGTAGAAGCTGTCGGAGTACGCCCAGCTGGCGGCCAGGTCGACGTCGGCGCCCACCGCCCACTCGGCGACGGCCCTCAGCTTGCCCTTCCCCCACACGAACTCGCCGTCGATCCCGCCCTGGTAGACGCCGTCGCGCTCGAGGTACCGGGTGGCGACCACGGCGTCGAACCCGAGCCGCTCGGCGAGGGGCTCGACGAGGTCGCGCGGCGTGGTGGTGGCGAGCACGAGCGGGCGGCCGGCGGCGCGGTGCTCCTCGACCAGCAGTCGCGCGTAGCCCGGCACCTCGCCGACGAGCAGGTCGGCGGCACGCTCGCCCGCCTGGCGCACCGCCGCGGACGACCACCCGGCCGCGGCGCGCGCCGCCTGGCGGGTGAGCATCATCGACGGCCGGGTCTCCCCGATCAGATCGAAGATCCGGTAGATCAGCCCCTCGCCCGGGATGGAGCGATCGGGCAGCACGCCCTCGGCGCGCAGCGCAGCGGTGATCACCGGACCGCTCGCCCCCCGCAGGAGGGTGCGGTCGAGGTCGAACACGGCGGCGGAGCGGGTCATGGCGGGATGCTAGGACCCGCCCGTCGATCCCGCTCGTGCGCGACCCCCCGCGTCGAGGTCAGATCTGCGGGTTGCCGAGAGCGGTGGTGGCCACGCCGCCGATGGTGGGCTTGGTGACGCGCGTGCCGATGGGGTTGCCGTCGAAGACGGACAAGCCCTTGGTGTTGTCCAGCAGGTTCGTGCCCTTGATGCTCTCCAAGAAGCCGTAGCCCGAGACCTCGGCTTCGGGGAGGCCGAGGAGCCGGTGGAGCAGCTCGGTCTCGGCGACGGTGAGGTCGAGCTGGTCGAGCTTGGCGCCCAGCGACGCAGCGGTGGCGGCGAGCGGGGTGGTGTCGTCGGTGTCCATGGTGCCGAGACGACGAGCCGCAGCGGGGGTTACGCCCCACGGGCTCAGCCGAGCGGGTGGATGCCGGTGCGCTGGCCCAGCTGCTCGTCGACCACGGCGAGGATCTGCTCGCGCACCGCCCGCGCCGGGATCGACAGCAGGCCCCGTCGCCGCCCGACCAGCCCGACCGTGCGCTGGTCGAGGCCGTCGATGGGGATGCGCTTCCAGTCGCCGCCCACGTAGCTGGGCGCGGCGCCGGCGGGGATGATCGCCGCGCCGAAGCCCTGGAACGCCAGCGAGGCGAGCAGCCGCATGCCGTCGACCTCGGCCTGGGCCCGCAGCTCGATGCCGGCCGCCCGCGCCGTCTCGTCGAGCTCGCCACGAAAGGCGGTGCCCGGCGCGGCGAGCAGCAGCTCGTGCTCGGCCAGCTCGGCGAACTGCACCCGGTCGCGCGCCGCCAGGGGGTGGTCGAGCGGCGCCACGAGGATGCGGTCCTCACCGAACAGCGGGAGCACGTCGACGTCGGGCTCGTCGAGGGGCAGGTTGACCACCGCCAGGTCGATGTGACCGGCGACGAGCTGGGGGACGAGCGACGTGGTGGTGGCGTCGATGACCACCAGCCCCACGAGCGGGTGCTGGCGTCGCATCGCGTCGACCAGGCGGGGCACCAGCCACCGCCCGACGGTGCCGATCACCCCGAGACGGGCGTTCCCGGCGACCACCTCGCCCACCGAGGCCACGTCGGCGGTGAGGGCGTCGAGCTCGCCCTGGATGCGCCGAGCCCGCGCCACCACGATCTCGCCCTCGGCGGTGAGCCGCCCGGGGGCCCGGTCGACCAACGTGGCCCCGAGCTCGCGCTCGAGGCGGGCGACGTGGGTCGACACGTTCGACTGCACCGTGTGCAGGGCGCGCGCCGCGGCCGAGAAGCTGCCGTGGTCGGCGACGGCGGTGAGGGCCGCGAGCTGGCGGAGGTCCATCTGTGCTGACGATGATACCTATCGGTAACAACTGTTTGCGAGATCTCGTGAATCCCTGCACAATGGTCATCACAACGCCGAGGCAATGAGCCCGCCCCCCCGGGCTGTCTCAGGCTAGGCGGCGAGTGTTCGGTCCCCCCCATCACCTCGCCGCCACGAGAGCACGGACTGGTCTCCCCCCGACCAGTCCGGCTCCATTTTTGCGCCCGGTTCGGCCCGGGCCCGGCGGTCCGAGGTAACCCCGGCGGCGGGTTCGGGGTCGCAGGCCCCGATGCCCGCCCACCTCCCCGTCCGCGCCCGCGTGCCCGGCACCGTCGCCGCCCGCGTGGACCAGCTGGGCGAGCGCCGGGTGGTGATCGCCGAGTCGGTGGGGAGCGACGGGCGGGGCGCGCTGGGTCCCGCCGACGGCGACACCATCGCCGCCGCCGCCCGCCTGGCGCGCGCCGAGGGCCTCCCCCTCGTGCTGCTGCTCGCCTCGTCGGGCAGCGACGTGCGGGCCGGCGTCGAGGCCGTGGCGGGATGGGGTCGGGCAGCGCGCGAGGTGGTGGCCTGCTCGGGGGTGGTGCCCGTGCTCGCGGCCGTGCTCGGGCCAGCGGTGTCGGGGCCGGCCCTGTTGCTCGGGTTGGCCGACCACGTGGTGATGACCGACGAGGCCTACGCGTTCGTGTCGGGTCCGGCGATGGTCGAGCAGTTCACCGGCGTCGCCATGAGCACCCAGGCCCTGGGCGGTCCCGCCGTCCACGCCCGCTCGAGCGGGGTGGCGGCCGTGCTCGTCGACGACCGCGACGGCGCCCTCGCCGTGCTCACCGAGATCGTCGCCCTCCTGCCCGCCAACGCCGACGAGCTGCCCCCGCGGTGGCCCACCGACGACCCCGTCGACCGTCGCACCCCCGAGGCCGGCGCGGTGCTGCCCGACTCCCCCACCGGCAGCTACGACGTCCGCGCGGTGCTGCGGGCCGTGGCCGACCACGGCGAGCTGCTCGAGCTGCGGGCGTCGTGGGCGCCCAACCTGGTCACCGCGCTCGCCACCGTCGGCGGGCGCCCGGTCGGCTTCGTCGCCAACCAGCCCCAGTCGATCGCGGGCACCCTCGACATCCCGGGGTCGCAGAAGGGCGCCCGCTTCGTGTCGTTCTGCGACGCCTTCAACCTGCCGCTCGTCACCTTCGTCGACACACCCGGCTTCTACCCGGGCAAGGACCTCGAGTGGCGGGGGATGATCCGCCACGGCGCTCAGCTGGCGTTCGCCTACGCCCGGGCCACGGTGCCCCGG
Source organism: Acidimicrobiales bacterium (assembly GCA_035464115.1). Classification (GTDB taxonomy): domain Bacteria; phylum Actinomycetota; class Acidimicrobiia; order Acidimicrobiales; family SKKL01; genus DATHSN01. Next base: position 31,142 of record DATHSN010000436.1, on the reverse strand, counting down.
GTCTGCGTCACCCTGCGCAAGTCCTACGGCGGCGCCTACATCGTCATGGACTCCAAGCACATGGGCAACGACCTGATGCTGGCGTGGCCCGGCGCCCAGATCGCCGTCATGGGGGCCAAGGGCGCGGTCGAGATCCTGCACCGCCGCGAGTCGGCCGAGCGCCGCATCGAGCTCGAGGCCGAGTACGAGGAGCGGTTGCTCAACCCGTTCCGCGCCGCCGAGCGGGGCTCGGTCGACATGGTGATCGACCCCGCGGACACCCGACGCGAGGTCGCCGCCGCGCTCGAGCTGCTCGAGTCCAAGCGCGAGCGACTCGTGGGGCGCAGCCACGACAACACGCCGCTGTGACCACCGAGAGGCGGTCGCGCCGCACCGCGACCCCGATCCCGGGCGGGGTCCGCCGACCCGTGCACGAACCGGTAGCCTCGGCTCGACGCCGACACGAACAGGGCACGAGCGCGTGCCCACCACGCGACATGGGGAGCTGGTGTGGCTGAGTCCGTAACCATCATCGACAATCGCACCGGACAGTCGATCGAGGTACCGATCGTCAACGGGGGCATCGACTCGTCGGAGTGGGCCAAGCTCCTGCCCGGCATCTGGTTCCACGACCCCGCCTTCGGCGCCACCTCGGCCGCCGCCAGCTCGGTCACCGAGCTCGACGGCGAGGCCGGCATCCTGCGCTACCGCGGCTACCCCATCGAGCAGCTCGCCGAGCAGTCGTCCTACCTCGAGGTCGCCTACCTGCTCATCCACGGCGAGCTGCCCACCCCCGAGCAGCACCAGGCGTGGACCCACGAGATCACGCACCACACGTTCATCCACGAGAACGTGCGCAAGCGGTTCATGGAGGGTTTCCACCACGACGCCCACCCCATGGGCATCCTGGTCTCGGCCCTCGCCGCGCTCTCCACCTTCTACCCCGACGCGAAGGACATCGACGACCCCGCGGTGCGCATGAAGCAGATCGTGCGCCTCATCGCCAAGGTCCCCACCCTCGCCGCCGGCGCCTACCGCTTCTCGGTCGGCCAGCCGTTCATCTACCCCGACAACAGCCTCAGCTTCCCGGCGAACTTCTTGTCGATGATGTGGAAGATCGCCGAGCCCAGCTACGACGCCGACCCCGTGCTCACCCGGGCGCTCGACGTGCTGTTCATCCTGCACGCCGACCACGAGCAGAACTGCTCCACCACCGCCATGCGCACGGTCGGCTCGTCGCTCGCCGACCCCTACTCGGCCACCGCCGCGGCCGCCGCCGCCCTCTACGGACCTCGCCACGGTGGCGCCAACGAGGCCGTCATCCGCATGCTGCGCGACATCGGCTCGTACGACAACGTCGACGACTACATCGCGGGCGTCAAGGCCGGCGAGCGTCGCCTCCAGGGCTTCGGTCACCGGGTCTACAAGAGCTACGACCCCCGGGCCACCATCGTGAAGAAGACCGCCGACGAGGTCTTCGAGGTGGTGGGCAAGAACCCGTTGCTCGACATCGCCCTCAAGCTCGAAGAGGTCGCCCTCTCCGACGACTACTTCATCAGCCGCAAGCTGTACCCCAACGTCGACTTCTACTCGGGGCTCATCTACCAGTCGATGGGCTTCCCGATGGAGATGTTCACCGTGCTGTTCGCCATCCCCCGCATGTCGGGGTGGCTGGCGCACTGGCAGGAGATGCTCGAGCAGGGCTCGCGCATCACCCGCCCCCGCCAGCTCTACGTCGGCACCGAGAAGCGCGACTACGTGCCCATCGACCAGCGCTGACACCAGGCGTTCCGTGCCGGGCGCAGATCTCCACTGGATCCCGCTCGGCGCGGGGACGCGGGTCGTGCAGGTGAGCGGCAGGCTCTACGAAGCGGGGGTCGCGGCGCTCCAGCGCCGCCCCCGCTGCGCCCTGTTCCACACCGCCCTCGTCGTCGACACGACCGACGGCCGCTACGTGGTCGAGGTGGCACCCATCCCCGACCTCGCCGGCGAGAGCCGCGGCGTCGTCGCCACCGGCGCCGTCGGCTCCCGACGGCTCGGGCGGCTCCGGGTGTTCCGCTACGAGGTGCGGGTGTGGCGCGACGGCGTCATCCCCGACCTGGTCGAGTCGGTCGCCACCGAGCGGTTCGACCTCGGGGCCGATCGCACCGCGGCCCTGCTCGCCCTGGTGGGCCAGGTGCCGACCCCGGTGTGGGGCCGCGACGAGCTGCGAGCCGGCGAGATGTGGAACTCGAACTCGGTCACGTCGTGGCTGCTGGCGCGGAGCGGGGTCGACATGACGACCGTCGGTCCTCCGCGCGGCGGTCGTGCCCCGGGGTGGGACGCCGGCATCGAGGTGGCGGCGCGCGCCCCTCGGCCCGCCACCGGCTGAGGTCCGCCGTCAGGCGACGTCGATCACGATCTTGCCGACGTTGGCGTTGGCCTCCATGTGGCGATGGGCGTCGACGATGCCGTCGAGCGGGTAGCGCCGGTCGATCACCGGGCGCAGCAGCCCACGGTCGAACAGGGGCAGCACCTCGCGGCCGAAGCGCTGGGTGACGGCGATCTTCTCCTCGATCGGTCGGGCCCGCAGCACCGTGCCGATGAGGGTGGCCCGCTTGGGTTGCATCAGCCCGAGCGGGAAGGTGGCCGTGCCGTCGCCCATCGTGCCCACCTGCACGATCCGCCCGCCCACCGCGAGCGCCTCGACGTTGCGCCGCAGGTAGTCGCCGCCGATCACGTCGAGCACCACGTCGACGCCCCGTCCGCCGGTGTGCTCCTTGGCCGCGGCCACGAAGTCGTCGGCGCGGTAGTCGACGGCGAGATCGGCGCCGAGCTCGCGGCACGCGGCGAGCTTGCCCCCCGACGCGGTGACGATCACCGAGGCCCCGAGGGCCCGCACGATCTGGATGGCCGCGGTGCCGACCCCCGACGCGCCGGCGTGGACCAGCGCGACGCGCCCCGAGGTGAGGCCGCCCTGGAGGACGAGCGCGTCCCACGCGGTGACGAACACCTCGGGGATGGCGCCCGCGTCGGCCACCGCCACGCTGGCGGGGATGGGCAGGGCCTGGCGCTCGTGGGTGGTGAGGCGCTCGGCGTAGGCCCCGCCGCCGACGATGCCCATCACCTCGTCGCCCACCGCGTGGGCGGTGACGCGCTCGCCCACGGCGGCCACCCGCCCGGCGAACTCGAGGCCGGGGATCTCGTGGGCCATGGGCGGCCCGGGGTACAGGCCCCGGCGCTGGAGCAGGTCGGCCCGGTTGAGGGCGGTGGCGACCACGTCGACGAGGACCTCGTCGGGGCCGGGCACCGGATCGGGGACCTCGCGGACGGTGAGCACCTCGGGCTCGCCCTTGGTCTCGAGCACGACGGCGCGCACGGTGATCTCCTGGGAGTCGGCGTCAGGGGTTCGGTGACAGGTGCTTGCGGAACCCGATCAGCTCGATGCCCGGGGTGGGCCACCAATCGAGGTTCGGGTCGCGCTCGAAGCCGAGGCGGGCGTAGAGCCGATGCGCGGCGGCCATCGCCTTGGTGGTGTGGAGGATGACCTCGCGGCGGCCGTCGGCCTGGGCCCGCCCGAGGCAGTCGAGCACCAGGGCCTCGCCGATGCCGCGCCCTTGCGCGTGGGGCGCCACGGCCAGCATGCGGATGCCGGCGGCGTGCTCGACGTCGAACTCGGCGTAGGGCGAGGCGCGGTCGGGGACGTAGGTGACCGCCCCCACCACCCCTTCCGCGCCCGGTTCGACGGCCACCAGCACGACGGCCTGACGGGCCCGGCTGCCCACGTCGCGCAGCTCGACCTCGTAGTCGGACTCGTCGTCGAGGTGGCCGACGCCGGCGTAGGCGGCGACGGTGAGGTCGCCGACCTCGGTGAGCTCCTCGGAGCGGATGGGACGGATCTCCACGGCGACCGACGCTAGCGCGGGCGCCCCGGCGCGCCGGCCGGGCGCTCCGCCGCTCGGCCCCCCGGGTGCGGTGGCCGCGGAGGGCCCGTGGCAGGATGCCGACGTGGGATCTCTCGACGTCCGTGACATCACCGTGAAGCGCGACGAGAGCGTCACCGTCGAGTTCGGCGACGGCCGTCGCTGCTCGTTCGGGCTCGAGGAGCTGCGCCAGGTGTGCCCGTGCGCGGGGTGCCGCGGCGCCCGCGACCGCGGACAGGTCCCGTGGCCCACGCCGAGCAGCCCGCAGCCCCTGACGATCTCCACCGCCGAGCTGGTGGGGGCCTGGGGGCTGTCGATCACCTGGAACGACGGGCACTCCACCGGCATCTACCCCTGGGAGTCGCTGCGCCGCTGGTGCGAGGCGGGTCGCCCCGACCTCACCCCCGACTCGGGGTTGAGCGGAGGGGGCGACGCCTGATGGCGGGGCTCGACTTCCGGCTCCCCGACCACGTCGCCGCGCTCCGCGCCGAGGCGGTGGCGGTGGCCGACGAGTGGGCCGAGCGCTGCGGTCGCGTCGACGACAGCTGGATCGTGGGCACCTCCGACGAGTTCTCCGCCGCGCTCGGCGCCCGCGGGTGGCTGGGCATGACCTGGCCAACTGACGAGGGCGGCCACGGCCGCACCGCGCTCGAGCGCTTCGTGGTGTTCGAGGCCCTCATCGCCCACGGGGCGCCGGTGGCCGCCAGCTGGTTCGCCGACCGTCAGATCGGGCCCACCCTGCTCGAGTACGGCACCTCCGAGCAGCGGCGCCGGTGGCTCCCCGAGATCGTGGCGGGCCACTCGAAGTGGTGCATCGGCATGAGCGAGCCCGACGCCGGCTCCGACGTCGCCTCGCTGCGCACCCGGGCCGACCGCGACGGCGACCACTGGGTCGTCAACGGCGCCAAGGTCTGGACGAGCGGCGCCGACACCGCCGACTGGTGCTACCTCATCTGTCGCACCGACCCCGACGCGCCCGCGCACCGCGGCCTCTCCGAGCTCGTGGTCGACATGCGCTCGCCCGGAGTCGAGGTGCGCCCCATCGTCGACGCGGTCGGCAACCGCCACTTCTGCGAGGTCACCTTCACCGACGTCGAGGTCCCCGCCGACCACCTGGTCGGCGTCGAGAACGACAGCTTCCGCCAGGTCATGCGCCAGATGGAGCACGAGCGCGGGGGCATCGACCGCCTCGTCAGCAACCACGCGCTCTACCGGGAGGTGCTCCCGCTGGCCGACACCGCCGACCCGTTGCTGCGCCAGGAGATCGCCGCCATCGAGACCGGCTACCGCATCGGCCGCCAGCTGGTGCTCCGCGAGGTCCTCGGCCAGGCCCCGGCGGGCTTCTCGGCCGCCACCAAGACCTACTGCACCGAGTTCGAGCAGCGGGTCGCCGGGCTGTGCGCCCGGGTGCTCGGGCCCGCCGCCACGCTCTGGGACGGCCCCGGCGTCGACCCGCTGGCGGCACGGGTGGCCCGCAACGTCTGCTACGCGCCGGGCTACACGATCATGGGGGGCACCACCCAGATCCTGCGCAACATCCTGGGCGAGCGGGTGCTCGGGCTCCCTCGCGAGCCCCGGCCCTAGCTACTCGGCGTCGAGTCGCCGCACCGGCGCCTCGTGCCCGAGCCACGGCGCGACCCGTGCCCGCACGTCGGTGACCGCGGCGGTGGTGTCGGAGACGATCACCGGGTTCAGCCGGATCTCGGCCAGCTCGGGGACCGCGTCGGCCAGCGCCGCGAGCCGCGCCAACAGCTCCTCGAGCCGGGCCCGGGCCGGTGACCCCGGCGCGAGGTCGGTGGCGACCCGCGACCCGTCGATGAGACGCCCGGCGTCGAGGTCGGTGAGCGGGAGCACCCGCAACGAGTCGAACCCCACCTGGTCGGCCACCGCGCCGCCGATGCCGAGCGAGATCACCGAGCCCACCGCCGGGCTCTGCACCAGGCGGATGGCCACGTCGGTGCCGACCGGTGCCATCGCCTGCACCAGCGCGGGGTGCATGGCATCGCCGAGCGCCGCGTCCATGCGCTCGTAGGACAGGCGCAGCTCGGCCTCGTCGAACAGGTCGATGGCGAGGCCACCGGCCTCGGTCTTGGCCAGCCGCTCGAGCCCGGTGGCCTTGAGGACCACCGGCCAGCCGATGCGGTCGGCGGCGGCCACGGCGTCGTCGGGGGTGGCCACCCGCTCCTGGGGCACCGGTCGGATCCCGAAGCTGCCGAGCACACCCATGGCGCTGGTGGGGTCGAGCTCGCAGCCGTCGGGGGCCTGGGCCAACAGCTCGGCGACGATGGCGCGGGTGGCGTCGGGGTCGACGTCGGCGAGCTCGGGCACGGTGCCCTCGGGCTCGGCGAGCCACTCGCCGTAGCGGGCCACCCGCCCGAGGGCGCGCGCCGCCTCCTCCGGGAACGCGAAGGCAGGGACGGCGAGCTCGCTGCTCACCGCGTTGCGGCGCGGGTTCACGCCCAGGTAGGTGGCCACCACCGGCTTGTCGGCGGGATCAGCGGCCGCCGCGATGGCGCGGGCCACCCGGTCGGCGCGCACCTCGAGCGGCGGAGCGAAGATGGCGATGACCGCGTCGACCCCCGGGTCGGCGAGCACCAGTCGCACCGCCTCCTCGTACTGGGCGGGTCCCGCCTCGTGGGTGAGGTCGAGGGGGCTGTCGACGTGGGTGGCGTCGGGCAACGCGGCCCGCAGCGCGGCCCGCGTGGTCCCGGTGAGGCGGGCGGGTTCGAGACCGGCGCCGCGGCACGCGTCGAGGGCCAGGCGGGCCGGACCGCTGGAGTTCGACACCACCGCGACCCGTCGACCCCGCGGGACCGGCTGGGAGGCGAGGATCCGGGTGACGTCGAACATCAGCTCGATGGTGGACACCCGGATGACGCCGACCTGGCGCAGCAGCGCGTCGACCGTGGCCGCGGCGGGCAGGTCGGGATCGTCGTGGGCGGCGGCGCCGACGCCGCTCGTGACGCTGACCACCGGCTTGGACCGGCTGACTCGCCGGGCGAGCCGGCTGAACTTGCGCAGGTTGCCGAACGACTCCATGTAGAGCAGCACCACGTCGGTGCGCTCGTCGCCCTCCCAGTACTGGAGCAGGTCGTTGGCCGACACGTCGGCCTTGTTGCCGAGGGACACGAACGTCGAGATCCCGAGACCGAGGTCGGCAGCCGTCTCGAGGATGGCGGTGCCGAGCGTGCCCGACTGCGACAGGAGCGCCAGACCGCCCGGCGCGGGACCGACCGGGGCGAACGTGGCCTGCATCGACACCGCCGGCGCGGTGTTGATCACCCCCATGCAGTTGGGTCCCACCAGTCGCATCCCGTGACGCCGGGCCAGCTCGACCAGGCCCCGCTGGGCGCTGACGCCGTCGGGTCCGGTCTCGGCGAAGCCGGCGGAGATCACGATGAGCCCGCCGACGCCCTTCTCGGCGCACTCCTCGACCACCGCGGTGACCTCGGCGGCGGGCACCGCGACGATGGCCAGGTCGACCTCACCGGGCACCTCGAGGACCGACGGGTAGGTCCGCACGCTCGCCACGTGGGGGGCGTGCGCGTTGACGGGGTAGACGGGCCCGTTGAACCCGTGGGTGATGAGGTTGCGGAACACCTCGTGGCCGAGGCCGCCCCGCCGGCGACCGGCGCCGATCACCGCCACCGACCGCGGCGACATGAGGCGGGCCACCGAGCGGGCTTCGGCGCGGCGCTCGCGCGCGTCGATGGCGGCGCGGGCGGCGTCGGTGGGCAAGATGCCGAGGTCGACCTCGATGACGCCCTCGTCGAACCGGGTCGACACCTCGAACCCGGCCTGCTTGAACACCCCGAGCATCTTGCGGTTCTGGGGCAGGGTCTGGGCGGTGAACGCCACGATCCCCTGCTCGCGCGCCGCCGCTGCGAGGTACTCGAGCATGAGGGTGGCCAGGCCCCGCCCGTGGTGCCGGTCGTCGATGAAGAACGCCACCTCGGCCACCGGGCGGCCCGGCGCGCGGTCGTAGCGCGACACGCCGATGAGCTCGTCGCCGAGGATGGCCACGAACGCCATGCGGTCGACGTAGTCGACGTTGGTGAAGCGCGTGACCTCCTTGTCGGAGAGGCGGGGGCGCGCGCTGAAGAAGCGGTAGTAGATGCTCTCGGCGGACTGGCGCCCGTGGAAGGCGACGAGGCGCTCGTCGTCGTCGGGGCGGATCGGTCGGAGGCGGACCGTGGCCCCGTCGGCGAGGACGACGTCGGCCTCCCACCGCGTGGGGTAGCCGGGGGGGTCGACCATGAGCCGAGGCTACCGGTCCCCGCCGACGCGCATCCCCGTCGCCCCGACGGACCCCTACGCTCCAGGCGGGACCGACGACAGGAGCGGCGATGCACCCCGAGCTCGAGAGCGTCAGCGACGACTACTGGGAGACCACCCTGGAGTCGTCGCCCACCTTCGCCACCATCCTCGGCGACCACCGCTTCGACGACCGGGTGGAGGACTGGTCCGCCGAGGGCGAGGCGCGCGAGCGCGAGGCCCTCCTCGCGATACGGGCCCGGGCAGCGGCGATCGAGGAGGCCACCCTCGACGGCGGCGACCGGGTCACGCGCGCCCTGCTGGTCGACGAGATCGACGACCGGGTCCGGCTGATCGACCTGGCCGTCGCCGAGCTGCGCAGCGACCAGATGTCGGGACCGGTCGCCAGCTACCTGACCTCGGCCGCCCAGCTCGCCTACCCGAGCCCCGAGGCCGCGGCCATGGCCGTGGAGCGGCTCCGGCGACTGCCCGACGCGCTCGATCAGGCGGCCCAGCGCTTCCGCGACGCCGCCGCCCGCGGGCGCACCCCCGCCCGGCTGTCTCTCGCCCGCTCGGTCAACATGGTCGACGCGTACCTGGCGTCGCCGCTCGACCACGACCCGTTCGTGGGTGTCGCCGGGCCCGCCGACTGGGTCGGCGAGGCCGAGTGGCGCGAGCAGCTCCGCGACGTCGTCGCCCGCGTCGTGCGTCCCGGCTTCGATCGCCTCCGCACGTCGCTCGTCGACGACCTGCTCCCCGTGGCGCGCGCCGACGACCGGGCCGGGTTGTGCTGGCTCGACGACGGCGACGAGCTCTACGCGGCGTTGGTCGCCACCTACACCGGGCTCGACGTGGCCGCCGACGAGATCCACCGGGTGGGCCTCGAGGAGATCGGCCAGCGTCTCGCCGCCGAGTACGCCGAGCTCGGCGGGCGGGTGTTCGGCACCGACGATCCCTCCGCGGTGATGGACCGGCTCCGCTCCGACCCCGGGTTGCGCTACACGTCGGCCGACGAGGTGCTCGAGGTCGCCACCGCCGCCCTCGAGCGGGCCCGCGCCGCCATGGGCCACTGGTTCGGACGGCTCCCGCTGGCACCGTGCCGCATCGAGCCGGTGCCCGACGTCATCGCCGCCGACGTGCCGCCCGCCTACTACTTCCCGCCGAGCGCCGACGGCGCCCGCCCGGGCACCTACTTCGTCAACACCCACGAGCCGCACGAGCGCAACCGCTTCGAGGCCGAGACCATCGCGTTCCACGAGGCCATCCCGGGTCACCACCTCCAGCTGGCCATCGCCAGCGAGCTCGCCGGGTTGCCCGCGTTCCGCCGCCTCGGCACGGGCAACACCGCGTTCGTCGAGGGCTGGGGGCTCTACGCCGAGCGGCTGGCCGACGAGATGGGCCTCTACAGCAGCGACGAGCAGCGCCTCGGCATGCTGACGGCCGACTCGTGGCGAGCCGGGCGTCTGGTCGCCGACTCCGGTCTGCACGCGCTCGGATGGAGCCGCCAGCGCGCCATCGAGTGGTTCACGGCCAACACGCCGGTGGCGGCCGACACCATCGCCGTCGAGGTCGACCGCTACGTCGGCCTCCCCGGCCAGGCCGTGGCCTACAAGCTCGGCCAGCGTCACCTCCTGGCGCTCCGCCGGCGGGCCGAGGCGGCGCTGGGCGACCACTTCGACATTCGGGGCTTCCACGACGTCGTGCTCGGCTCGGGTGGCGTCACCCCGGCGGTCCTCACCACCAACGTCGAGGCGTGGATCGCCACCGCCTGACGCCACGGGCGGGGCTCGACGACGAGCCCTGCCGGCCCGACGCCCGGAACCGGCTGTTCCGCTGGGCTTTCGTGCACGGCGGTGGCGAAACCCCGCCTGGGTGCTGAGCATCCGCGCCCCATCGGCGACCGCCTGACAAGATGCGGCAGTTCCACCTCATCAACTCACGGAGGACCCCAGTGGCCACCAAGGCAGAGACCGTCACCGCCGTCGCCGAGCGCGCGGAGATGTCCAAGAGCGATGTCGAGAAGGTGCTCGGCGCGTTCTTCGATCACACCGCCGAGCAGGTGAAGGCCGGCGAGAAGGTGTCGTGGCCCGGCTTCGGCGCCTTCAGCATGACGGAGCGGGCCCCGCGCCGCGGGCGCAACCCTCAGACCGGTGCGTCGATCAAGGTCGGCAAGTCGCGCTCGATCAAGCTCTCGACCTCGGCGCCCATGAAGGAGTGGCTGCTCGGCCGCTCGAAGAAGCGCTGATCCCGCCTCTCCTCGAGACCCGGCGCCACCCCGGTGCCGGGTCTCGTCGCGCCCCGACCCGGGGCCGTGGTCATCCCGCGCTGGTGGTCCCACCGCCGCGCAGGCTGGCACCGAGGCCCTCGGCGGGTGCGTTGCGGCCCGCCGACGGCACGATCGTGATCGCAGCGCCGGTGACCAACGCCGCCGCCATGGCCGCATCGACCAGCCGGGCGTCGTCGACGTCGACGCCGATGTCCGCGGCGTCCGACGGATCGTCCACCACGACCGAGCGGTCGTCGCTGATGGCGGCCCGCCTGTCGTCATCGGGATCGTCGTGGATCACGAGGCGCTCGACCCGCCGCTCGGTGAGGGCGGTGAGCGTGGCCGTCACGCCGTCGACCGCGTCGCCTCGTCCCCGGGCCGACGCGAAGGCCTCCAGGCGCTCGACCACCTCACGGGCCACCTCGGTGGCGACCAGCCGCACCGCGTCGTCGGCGATGCCGTCGAGGTCGTCGTGGCGCGAGCCGTCGACCTCGACGACCAGCCCGGCCACGTCGGCCGGTAGGTGCTCCCGGAGGAACCCGACCGCCCGCTCGTCGCCGGCGACCACCACGATGCGCGCTCCGATGTCACGGGCGGCGCGCGCCGCCTCCTCGGCCACGCCGCGGGCGTTGTCCTCCCACCGGTTCTCGGCCCGCTGCTGGAACCGGCGCTGCGACCAGCCCCCGGGCGCCCCCCGGTGGATGTCGACCTCGGAGCCCTCCACCGACTCGGCCGCCGTCTCCCCGCCGCCGGCCACCGCGACGAGATCGGCGCCGACGCGGTCGGCGACGACCAGCAGGTGCGGGATCGATCCCTGGCGGACCTCGATGATCGGGCCGAGGCGTGGCAGCGTGTCGACGTCGACGACGTCGTGGTCGATCGGGTCGATCAGCGCCTCGCGGTGCGCGCCACCGTCGCCATCGATGATCACGGCGAAGGCCGCTGCGTCTCCGTGGTGGGTGGTCGCCGCCAGCTCGTCGATGGTGGCGATCGCCGCATCGGGCGCTCCGTGGGCCGCCGCCTCGCGGCGCAGGTTGCCCCACTCGATCCGCAGGCGGTCGGCAGCGTCGACCCGGTCGCTGCGCGCGTTCACGTAGATCGACGTGAACGGGCCGCGACGGGCGACGAGATCGGCGAGATCGGCGAGGTCGTGCATGGATGTCTGCTACCTCGACCACGCGGCGCGAAACCTCCCGTCGGCGAGCGCCGCCGACGGTGGCCGAGGGCCGTGGTTACAGCTCGACGTCGAAGGTGGAGCCGTCGGGCGGGGCCCGTCGGGCGTCGCGCCCGCCCCCGTCGGGGGCGAGCACGGCGGGGCCGCTGCCCGGGCCGGCGATCCGCGGGCCGTCGACGCCCGGGGTCCGGATCGGGGCGCCCCGCACCGCGTCCACCAGCTCGGGAGGCAGCTCGAAGACCTCGACCGGCACCCGTCCCAGCCGGTCGGCCAACGGGTGCTCGGGAGCCTGGATCCACCTCGGCGATCGCGCCGCCGTCGCGTCCTCGACCGGTCCGATCCGATCCACCATGGGGCACCTCCTCGCGCGTCCGTGCGCAGCGGCCGACGCACGGCGGCGACAGCCGGCCGGGCGAGGACACCGCCTTCTTCGGTACGGGAGATCGGCTCCGGGCTCGCCCCGATGAGGCTTCGTCGGAGATCCTTCGTCCGCACCGCGAGGCTGACCACGGTCGACCGGTTCGCGGCCGGCCCGGCCGGGTAGCGCCCGGCTCGTGCCCGAATCGGTCGACGCCGTCATCATCGGGGCCGGGCCCAACGGCCTGGTCGCCGCCAACCTCCTCGCTGACCAGGGGTGGGAGGTGCTCGTCCTCGAGGCCGAGGACGAACCTGGTGGCGCGGTGCGCAGCACCACCGCCATCGAGCCCGGCTTCGTCGTGGACCTGTTCAGCGCCTTCTACCCGCTCGGGGTCGCCTCGCCCGTGATCACCGAGCTCGTCCTCGAGCGTCACGGACTGCGCTGGACCCACGCCCCGGCCGTGCTCGCCCACCCGACCCCCGACGGACCCAGCGCCGTGCTCTCGCGAGACCTGGGGGCCACCGCGACATCGCTCGATCGCTTCGCCGCGGGCGACGGTGCGGCCTGGGCCGAGCTGATGGCGCGGTGGGCGCAGGTCGAAGAGCCACTCCTGGCGGCGGCCCTGCGCCCGATGCCCCCGTTGCGGCCGGCGGCGTCGTTGGTGCGGCGCCTCGGAGCGCGCGGGACGGCGGACCTGGCCCGACTGGCGCTGCTCCCGGTGCGCCGCCTCGCCGAGGAGCACTTCGGGGGCGAGGGCGCGGCGCTGCTGCTGGCCGGCAACGCGCTGCACACCGACCTCGGACCCGAGTCGACCGCCAGCGGCATCTTCGGCCTGCTGCTCGCCGGCATCGGGCAGCGCCACGGGTGGCCCGTCCCCGTGGGGGGTGCGGGGCGGCTCACCGACGCGCTGGTGGCCCGGCTCGTCGCCGGGGGTGGCTCCGTGCGGTGCGGCGCCCGGGTCGATGCCGTGGAGGTGCGCGCCGGGCGCGCCACCGGGGTGCGCGTCGTCGACGGCAGCGCGGTCACCGCCCGACGCGCCGTCATCGCCGACGTGGTCGCCCCACAGCTCTACGGATGGCTCCTGCGCGGCGTCCCGATGCCCGGGCGGGTCGCGGCCGACCTGGCCCGCTACCAACCCGGTGCGGCCACCTTCAAGGTCAACTGGGCCCTCGATCGGCCGGTGCCGTGGGCCGACCCCGAGGTGGGGAGCGCCGGGACGGTGCACCTCGCCGACTCCGTCGACGAGCTGTCGCGCACCACCGTCGAGATCGCGACCGGGGCCCTCCCGTCGCGCCCGTTCCTGCTCATCGGCCAGATGACGACCGCCGACGCGACGCGCTCCCCCGCCGGCACCGAGTCCCTCTGGGCCTACACCCACGTGCCCCAGCAGGTGCGGGGTGACGCGGGTGGAGACGGGCTCACCGGGCGCTGGGACGCCGCCGAGTCCGAGCGCTTCGCCGACCGGGTCCAGGCCCGCATCGAGCAGTACGCGCCGGGGTTCGGGGCGTGCGTGCGGTCACGCCACCTCCAGTCGCCCACCGACCTCCAGCACGCGGATGCCAACCTCATCGGCGGCGACACCAACCTCGGCACCGCCCAGCTGCACCAACAGGCGATCTTCCGCCCCACCACCGGCTGGGCCCGACCCGAGACGTTCGTCGACCGGCTCTACCTGGGGTCGGCCTCGGCGCACCCGGGCGGCGGCGTCCACGGCGCCTGCGGGGCGAACGCGGCGCGCGCCGCGCTGTGGGCCCACCGCCGGGGTCGCTGGCGAGGAGAGCGCTGAGCCGGCCCGGCCGAGTCCGCGCCGGCCTGGCTAGACCGCGGAGGTGCGCTCCTGCACCAGCGCCGCCAGTCGCCGCAGCGACGCGTGGTTGCGCAGGTGGGTGGCGGGATCGAGCACGGGGCGCACGACCCGACCGATGACGCGGTGCGCGGGCTCTTCCTCCATGCACACGATCGACGAGCGCTCGTCGCCCCGCACGGTGATCGTCACCGTCGCCCGCACCAGGGCGGTGGCCCGCACCGACAGGCGCAGCATCCGGGGCCGGTCGATGGCGACGAGCTCGGTGCGGTCGTGGATGTGGACCGGCCAGATGCCGACGGTGTGGTGGAACCTCGCCCCGGGCTGCGGCCACGCGTCGTCGACCGCCCGGATCTCGTCGGCGCCGACGAGCCACGACGGATAGGTCCGCGGGTCGAGGAGGACATCGAAGACCGCCTCGGGGACGGCCGCCACCTCCACGCACGTGTGAGCCACGGCGACACGGGTACCCGGCAGGACCGCCCGACAAACGCCTCAGGCCCGCAGGTCGTGGTACTCGGGGTGCTCGGCGATGAAGTCGGCCACGAACCAGCAGGTGGGGACCACGGTCCGACCCGTCCCCCGGATGTCGTCGAGCGCGGCGGCGACGAGCACGGCGCCCAGTCCCCGACCCCGCAGGGCCGGATCGATCACGGTGTGGGGCAGGACCACGCGCTCACCCTCGGTGCGGTAGTCGCACACGCCGACGGGCTCCCCGTCGACCAGGAGCTCGTAGCGGGAGCGGTCTGGCTCGTGGCGGATCTCGGTGCGCATCCGACCAGCCTGCCCGGTGGCCAGCCGCTCGACACGTGCGCCGGTGGAGGGCGACGCTCGGGTGCCCCCGTTGGGCGGGGAACCACACGGAGTCTCCGCGACCGCTGGCGGCCGGCGGACGCGCTCAGCGCGGCGTGAACCACAGCTCGATGGTGCCATCGAGGCTGTAGTCGACGAGCACCTCGTCGCCGCTCGCGATGTCGGCGCACGCGGTCAGCCACAGCTCGCCGGCGTCGACGTCGGACTCCCAGTGGGCGTTGGCCGGCACGCCGTGGTTCACCAGGCTGACGATCCCGAGCCCGACGGCCACGCCTCCCGCCCAGTCCCACACGTACTGGCGCAGCAGCGTCTGCTCCAGGATCGGGCGCTCCGACTCGGGGACCACCAGCACCGGCGCGACCTCGAGCACCTGACCCGACCGCACCGGTCGGGTCGTGAACACCCCCCGACCGGCGCCGGGGGACCGATCCACGCGGAGCAACCTCGACCGACCCGACCAGCTCGCCATCGCTCGCACCGTAGGCGGTCGCGCGACAGCCCCGCATCGGACCGGGCCCCGGCGGGCACTCCCAGGAGCACCGATCATCCGAGGTGACGTGCATGACCAGCCACGACCACGACCCCGACACGGCGCAGCCCGACGAGGGGCCAGCCGAGCACCCGCCCGACCCCCGTGGCGCCGAACGGCCCCGTCGGCGCAGCGGGCCGCACCGCGACGGCGAATCACGGCGCCAGGCCGCGGAGGCGGCGCTCAACCGGGCCCGCGCCGAGCTCGAGCGCCGGGAGCGGAGCCTGACCGAGCTGGAGACCCGTCTGCAGCGCGCCCGGTCCGCCCGAGAAGGCGCCCGCCGTCGCCTCGACGAGCTGCAGCGGATGATCTCGGTGTGACCCGCCCTCCGGCCCGGTCGGTGGACGACCGGGCCGGAGGGCCCGGCTCAGCTGAAGATCGAGCCCGCCTTGCACGAGACGCACACGGTGGTCGACGGCATCGCCGACAGCCGGGCCTGCCCGATGCGACCACCGCAGGACTCGCACTCCTCGTAGGTCCCGGCGTCGAGGCGGTGCAGCGCCCGCTCGGCCTCGTCGGCCGCCTCGTCCTCCCGGGTCGCGAGCGACAGCAGCTGGTCCCGGTCGACGAACGACGTGTCGGCGTCGGCCCCCTCGGAGTCGAAGCTGGTGATGGTGACGTGGTCGTCCTCGAGGAGCGACGCGGCGTCGGCCCGCAGGTGCGCCGCCCGCTCGCGGTGGTGCTCGACCTCTGACACCAGCGCGCGCCGCTGTCGGGTGCTGAACCGGGTCGACGTCGAGGTGGTGGTCAGCGCCATGGTGTGGTCCTTTCGCCAGCTCGGGCCCCCGCCCGAGGTGCGCCTCTCCTGCCCCGTCCGCGCGCGAGTCATGCGCGCGTTCCACCGACGACGCCGGATATCCCGTCGCCCGCTCCCGCCCGGCGGGACGAGACTGGGTCGATGTCCGCCGCACCCACCGGTCACTGGCGCGCCATCGGCGCGCTGCTGCGCCCGCACGCGCGCCGCTACGCGCTGCTCGCCGCGGTGCTCGGGCTCGGCGCGGCGCTCCCTCTCGCAGGGCCGCTGGTGCTGCGGGCCATCGTCGACGGCGCCACCGGTGACGCCGACGTCGCCGACCTGGTGGGCCTCGCCGGGATCTACCTGCTCGTCGCCGTCGCCGGCCAGCTGGTCGCGGTGCTGGTGGCGTGGGTCGCCACCACCACCGCCTGGACGACCACGAACGAGCTGCGGCTCCGCCTGACCGGGCAGGTCCTCGGCCTCGACCACGAGTTCCACCGCGCCCACACCGCGGGCGAGCTCATCCAGCGGATCGACGGCGACGTCACCTCGGTGTCGGACTTCTTGTCGCGCGTGGTCGTCAAGGTGGGCAGCGCCGCCCTGCTGGTCGTCGGCATGGTCGCCGTCCTCGTGGTCATCGACTGGCGGATCGGTGCGGCGATGGCGGCCTACGTGGCCGTCGCGGTGGCGGTCGTCGCCGCCCGCCGGGACCGCGCCGTCGGCGAGGCGTCCGAGGAGATGGGCGCCCTGGCCCGGCTCTACGGCGGCATCGAGGAGCGGCTCACCGCGTCCGAGGACCTGCGCGCCAACGGCGCCGGGCCCCACGCGCTGTGGCGCTTCGTCGAGGAGAGCGCGGCGTGCCTGCGCACCGCCGTCACCCGCGAGCGCGCCTATCTCCACGTGTGGCGGGCCATCAACCTGGCGGTGGTCAGCGGCGGCGTCCTCGCCCTGGGCGGAGGCGCCGCGCTCGTCGGGCGGGGCACCATCACCATCGGCACCGCGTTCCTCCTCTTCCAGTACACCCAGCTGCTGCGCCGGCCCCTCGAAGAGGTGATGGACCAGCTCCAGGTCGTGCAGAAGGCCAACGGCGGGATGCTGCGGGTCCTCGAGCTGCTCGCCGAGCGCCCCAGCATCGTCGACGCCGGGCGCACCTCTCCCCCGCCGGGACCGCTCGGCGTCGACCTCGTCGCGGTGGGGTTCCACTACGGCGACCACGAGCCGGTGCTCCGCGACGTCACGCTGCGCCTCGCCCCGGGCCGGTCGCTCGGCGTGGTGGGCCGCACCGGCAGTGGCAAGACCACCATCTCGCGGCTCGTGCTGCGCCTGGTCGAGGCGACCGAGGGCGAGGTGCGCCTCGGCGGTGTGCCCCTGGCCGACATCCCCGTCGACGAGCTGCGGCGACGGGTCGCCCTCGTCCCCCAGGAGGTCCAGCTCTTCGCCGGCACGGTCCGCGACAACGTCACCGTGTTCGATCCCCGCTTCACCACCGACGCGGTGGAGGCCGCGCTCGGCCACGTGGGCCTCGACCACCTGGTGGCGGCCGGCGTCGACCGCCTCCTGGGCCCGGGCGGCTCCGGTCTCTCCGCCGGCGAGGGCCAGCTGCTCGCCCTCGCCCGGGTGTGGCTGCGCGACCCCGACCTGGTCGTGCTCGACGAGGCCACCGCCCGGGTCGATCCCGCCACCGAGGAGCGCATCGAGTCCGCCATCGCCGAGCTGCTGCGCGGGCGCACCGTCATCGCCATCGCCCACCGCCTGTCGACCCTGCGCCACGTCGACGAGATCGCGGTCATCGACGGCGGCCGGGTGGTCGAGCACGGCGAGCGCCTCGACCTCACCGCCGACGACTCCACCCGCTACGCCGAGCTGCTGCGCCTCTCGGCCTCGGTGCTCCCCGAGGTGGCGTCGTGAGCGCGTGGCGCCTGGCGTGGCGCGTCAGCCAGCACTCGCCGCGGGTCTTCTGGCTCGGGTTCGCCGGCTGGGTGGCCTTCTTCACCTTCCCGATCGTGCTCGGGCTGGTCCTCGACGGCGCGTTCACCGCGCTGGCCGACGGTCGGATCTCCACGGCGCAGTGGCTCGCCCTGGCCCTGCTCGGCGCCGAGATCGCCCGCATGGTGGTCCTGCACGTGTCCGCCATCTGGTTCACCCAGTCGTGGGTGATGATGCAGTCGCTGCTCCGCCTCAACCTCCTGACCGCGCAGGTGGCGAGCGGCGGCGACGACGCCGGTCGACCGGTGGCGTCGTCGGGCGAGGCCCTCGCCCACTTCCGCGACGACACCGAGGACGTGGCGTTCTTCGTCGACGGCTGGCTCGACCTCACCGGCGCCGCCACCTTCGCGGTGATCGCCGTCGCCATCCTGGCCACCGTCGACCCGGTGGCCACCGCGGTGATCGCGGTGCCGATGGTGGTGGTGGCCGTCGTCACCCGGACCCTCGACCTGCGGATCAAGGCCTACCGCCACGCCGACCGCGAGGCCACCGCGGCCGTGTCGGGCCTGCTCGGCGACGTGCTCGCCGGCGCGCTCACCATCAAGGTCAACGGCGCCGCCCCCTCGGCCCTCGACCGGCTGTCGGGGCTGATGGACCAGCGCCGGCACACCGCGGTGCGCGACCGCGTCCTCGACGACGGCCTGCGCGCCTTCGGGTCCTCCACCGCCGAGATCGGCCTCGGACTGGTCCTGATCGTGGCCGCCGGCTCGCTGCGCGACGGCGACTTCGGCGTCGGCGACATCGCCCTGTTCTCCGCCTACCTCACCTGGCTCGGGCTGCTGCCCCGGATGATCGGCATGACACTGGTGCGCCGCCGCCAGGCAACCGTGGCGTTCGAGCGCATGCAGCGCCTCGTCGCCGACGAGGACCCGACCCGCACCGCCGTGCACCGACCCCTGCCGCTGCTCGGTCCCGAGCTCGACCGCCCCGACCCGTCACGGCCCCCACGCGTCCCGCTGCAGCGCCTCGACGTCGAGGGGCTGGCGGCGGCGTACCCCACCGGGGCGGGCATCCGCGACGTGTCGTTCTCGCTCCCGCGCGGGTCGTTCACCGTGGTCACCGGCCCGGTGGGATCCGGCAAGACCACCCTGTTGCGCGCCCTGCTCGGGCTCACCTGGCGCACCGACACCGACGGCGTGGTGCGCTGGAACGGCGAGGCGCTCACCGACCGGGCGGCGTTCCTCGTGCCGCCCCAGTGCGCCTACCTGCCCCAGGTGCCCCAGCTGTTGTCGGACTCGCTCGCCGACAACGTGCTGCTCGGGTTGGCCGACGACGATGCGCTGCGTCGCGCCCTCGTGCTCGCCGCGGTCGACGACGACGTGGCCGCCATGGCCGACGGCACCGGCACCCTGATCGGGCCGCGGGGCGTGCGGCTGTCGGGCGGCCAGCGCCAGCGGATCGCCGCGGCCCGAGCCCTGGTCCACCACCCCGAGCTGGTCGTGCTCGACGACCTGTCGAGCGCGCTCGACGTGGGCACCGAGATCCGCCTCTGGGAGAACCTGGCCGCGGCGGGCACCACGGTGCTGGCGGTGTCGCACCGCGCGGTGGCGCTCGACCGGGCCGATCAGGTCATCGAGGTGATCGACGGCACGGCCGAGGTGCGCAGCGCCACTCCGACGATCTGAGCGGGCGCGTGGTGCCGGGAGCGTCAGGCGCAGGCGAGCTCGCGCACCCCGACCGCGCCGAGCAGCAGCGCGGCGCCGACGGCGAGGGCGATGGCGGGATCGGCGGCCATCGCCGCGAAGACCGCAGCACCGGCGAGCAGACCCAACGTCGCCACGAGCACGAGCGCGGCGCGCCGGGTGCCGGCGGCCACGACCCGCACCGGGCGGGGCACGGCCGCCGAGCCGCCCGCGCACACCAGCGTGCTCGCCGCGCCGACCGCCAGGGCCACGAGGGCGACGGTGCCGGCGAGCGGTCCGAGGAACGGGGCCCACACCACGGCGACGACGACCGCACCGCACAGCGCTGCGGTCCACCCCCAGCCGCGGCTCGGGCGCCGATCGGTGGTGGCGCGATCGGTCTCGGACGCCATCGGGGGCCAGGCGCTGAGCTGGTCGTCCATCACAGGTCGGGGCGGGTCGACGGCGCGGGCACGTCGTCATCGTCGGCCGGGGACCCCCACCGATGAGGGCTGCGCCACGAGCTCGCCGGCGGTGACGCCACCGGGTGGGTCACGGCTCGCCGCACGCTCAGACCCGGGCGGGCTCGGGGGCGCGCTCGCCGACCGGGGGGTCGACCTCGTCGTCGGGGTGCTCGTGGTGGGCGCCCTCGACGTCGATGGTGGGCAGGAGCCGGTCGAGCCACCGGGGCAGCCACCAGTTGCGGTCGCCGAGCAGCTCCATGGTGGCGGGCACCAGCAGCATCCGCACGATGGTGGCGTCGAGCAGCACGGCGCTCGCCAGCCCCAGGCCGAACAGCTTGATGACCCGGTCGGACTCGAGCAGGAAGCTGCCGAAGATGAACACCATGATCGCTGCCGCGGCGGTGATGACCCGGGCGGTGGAGGCGAGGCCGTCGGCCACCGCGCCGGCGTTGTCGCCGGTGCGCAGGTAGTTCTCGCGGATGCGCGAGAGCAGGAACACCTCGTAGTCCATCGACAGCCCGAACACGATGGCGAACAGCATCATCGGCACGAAGGGCTCGATGGGGGCCGGCTCGATGCCGAGGACGTTGCCGCCCCAGCCCCACTGGAACACCGCCACCACCAGGCCGTAGGCGGCGCCGATCGACACCAGGTTCATGATGACGGCCTTGAGCGGGACGAGCAGCGAGCGGAACACCAGCATGAGCAGGACGAACGACAGGGCGAGCACGGCGCCGAAGAAGATGGGGAGGCGCGCCGAGAGGAACTGCGTGAAGTCGACCGAGGTGGCCACCGAACCGGTGACGAGCACGTCGACCCCGGTGCCGTCGGCGGCGGCCGGGAGCACGTCGGCCCGCAGGCGGTCGACGAGCTCGACGGTGGCCTCGTCCTGGGGCGCGGTCTCGGGGATGACCCGCCACACTGCGGCCGTGGGGTCGGTGGGCGCGTTGGGCTGGCCCGGCGAGGCGAACGCCACGCCCTCGGTGGCGCCGAGCGCGGCGTCGACGCGCCCGATCACCGCGAGGTCGGCGCCGGCGGGCAGCTCGGCGACGAGCACCAGCGGGCCGTTGTAGCCGGGGCCGAAGCCCTCGGCCACCAGGTCGTAGGCCTGACGGGCGTCGGTGTCGGTCGGGAAGTTCCCCTCGTCGCTGAAGCCGAGCCGCAAGCTGAAGACCGGGATGGCCACCAGCACGAGCACCACGGACCCTGTGATCAACGCCGTCCACGGGTGGGCCTGGATGACCCGGCTCCACCGGTAGGCGAGGGTGGCCTCGAGTGGGCGGCGGGCCCGGGGCGGGAGCTCACGGCGCAGGAACGGCACGAACGTGCCGACCACCAGGACGATGACCGCGGCGGGCACGGCGAACAGCAGGGCGTCGACACCCAGACCGACCCCGATGAGGGCGAGCGCCACCAGCGCGGCGGCGACGACGCCCCGACGGCGGGTGACCTCGACGCGGTGCTGGGCGAAGCCGAGGATGGCGGGGAGCAACGTGACCGAGGCGACCATGGTGACGGCCACCGTGATCGACGCCCCGATGCCGAGGCCCCGCACGAACTCGAGGCCCATGAGCAACATGCCGAGCAGGGAGATGACGACGGTGGTGCCGGCGAACAGCACGGCCCGCCCGGCGGTGTCGATGGCCACCGACGTGGCCTCGACGCTGGAGCGCCCGGCGTGGAGCTCTTCGCGGTAGCGGGTGACGATGAACAGCGCGTAGTCGATGCCGACGCCGAGGCCGATCATCACGGCCAGCGTGGTGGTGAAGTCGGGCATCTCGAGGACGTTGGACAGCAGCGTCACGATGCTGACGCCCACGCCGATGCCGGCCAGCGCGGTGCCGATGGGCAGGCCCATGGCGAGCACCGAGCCGAAGGCCATGATGAGGATGAAGATGGCGAAGGCCAGGCCGAGGATCTCGGACTCGGGCGGCTCGAACTCGGCGAAGATCTGGCCACCGACCTCGACGCGCAGCCCGTCGACCTCCGGCGCCAGCTCGCGGATGGTCTCGCCGACCGCCAGCGACTCCTCGAACGACAGGTCGCGCGGCACCTCGACGGTGGCGTAGGCGATCCGTCCCGCCTGCTCCCCCGCGAACGCGATCTGACCTGCGCCCTGCTCGGAGAACGGGCTGACCACCTCGACGTCGTCGAGGGCGTCGACCTCGGCGAAGTAGGCCTCGAGCGCAGCCTGCACCTCGGGGTCGGTGACGCCCTGGTCGGCCTGCACCACGATCGATCCGGTGAGACCGCCGCCGACGCCGCCGAACTGCTCGTCGAGCACGTCGAAGCCCTGGGCGCTCTCGACGTCGGGCAGGGAGAACTCCGAGGAGAAGGCGCCGCCGATGGCACCGACGGAGGTGCCGGCCAGCACCAACGCCACCAGCCAGGCGATCACCACGAGCCCGCGGCGCTCGTGGGTGACGCGTCCGAGTCGTTCGAGCACGGCGGCTACCTCGCAGATCGGGGGGAGACGGGGGGTGGCACCAGGCCGTGCTCGAGCACGGCGAAGGTGTCGTGGAGGACCTCACGGAAGGGGCGGGTGCCCTGGTCGGCCTGCCAGCGCTGCATGGCCACCCGAGCGGCGACCATGGCCGAGGCCACGACCAGCTCGGGATAGCCGTCGTCGAGATCGACGCCCAGGCGGTCGGCGACGACGGCGCGCAGCGAGCGCTCGAACCGGGCGAACGCGCCCGCCAGGCGGTCGAGGAGGACGGGCTCGGCGTCGACCAGCGCCATCCGGCACGACCACTCCTTCGGGTCGCGCTCGAACATGTCGGCGACCTCGAGGAACGCCTCGCGCAGCGCCGCGAGCGGCGCCTCGTCGGCCGGGCGCGCCGCCAGGCGCTCGTGCATCTCGGCCATCACCTCGCTCGGGACGCCGAGCACGGCGTCCTCCTTCGAGTCGAAGTGGTTGAAGAAGGTGCGCGTCGACACCCCCGCCGCCGCGGCGATCTCGTCGATGGTGACGGCGTCGAGCCCGCGCTCGTCGACCAGCGCCAGGGCGGCGAGCACCAGCGACCGGCGGGTCTCCTGCTTCTTGCGCTCGCGCAGCCCGATCTCGGTCATTGGTTGCAGATTACGCAAACTTGCACGATCTGCACCAATGTGTGACCAGGTTCACCCGCGCCCCCGGGAGGCGGGCGCGCCGAGCTGGCTCAGGAGGTCATGCCGCCGAGGCCGAGCCGGCCCCGGGCCCACTCCACCTCGCCCATGTGACGCAGGCCGTGCTGGTACCACCAGCACTCGATGGCGTCGAGCACCGTGACCCCCTGGGGGCCGGCCACCCGGGCGCTGTAGGTGTTCTCGACCACGGGGGGCAGCGGCCGGGGCACGACGACGCGGTCGAGCTCGGCGGGGTCGAGGGCGGCCAGCCAGGCCTCGGTGCGGGTGAAGACGGTGCGCTGGTACTCGCACATGGCGTCGTAGTCGCCGACCCGCTGGGCGCACATCTCGGCCTGGGTGCGCTCCTTGCCGTGATCGTCGATGGCCATCTGCACCCGCGACTGCCAAGCGGCGTCCCAGATCGGCAGCTCGCCGGTCAGCACCATGTAGGTGGCGTCCTGCATGTTCGTGTAGTGGAACAGCGAGAAGGCGATGGGCAGCACGTCGTCGCGGTCGACGTGGTTGACGTGGTCGATGTCCATGGTGGCCACCGCGTCGTACCAGAGCGAGTGCATGGCCCGCATCCGGCGCTGCAACGAGTCGAGCAGGACATCGGTCACGGCGGTCTCCCCCGGGTGGTCAACGACCCCGAGAGACTATGAACTGTCATGTTCGGTGTCAACAGTTGCGCTCGCCCACGTCGCGAACGCCTGGTCCGCCCCGTGCACGTGGTTCGTGAACCACTCCTCGAGCAACCGGACCACGCTGCGACCGTCGGCGCGCCCGTGGTCCTGGGCCCGGAAGCGCGCCACCGCCCCGAGCAGGCGGCGGTGCTCCTCGCGGTGCGCGTCCACCTCGGGATAGCCGAGGCGCACCATCACCGCCTCCTCCCGCGCGAAGTGCGCCACGGTCTCCGCGGACAGCGCGTCGAACGCCGCGTCGATCGCGGCGGCGTCGCTCGCGCCGAGGCTGGTCCCGACCGCCGCGATCGACGCCACCAGGCGACGGTGGTCGTCGTCCATCGCCGGGACCCCGAGCTCGAGGTCGTCGCTCCAGACCATGACCCGCACCGGCGCGGCATCGTCGTCGTGGTGGTGGTCCTGTTTGGCGCGGTACATCTGCGCGTCGGCCTCGGCGAGGAGCGCGTCGACCGTGGCCGGGGCCTCGATGTGGGCCACGCCGATCGACGCGCCGATCTCGACGGTGGCCTTGGCCAGCCGGAACGGGGCCCGCAGCTCGGCTTCGAGCCGGCCGGCGAGGGCCTCCGCGGCCGAGCGGCTCGGCAGCTCGGCGGCGAGCAGCACGAACTCGTCGCCGCCGATGCGGGCCAGGGTGTCGTCGGGACGGGTGCGGGCCATGAGCCGGCCGGCCACCGCCCGCAGCAGCTCGTCGCCCGCGTCGTGGCCGTAGAGGTCGTTCACGGCCTTGAAGCGGTCGAGGTCGATGAACAGCACCGCCGGGTGGTCGGCGGTCCCCCGCCGCTCGATCACGTCGTGGAGCCGCTCGACGAGCAGCGTCCGGTTGGCCAGCCCGGTGAGGCCGTCGTGGGTGGCCTCGTGGGCGAGGCGGGCCTGCATCCGGTGGCGCTCGGTGAGGTCGACCATGGTCCCGACGTGGCGGTCGACGCCGTCGCTGCCCCGCACCCGGGCCACCGTGGTCTGCACGTGCAGCACGGCGTCGTCCGCCCGCACCAGGTCGTGCTCGATCGACCAGCTGGCATCGCCGAGTCGACGCCACGAGCCGACCGGGTCGACACCGTCGGCGCCCGGCAGCTGCTCGTGGGCCGTGGCGCCGAGCGCGTCGGCAGCGGTCCGGCCGGTGAGGGCCGTCCACGCGGGGTTCACGTAGTCGAGCCGAGCATCGGCCGACGCCGTGAAGATCGCGACGGGCGCGTGCTCGGCCAGGGCGCGGAACCGGGCCTCGCTGTCGGCCAGCGCGACGCGCGCCTCGTGCTGGACCGTCACGTCGGTGAACGAGCACACGGCGGCCACGAACCCCGCGTCGCCGCCCTCGGAGCCCTCGGCTGCGGTCGCCGAGGCCCGCAGCCACCGCACGGCACCGTCGCCGACGGTCAGGCCCAGCTCGAGGCCCGACACCGTCTCGCCGCCGTCGACGACGCGGCTCACGAGCGCCGCGTTGCGCCCGAGCGGTTCGCCGTGGACGTCGATGGCGTCGGAGAGCCAGGTGTCGGTGTGCAGCCCCTCGAGCATGTCGGGCTCGGGCTCGCCGAGCAGCTGGGCGGCGGCGACGTTGGCGAAGGTGATCCGGCCGGTCGCGTCGTGCAGGAGCACGGCGGTGTCGGCCGCGTCGAGGACCATCCGCTGCCGCCGCTCCGCGGCGAGCAGGACCGCCTCGGCGTGGCGGTGGTCGGTGACGTCCCGCAGCACGACGAACACCGCCTCGACCCCGTCGAGCTCGACCGGGGCGGCGATGGTCTCGGCCCGGCGCTCCTGGCCGCCGGCGGCGACGAAGCCCATCTCGAACGACGCGAGCAGGGCGTGCGACTCGACCACGTCGACGGCCAGCGCGTGGTCCGACGGCGCGATGCGGTCCACGATGCTCGTGCCGATCAGGTCGTCGGCGCGCACCCCGAGCCACGCCAGCGCCGCCGGGTTGGCGAGCAGGATCGTGCCGTCACGGTCGCGCACGTAGGCCGGGAGCGGGAGCTGCTCGAGCAGGTTGCGGTACCTGGCCTCCGACGAGGCGGCGGCGTCGAGGGCCGCGAGGTGGTCGGTGACATCGGTCAGCACCGCCAGGGCCACCGGCCGCCCGTCGAGCTCCACGTCGATGACCCGTGCGTCGACCGCGCGCCGACCGTTCGGCGTCTCGATCTCACCCCGCATGACCTGCGACGAGCTCGTCCCCGCGTCGACCTCGGCGAGGCGGCTGCGCACGCCGACCCGGTCGGCGCTCACGTAGAAGTCGCTCGGGGCCCGCCCCACCAGCTCGGCGGGGTCGCGCAGGCCGACGAGGTCGGCGGCGGACTGGTTCGCCACGAGGATCCCGGACAGGTCGGCCACCACGATCGGCACCGGCAGCTCCTCGAGCAGGGTGCGGTAGCGCAGCTCGGAGGACCGCAGCGCCCGTTCGGCCATCGCCTGGTCGGTGATGTCGTGGCCCACCGCGAGCACCTCGGGGGCGCCGTCGGATCCGACGACGATGCGGTCGATCCACACGTCGACGTGCTCGCTCCCGTCGGCCGCGGTGCGCAGGTTCTGGCTGGGAGCACCGCTCCCCCGCTCGACCAGCACGGGGAGCCGGGCGCGGAGGGCGTCGAGCTCGGTGGCGCTGAGCACCTCGTCGAGCCGCCGGCCCACCAGCGCGTCGGGGGCGAGGCCGAACCCGGCGGCGTAGTGGGCGTTGCACGAGGTGATGACGTGGTCGTCGAGGCGGTACCGGCACACGCGCGCGCCGAGGTCGTCGAGGGCCGTGCGGGCCTGGTCGGCGCTGATCGCCTCCCCGACGTCCGGCGCCACGGGGTCGACCACCGGGCCACGGCGCCGGCCGAGGGCGACGCCCACCGCCATCGACCCGGCCACGAGCGCCACGGCGACGATCGTCATCACGAGCGCGGTCACCCGGGGCTCGGCGATCGTCGACCGCGACGCCGGCACGGCGCCCATCCACTCGGTGGCACCCCGACCTCCTCGCCACTCGCTCGCCTAGGTGATCGACCGCACCGGCGCGGTGCTGAGGCTGCGGGCCGGTTCCGCGACCCACGAACCGACCCCCAAGACGCGCGCCCTGCGCGCCCTGCGCGCCATGCGCGCCGGTGCGCCGAGGAGGGCTCAGCTCTCGAGGTCGACGTCGACGGGGACGGGCACGCGGTCGTGGCGGGGGTGGGTCTCGTACATGCGGACCAGCACCACCAGGCCCGAGGCGGCGGTGAGGGCCGCCACCGCCCAGATGGCGACGCTGATGTCGAACGCGTCGGCCAGGGCGCCGGCGAGCAGTGCCCCCACCGCGAAGCCGCCGTCGCGACAGAGGCGGTAGCCACCGACCGAGCGGGCCCGCCAGCCGGGGTGGGCGACGTCGCCGATGGCGGCGAGCAGGGTCGGGTACACCATGGCCGTGCCCGCTCCGAGGAGCACGGCCGCGGCCGCCCAGACGCCGAAGCCCTCGGTGGCGGCGAACAGCGCGAGGGCGGCGGCCTGCACGAGCATGCCGCCGACGATGAGCGGCTTGCGGCCGATGCGGTCCGACAGGCCGCCGGTGACGAGCTGACCGAGGCCCCACACCGCCGGGTAGAGCGCAGCGAGCACGCCGATGCGGGCCACCGACACGCCGGCGGCGGCGAAGTACAGCGGGAGCAGGCCCCAGGCGAGCCCGTCGTTGAGGTTGTTGACCAACCCGGCCTGCGAGCACGACGACAGCGCCCGCTCGCGGAACGACGTCAGGACGAAGATGTCGCGGGTGCCGAGCTCGCCGTGGAGGTGACCGGCGACGGTCACGTGGTTGGCGGCCTCGTGACGGGCGTGGTCACGGGTCTCGCGCACGAACACGGCGGAGATGCCGAGGCCGAGCGCGCCGTAGGCGAGGCCGAGGTAGAAGGGCTCGGGCCGCAGCCCCCAGCGCGCGGCGATGACCCCGGTGGCCAGCGCGGTGGCGGCCACCGCGCCGTACCCGGCGGCCTCGTTGAACCCCATGGCCAGCCCGCGCTTGGCCGGGCCGACGAGGTCGATCTTCATGATCACGGTGGTCGACCAGGTGAGGCCCTGGTTCACGCCGAGCAGCACGTTGGCGGCGATCACCCACCCCCAGGTCGGGGCCCAGATGATCATCAGCGGGACCGGCAGCCCGATGAGCCACCCGGCGACGAGCACCGGCTTGCGCCCGAAGTGGTCCGACAGGGTGCCGGCGACGAAGTTGGTGGCCGCCTTCACGATGCCGAAGGCCACGATGAACGTGAGGGTGGAGGAGAACGCGGTGAGGCCGAACTCCTCGTCGGCCAGCAGCGGGAGCACGGTGCGCTCCTGGCCGATCATCCCGCCGACCAGGGCGTTGACGCCGACGAGGAGGAGGAACTGGCCGAGGTTCTCCCGCAGCCCGAGTCGGATCGGGGCCCGACCCGTCACGACCGACCGCCACCACTATGTTCAAACATTCCTTTGAGCATAGGGCCGCCCACCCCGGATGCTCAAGCAGTAGTTTGAACACATGACCGCAGCACGCTCCCGGATCGCGAAGGACGAGCTCTACGACGGGTTGGCGTCGGTCGCCAAGGCGCTCGGCAGCGGACGCCGGGCCGAGATCGTCGACCTGCTCGCCCAGGGCGAGCGCTCGGTGGAGCAGGTCGCCGCCGAGATCGACCAGAGCGTCGCCAACACGTCGCACCACCTGCGCGCCCTCGCCGCCGCCGGGCTGGCGACCTCACGGCGCGACGGCCAGCGGATCATCTACCGGCTCACCAGCGACCGCGTCGCCGAGCTGTGGGCCGCGGTGCGCGACGTCGCGGCCACCCACGTGGCGCACGTCGACGTGCTCGCCGACGCCTACCTCGGCGAGCGCGACGAGGTCGACGCCGTCACCGCCGAGGAGCTCGCGGCGCGACTCGAGGCGGGCGGGGCCGTGGTCATCGACGTGCGCCCCGGCCTCGAGCACGCCGCCGGGCACATCACCGGTGCCCGGTCGATCCCCGTCGACGACCTCGACGCCGCGCTCGACGCGCTCCCCCGCGACCGCGAGATCATCGCCTACTGCCGCGGCCCCTACTGCGCCTACGCCGACGAGGCCGTGCGCCGCCTGCGGGCCCGAGGCTTCCGGGCTCGGCGCCTCGACACGGGCTTCCCCGAGTGGGCCCGCGCCGGCCGACCCACCGACGGTGCGGTTCGGGCCCCCGACGCGACGGAGGGGCCGGGCCGGCCCCTCGGGTACGCAGTCTGACGACGTGGTGCACGTCTGGAGTGGGCCGTGAGGGATTCGAACCCCCGACCCCTTGCGCGTCATGCAAGTGCTCTAACCAACTGAGCTAACGGCCCCAGAGGGTGAGGAGCGTAGCAGCCGTGCGGCGCCGCGCGATCGTCGCCGATCGGGTCGCAGCGGATGGTCGGGGTCGGTCTCGTGGAGCCGCCCCGCCAGCGCCGCCGCCAGCGCCCCGGCGAGCACGGCGAGGAGCCCCCATCCGGGGCGGATCACCACGGTCTCCCCCGTGACCCGGGACAGCTCGGCGGCGGCCTCACCCAGCTGCCACCACGTGGCCGCGACCAGCGTCACCGCGCCCAGCGACGCCACCCACAGCAACGGCCGGGTCCCCGGTCCGGCGCGCCCGGTGATGCAGCGCTCGGCGATGACCGCAGCCATCGCCGCGAGCCCGGCCACGATCCACCCGTCGCCCAGCCCGCCGGTGGCGTCGCGCCAGCCGGTGACGTCGCGGTCGATCACGTCGGGGACGTAGACCGCCCAGCGCAGGAACGGCGCCACCAGCCACAGCACGGCCGCCGCGCCCGCCGCCACACCGGCGCTGATCTCGGGCCGGCCGGACCAGGGGGCGAACATCGGCGCGGCACGGGGCCGGATCGGACCGCCGACCGCCTCGCGCCCGGGCTCGTCGGCCGCGAGGTCCTGGTCGAAGGGCGGCGTCACCGCTCCAGCATGGCCCGTGCCACACTGCCGCGATGGATCACCGCCACCTCAGCCGGCTGCTGGCCCTCGGACGGGTGGCGCTCGGCGTCGGCCTCACCGTCGCCCCCCGCCGCATCGGCGCGGCCTGGGTCGGCGACGCGGCCGACCAGCCCGGCGCCACGGTGCTCGCCCGCGCCCTCGGCGTCCGCGACGTCGCCCTCGGGGTCGGGGTGCTGGGCGCGCTCGATCGCGGCGATCCCTCGGTGCGCCACTGGGTCACCTGGGCGGCGGCGGCCGATGCCGTCGACGCCGCCGCGTCGGTGCTCGCCTTCGGGACCCTGCCCCGAGGTCGGCGCGTGGCGGTGGTGGCCCTGGCCACCAGCGCGGCGGTGGTGGGCTGGGCGGCCCGCGACCGCCTCGAGTGACCCCTGGCCCTCACCCGGTGCGGGCGCGGGACCGCCCGCCGACACGGTCGACGGGCGGTGTCTCGCTCGCTCGATCGAGCGCCGGGTCGGATTTGAACCGACGACTGTACGGCTTTGCAGGCCGTTCCCTTGGGCCGCTCGGGCACCGGCGCCTGCCGGGTGGAACCCGGACGACCGGAGTCTAGGCGCGCCCACGTCGGGCGCTGCCCGGCCCCGATGACCGGCGGGGCCCGACGCGCCGGTCAGACTGGGGTCATGACCGAGCGCACCGACCCCGCGGCGACCACCGATCCCGACCTGCGTCCCATCGTCGTCGGGGTCGACGGCTCCGAGGAGTCCCGACGGGCGCTCGCCTGGGCGCTCGACGCGGCCCGCCGCCGCGGCGTCGCCGTCCGCGCCGTGCACACCTGGCACTACCCGACCTGGCTCCTCGGTGGCGGCACCGACGCGGCGCCCGGCGCCCCCGAGGAGATGGAGGCCGCGGCCCGGGGCGCGCTCGACCGGGCGCTGGCCGACGCCGACACCACCGGGGTCGAGGTCGACGCCATCGTGGTGCAGGCCGACCCGGCGGTCGTCCTCGTCGACGAGGCCGCCGGGGCCGCGATGGTGGTCATCGGCCGGCGGGGCATGGGTGGGGTCCGCCGCCTGCTGCTCGGCTCGGTGAGCTCGGTCGTGCTCCACGACGCCCCGTGCCCGGTCGTCGTCCTGCCCCCCGAGGTCCAGCCGTGACCGATCCCGGCCCGCCCGACGGCGAGAGCGCCACCCCGGCGGGCGCCACCTCGGACGGCGCCGTCGACGACGACGCCCCCGGGCCGCTCGCCGCGCTGCGGGCCCTCGCTGCGGCCGAGGTGGCGCTCACCGACGAGCTCGACCACCTCGAGCTCTACACGATGGGCGGGCTGCTCACCCTGCTGTGGCACGGTCCGGCCCAGCTCACCGACGTGGTCCTCATGGTCGGCGGGGC
Organism: Acidimicrobiales bacterium; assembly: GCA_035464115.1. Taxonomy (GTDB): domain Bacteria; phylum Actinomycetota; class Acidimicrobiia; order Acidimicrobiales; family SKKL01; genus DATHSN01. The sequence continues at coordinate 200 of DATHSN010000436.1, read as the reverse complement.
GATGGGCGGGCTGCTCGGCCCGGCCGGCAACGCCTACCACGAGCTGGGCTCGGCCTGGGTGGCCGACGGCATCGGCACGGTGCGCGTCGGCTACCGCCAGCCGGGCGAGCTCGACGCGTGCGTCCACGACGTGCTCGCCGCCGCCGAGCTCACCGCCCGTCGCGGCGCCCGGCGCTTCGTCGTGGTCGGTCACTCGTTCG
>DATHSN010000435.1:0-2878 GCA_035464115.1 Acidimicrobiales bacterium | reverse complement strand
GTCGGCTCGAAGGGCGGTGAGTCCCACAGCTCGAGGTCACCGGCGGGCACGACGTCGTAGTGGGTGTAGAGCAACACGGTCGGGGCCCCGGCGGGACCCGGGATCGACGCGGTGATCACGGGCGCCCGCTTGCCCTCGACGTGCAGGTCCTCGATGTGCTCGACGCCGGCGTCGCGCAGCAGCTGCACCACGAGGTCGTGGGCGGCGAGCAGCGGCTCGGTGGGGAAGTCGGGGAACGCGATCGACGGGATCCGCACCAGGCGCTCGAGGTCGGCGACCAGGGTCGGGAGGAGCGCGTCGACCGCGTCGATCAGCGACGTGGCGGGACCGGGCTCGGCGGTGGACGTGGTCATGGGTCCTCCAGGGCAAGGGGGTCGGGCCGCGGCGCACGAGGCGCGGCGAGCATGGCACGAGGCGGCGCCGGGGTCGTCACCCGGATCGGGTGGCCGATCACCCGGCGCCGGTGCGCTCCCCGGACTCGTCGCGACCCCACGAGGGATCGGTGCTCGGGTCGACGTTGAGCCACACGTCGTAGGGCAGATCGGCGAGCCGACGACGCACCGAGGACCGGTAGGCGTCGACCTGTCGCACCGTGGTGTCGTCGGTGACGAGCAGGTCGATCTCGACGTAGAGCTTGGTGCCGAGCTTCGTCGTGCGGGTCGCCACCGGCGCGGGCAACCCGACGTCGGCGCTCGTGGTGGCGACGGCGTCGTCGACCGCGGCCTGGACGGACGGGGTCGGTGCCCCCTCGAGCAGCTCCACCACGGTGGTGCGGACCATCGTCGTCGGGGCCGGCAGGAACACCGCGCAGGTGACGAGCACCATGGCGGGGTCGATGTAGGGGACGGCCGCGTCCCAACCCGTGCCCTCGAGGGCCCACATGGCGCCGAACCCGACGACCATGCCGACGCCGCGCCACGCCGCCACGCCCCAGGCCGTGGCCTCGGCGGCGACGATGTCGGAGCCATCGGCGCGCCGGCGGAGCCAGGCGGTGACGGCGAGGGACGCGAGCGCCGTGATGACGCCGTAGAGGAGGGCGAACCCGGGCGTGAGCTCGGTTCCTCCCGCTCGGATCACGCCGACGGACTCCACCATGGCGTAGAGCAAGGTGGCGAGCAGCACGAACCCCTGGATGCCGATCACCAGGGGTGTGGCGCCCTCACGGCCGAAGGGGTAGTGCCGCGACGGGCCCTGCTCGGCGAGCGCCGACGCACGCAGGAGCAGCCACGAGACCGCGATCCCGACGAGGGCGAACACCCCGTCGAACAGGATCATCTGCGAGCCGCTCGCGATCCCCCACACGATGCCCAACCCGCCGAGCAGGGCCGTGGCGGCGATCGATCGCACGAGGGCGTCGCGCTCGAGCGCGGGGTCGACGGCCGCCACGGCGTCGCCGCCCTACGCCGCAGGCGGGCGGAAGTCGACCGCCACCTGCGCGAGGAGCCGGGCGCCGAAGCCACTGCACCCGGCGGGGAGCCACGAGCGGCCGTCGTCGACCTGGGCCGGCCCGCACATGTCGATGTGGGCCCACGGGGTGTCGCCCACGAACTCGGCGAGGAACAGCGCCGCGGTGATCGCGCCGGCGTCGCCGTAGCCGACGTTCATCACGTCGGCGGTGAGCGAGTCGAGCTGGCGGCGGTAGCGACGGTGCAGCGGCAGCCGCCACACCGGCTCGCCGGTCACCACGGCGGCCGCCTCCACCTGGGCGAGCACCTCGTCGTGGTTGCCGAGCAGCGCGGCCATGTCGGACCCGAGGGCCCGCAGCGCCGACCCGGTGAGGGTGGCGATGTCGATGACCGCGTCGACCCCGTCCTCGGTGGCGAGCACCAGGGCGTCGGACATCACGACGCGGCCCTCGGCGTCGGTGTCCATGACCTCGACGGTGGTGCCGCCCCGGATCGTGATCACGTCGCCGAGGGCGATGGCGGTGCCCGACGGCATGTTGTCGGTGCACATGAGGTAGGCGGTCACCTCGGCGCGACAGCCGAGGTCGCGGAGCACGGCCATGGCCGCCAGCGCCGCCGCGGCGCCCGACATGTCGTTCTTCATCTGGGCGTGGATGCGGTCGTTCGGCTTGATGCCGAGCCCGCCCGAGTCGTACATGATCCCCTTGCCGACGATGGCGAGCCGCCCGGCCGGGTCGCCGTCGGGGCGGTAGGTGATGCGCACCATCCGTGGCGGTTCGCTGCTGCCCTGGTTGATGGCGAGGAGCCCACCCACCTGCATCTCGCGCAGCGCGTCGGCGTCGAACACCTCGACGTCGAGACCGCGCTCGGCGCCCAACGACACCGCGATCTCGGCGAGGCGCGTCGCCGTGAGGTGGCTGTGGGGCGTGTTGGCCAGGTCACGGGCGAGCTCGGTCGCCGACGCCAGCACGCGGCCCCGCGCCGCGCCCGACCGCGTGCCCTCCACCCGGTCGGTCGAGGTCACGAGGACCAGGTCGGTGACGGGACGCCCGGCCGGCTCGCGGCGCAGCACGTCGTACGCGTAGCGGGCGAGCACCACCCCCTCGACCGCCGCCTCCCCGGCGAGCTCGCCGGCCAGCGTGACCGACGTGAGGTCGAGCCCGACGGCGGCGTGGGGCGACGAGGCGGAGGCGAACGCGGCGGCGGCGTCGCGCAGCGCGGCGCCGTCGGGGTCGGGACCGGTGCCGACGGCGATCACGGTGGGCGAGCCGGGTCGGGGGACCACGAGGGTCGTCCCGAGCGCGCCGGTGAACCCGGCGGCGGTCAGCTCGTCACGACCCGAGCCCAGTGCGGCGGGGGGCGCCCCGTCGGGTCCGACGAGCACGCCGAGCGCGTCGAGGTGGTCGGGGACGGCGTCGACGACGGCGACGACTACTTGGCCCTGCACCGACGGGGAGGGGGAGAACGGCGCC
>DATHSN010000434.1:0-2811 GCA_035464115.1 Acidimicrobiales bacterium | reverse complement strand
GGCCGCGCCCTCGAGGGCGCGCCGGACGGTCCGTTGGCCGACCTCTACGCCGGCATCGGGTTGTTCGCCGGCACGGTGGGGGGCGGTCGCCAGGTGATCGCGGTGGAGCGCGACCGCGATGCGATGGCCGACGCCAAGGTCAACGTGCCCGACGCCCGCATCATCCGCTCGGCCGTCGAGCGCTGGCGGCCGTCGCCGGCGGTCGCGGTGGTGGCCGACCCGGCCCGCTCCGGCCTGGCCGCCGCAGGCGTCGAGAAGGTGGTCGCCACCGGGGCGTCGCACGTCGCCCTCGTCAGCTGCGACGCCGGGTCGCTCGGGCGCGACGCCGCCCTGCTCGTGGGCCAGGGCTACCGGCTCGAGTGGTCGACGCTCGTCGACCTGTTCCCCCACACCCCCCACGTCGAGGTCGTCAGCCGGTTCGTGCGGTAGGCACGGACGCGCCGGTGGCCCGGGCGGTGCGCCCGGGCCACCGAGTGGTACGCCCCCTGGGATTCGAACCCAGAACCTGCGGATTAAGAGTCCGTTGCTCTGCCATTGAGCTAGAGGCGCACGACGTGGACCTTGGATGGTACTGGCGAGTGGGGTGACCGAGGGGAATCGAACCCCCGACCTCCAGGGCCACAACCTGGCGCTCTAACCGACTGAGCTACGGCCACCGTGCGATCCGCCAGCATAGAGGACCCGGCGGGCACCTCCGACCGCAGCCGGTGACGGGGGTCCCACGCCGCCGGGAGTCGTGGGAGGATCGCGGCGCCCGCCCTCGTAGCTCAGCTGGACAGAGCACCGGACTTCTAATCCGATGGTCGCAGGTTCGAATCCTGCCGGGGGCGCTCGAGGATCGGCTGCCTCGTGCCGGTCGGTGTCGTGAGATCACCGCCGATCCACACAGGGCTGTTGGCGAGCCGTCGCGCGGGGTAGGGCTGCTCGCACCTATGGAGTACAACGTCGTCCTCGCCGTGCTCGGTGTCGCGGTGCTCGCGGCGGCGGTGCTCCCCGAACGTCTGCGCGGCCGGCCCCTGTCGATGCCGATCCTCGCCGTCGGCGTCGGTGCCGCGCTCTTCTCCCTCCCGTTGGGGCTCGACGGTCCACGGCCGGGGGCCGACGACGACATCGCCGAGCGGCTCACCGAGCTGGTGGTGATCGTGTCGCTGACGGGCGCCGGGCTCAAGCTGCGACGCCCGGTGGGGTGGCGGAGCTGGATGACCACCTGGCGGCTCCTCGGGATCACCATGCCGTTGACCGTCGTCGCCATCGCCGTGCTCGGCGCGGTCGGGCTCGGCCTCCCGCTCGCCGCGGCGGTGCTGCTCGGGGCCGTGCTGGCCCCGACCGATCCGGTCCTGGCGTCGGAGGTCCAGCTCCCCGGCCCCGGCGAGGACGAGGGCGAAGGGGCGGGAGAGGAGACGCCCGCCAGCCCGGTCCGGTTCGCCCTGACGTCGGAGGCGGGGTTGAACGACGGGCTCGCCTTCCCGCTCACCAACCTGGCGATCGCCATGGCGGTCGGGGGCAACTGGTTCCTCGGGTGGGTCCTCGACGATGTCGTCGTGAAGCTGAGCGTCGGCTTGGTCGTGGGCGTCGTGCTGGGCCGGGTCATCGCCCGGCTGACCTTCGGGCGCGACGTGCGCTACACCTTCGCCGGTTCGGGCGAGGGCCTGGTGGCGTTCGGGATCACGCTCGCGGTCTACGGGATCACCGAGATCCTGCACGGCTACGGCTTCATCGCCGTCTTCGTCGCCGCGGTGACGCTGCGCCACCGGGAGGCGTCGCACGAGTTCCACGGCGTGATGCACGACTACGCCGACACGCTCGAGCGCATCGCCAGCCTCCTCTTCCTGTTGCTCCTCGGCGGGGCGGCCGTCGACGGCGCGCTCGCCGGGCTCACGGTCGGCGGCGCGCTGCTGGGCATCGGGGTGGTGCTCGTCGTGCGACCGCTCGCCGGGTGGATCGGCCTGCTCGGCGGTGACGAGGACGCAGCCTCGAAGAAGGCGATCGCCTTCTTCGGCATCCGCGGGATGGGCACGATCTACTACCTCACCCACGCGGTCAACGAGGAGTTCTTCCCCGCGGCCCGCGAGGTGTGGGCGGTGGCGGTGTTCACGATCCTGGTGTCGATCGTCGTCCACGGGATCAGCGCCGGTCCGGTGCTCGCCCGTCTCGACAACACGCCCGGATCCGGTCGCCAGCCCGGGGACCAGCGTGATCGCCGAGGGGACCGAGCGTGACCATCGGCGCCGGTGCAGGCGCGATCCGGTCACGGGCGTCCGACGTGGCCGGGCCCCGTCACCCCGCGGAGCCCTGACCGGGCGGACCGCAGCGGGGTCAGGAGCCGTCGAGCAGCACGGCGTCGAGGGCGTGCACCACGCCGTTGTCGGCGAGGAGGTCGGCGGTGACGACCCGGGCCACGCCGTCGATCGTGACGGCGCCGTCGGCCTCCGCCACCGTCACCGTGCCGCCGTCGGCGGTCGGCACCGACCCGATCCTCACGAGCAGGTCCGCCAGCAGCCCGCCGCCGTCGATCACGTGGCCGAGGAGGACCGTCCGCAGGGCGTCGGGGTCACCCGTCAGCTGGTCGGCGACCTCCGGCGGCAGCGCCGCGAAGGCGTCGTCGGTGGGGGCGAGCACGGTCACCGGCGACTCGCCGGCGAGCACGTCGGCCAGGCCGGCGGCGGCGACGGCGTCGAGGAGCGTGCTGAAGCGGCCGTCGGCGGCGAGCACGTCGACGACGGTCGTCGCCTCGGCCGGGGGCGGCGCGGTGGTCGTGGTGGTCGTGGCCGGAGCGGTCGTGGTCGTCGTCGCCTCGGTGGTGGTCGTCGT
>DATHSN010000433.1:0-2264 GCA_035464115.1 Acidimicrobiales bacterium | reverse complement strand
AGAGCCCAGGGTGGCGGGGACGTCGCCGCGGGCCCAGCGGGTGACGAGCGCGCCGCAGGCGACCATGGTCCACAACGTGAGCTCGGGGCCGTGGTCGGTGCCCCACGCCGCCGGCCAGTCGTTCCACCACGCCATCCACTCGAACGTGAGCACCGCGCCGAGGGCCACGGGGACGGCCTTGCGGGGGCTGCCGCCGAGCCAGAAGGCGGCGAACCACGAGAAGATGCCGACCACCAGCGCCCACGGCAGGTGCACGAACGCGATGGCGAACGCCGGGGGCAGGCCCGAACCCCCGTGGCGGAACCGCCGACCGATCGGGGCGGCGTGGCCGACGATGGCCGCCAACCCCGTCCAGAGCGCGACCGACTCCCACACCGCGAGGACCTGCGACGAGAGGTAGCCGACTCCCGACGGGGCGTCGATGACGAAGCCGCTGTTGCCGGGGGCGACGACGAGCACGGCGTGCCAGGCCACGGTGACGACGACGACCGCGGTGAGCGCCTCGGGGACGGCGTAGGGCAGGGTGCGGCGCACGGCGTCGGGGCCGGGGAAGCGGGGCTCGGGCAGGCGACGCAGCCAGACGTAGACCGCGGCGGATGCGAGGTAGCCGAGCAGGACCAGCGGACCGGAGATGGCCGCGACGGTGTTGACGTGCCTCATGCGTCGCGGAGCTCGCGCAGGAACGCCTCGGCGTCGGCCCGGTGGCGGGTCCGGCGCATGGGGGGCAGGGCGTGCACGATGTCCCAGCGGTAGCGGGCGGCGGTGGCGAGGCGGGGATCGAGCACGGCGACGACGCCACGGTCCGTCGCGGTGCGGATGAGACGGCCGGCGCCCTGGGCGAGGAGGGTGGCGGCCCGGGGCAGGTCGACGGTGCGAAAGGCGTCGGCGCGGGCCCGTTCCCGACGGGCCTGCAGGAGCGGCTCGTCGGGCCGGGGGAACGGCAGGCGGTCGATGGTGACGAGCGACAGGGCCGGGCCGGGCACGTCGACCCCCTGGAAGAAGCCGAGCGTGGCGAACAGGCACGACGACTCGTCGGTGCGGAACGCCTCGACCAGCGCCGGCTTGGGCAGCTCGCGCTGGGTGAGGACCCGCCACGGGAGGCGGGGGGCGAGGTGATCGACCGCGGCGTCCATCGCCCGCCACGACGTGAACAGCGCCAGGGTGCGTCCGCCGGCGGCCACGATGAGCGCCTCGAGCTCGGCGTGCATCGCCGCCTCGTAGGCGTCGTGGCGGGGATCGGGCAGGTGGACCGGGCAGTAGAGCAGCGCGTGGGTGGCGTGGTCGAACGGGCTGCCGACGTCGATCTCGTCGACCTCGTCGGGCTCGAGGCCGAGGGTGCCGGCCAGCCCCGGCGGGATCGTCGCCGACGTGAGGATGGCGGTGCGGCGCTCCCACAGGGCGTCGCGCAGCACCTCGGACACGTCGACCGGCGCGACCTTGAGCACCGGGGCGTCGGCGAAGCCCTCGACCCACGCCACGTCGGTGTCGGGCACGGCCAGCACCGCGTCGAGGTCGTCGATGAGCCCGGTGGCGGCCTGGAGCGCCCGCTCGCGCCGGGCGCCGACGTCGCCGGGGCCGTCGGACGGGACGGCGCGCACCGCGGCGAGGGCCCGGTCGACCCGCTCGCGACCGAGCACGACGGCGTCGAGCAGGTCGCCCGACAGCGGCGACCGCAACCGGCGGCCGAGGTGCTCGGCCAGGGCGTCGGCGAGCAGGCCGCCCGCAGCGGTGACCGCCTCGACGAGCGACTCGTCGGCCACGATGGCCCGCACCGACCGGGCCAGCGCCGCGAACCGTCCGGGGCCGAGCTCGAGGCCCGAGGTGGCCGAGACGATCTCCTCGAGCTGGTGGGCCTCGTCGATGACGACGACGTCGTGCTCGGGCAGCACCGCGCCGTGGGTGGCCAGGTCGAGCCCGTAGAGGTGGGTGTTGACCACGACGATGTCGGCCTCGGCGGCCTCGCGGCGGGCCTGCTCGGTGAAGCACGCCTCGCCCTGCGGGCAGCGGCTCGCCCCGGGGCACTCGCGCGGCCCGACGCTGACCGCGGCCCACGCCGCGCTCGACGGCTCGAACGCCAGCTCGGCGCGGTCGCCGGTGGCGGTGGTGGCCGACCAGGCCACGAGGTCGGCGATCTCCTCGCGGGGCGCCCGCTCGGCCAGCCCGTCGAGGCCGAGCTGGTCGTCGCCGGAGCCGACCTCGCGAACCCGCTGCAGGCAGATGTAGTTGGACCGGCCCTTGAGCACCGCGAACCGCAGCGGCCGGCC
>DATHSN010000432.1:0-3276 GCA_035464115.1 Acidimicrobiales bacterium | reverse complement strand
CTCGCAGAGGAACTCCTGGCGCTCCTTGAGCTCGGCCGACGAGAGGTGCTGGTAGTGCTCGCCCAGGCTGAGGATGCCGAACGCCACGTGGCGGGCCTCGTCGGCCATGACGTAGCGCAGCAGCTTCTTGAGCAACGGCTCGTCGGTGCGGCGCAGCATGTCGCCGAACGCGGCGAGGGCGAGGCTCTCGATGACGATCTGCATGCCGAGGTAGGCGATGTCCCACCGGGAGTCCGACAGCAGGGTGTCGATCTGCTCCTCGAGGAACGGGCTCATCGGGTAGGCCTCGCCCAGCTTGGTGTGCAGGTACTTGGCGAACACCTCGGTGTGACGGGCCTCGTCCATGGTCTGGGTGGCCGCGTAGTACTTGGCGTCGATCCACGGCACCGTCTCGACGATCTTGGCGGCGGTCATCATGGCGCCCTGCTCGCCGTGCATGAACTGGCTGAGCTGGGCCTTGAGCATCTCGATGCCGAGCTCGGTGAACTCCTTGTCGCCCCACGAGGCGATCGGCGAGCCGGGCAGGGCGGCGGCGGCCTTGGTGAGCTGCATGGCCGGCGTGTCGAAGTCGATCACCTTCTCGGGGTCGACCTCGGTGCTCCAGTCGAGCTCGGTGACCGAGTTCCACTGCGAGCCCATCGCCTTGTTGTAGAGGGTGACCAGCTGGTCGCGCTCGCGGTCGTACTTCCAGGTGAAGATGCGCTGGGCGTGGTCGTCGATGAGCTTGATGGTGGCGTCGAGCTCGACGGCGTCGGGCACGGCGGGCAGGTCGGTGGTGGTCATGGTTCCCCCAAGGTGGACTGGTCGTCGGTGCGATCGGTGGCGTCGGTTGCGGTGGCGGCGGTGGCGGTGGCGGTTGCGGCGGTACCGGTGCTGGTTGTGACGGCGGCGGTGGCGGTGGGCGGCGCGGCGTCGGCGGGGCGGCCGAAGCTGGCGACGACCCGGGCGACGAGGTGCTCCCAGCCGTCGGGGTCGGGGCCGGGGAGACCCGAGCCGCGGTGCACCAGCAGGCCGAGGCGCAGCACCCGGACGAGGAACAGCACCGCCGCGGGGTCGACGTCGTCGTCGACGGTGCCGTCGAGCAGGGCGGCGTCGACGAGCGGCGCCACCGCGTCCTTCCAGCGGCGGTCGGCCTCGGCCACGGCGGCGGCCAGGTCGGGATCGCGGCGGGCCGCCACGTAGGTCTCGAGCAGGAGCGCTTCGGCGTCGGCGAGCTCGCCCTCGACCCGGCTGGCGCCGGTGGCGACCAGGTCGGCGACCTTGTCGAGGCCTTCGGCGGACAGGCGCTCCTGGGGGATGGTGCGGGTGACGACGGCGTCGTGGAGCAGCTCGTGCTTGCCGCGGTAGCGGCCGTAGACGGCCCCGGTGGTGAGCCCGGCCTCGCGCACGATGGCCTGGAGCCGGGCCCCGTCGACGCCCTCGCGGGCGACGAGGTGGGCGGCGGCGTCGAGCAGGCGCTCGCCGACCTCGTCGGTGGGCCCCCCGGCGGCGGGGGAGCGGGCGGATGTGCCGTCGGTCACCATCGACGTCGATAATAACGGTTATCGCGGCGGTTGCCACGCGGCGGGCGGATGCGCCTGGCCGGCGCGGACCGGGCTCAGCCCGGTGGGACCAGCGAGTAGCTGTTGGCCAGCTCGTCCTGGAGCACCGACGCGGGGGCGTCGTTGGTGACGACCCGGAGCGGGGCGTCGAGGACCTGCGTGGTGAACGTCCAGCCCTCGGGCGGCGCCAGGCGCGAGCCGAGCGCGGCGAGGGCGGGCTCGTCGAGCATCGGGTCGACCTGCTGGCTCCACGACTGCATCACGTAGCGGTCGCCGTCGGGGGTGCGCAGCTCGTAGACCCGCGACCCAGCGTCGAAGGTGAAGGTCGTGGCCCGATCCACCGAGCTCGCGACGTAGGGCGTGGCCGACGCAGCGCCGGCGGCGATCTCCACGGTGGCTGCCAGGAACATCTCGATGCCGCCGAAGTCGGTGACCTCGGGCGGTGGGCCGGGGACCCTCCCGATGCGGTCCATGAGCCAGTAGCGGGGACCGTTGAGCAGCGCCACCGGCACCTCGCGCTCGGCGGCGATGGCCGCCGGGTCGAGCCCGTCCCAGAGGGCGGCGGGGCAGTCGCCCAGCCCGTAGCTGTTGTAGACCTCGGCCGTGATGGCGTCGGTGCCCGGACGCACGAGCAGCACCTCGCAGTAGCGGCCGCCCCGCAGGCCGGTGGCCTCGCCGGGCGCCGCGTCGGGCCCGGTGGTGGGCGGGACCGTGGTGGGTGGCGCGGTCGTGGGTGGCGCCGTCGTGGGTGGCGCCGTCGATCCGGTGGTCGGTGCCGCCGCGGCGTCAGACGTCGTGGTGGCGTCGCCGGCGTTGGCCGACCGACCGTCGTCGCCACATGCGGCGGCGAGGAGCAGCGCCGCGGCGAGCGCCGTGCCCCGCACCGTGAGCTTCCCGGGGCCGGCTGTCTCCGTCATGGTCCGCTCCGATCGGTCATCAAGTGACACAGCATATGTCACAAGATGCCCGCCTCCCCGGCAGCGGATCGAGACCGTCGGAGCGCCGCGTACGCTCCGCCGATCGCCATCCCGTCCTCGGATCCCATCGGCGCTCCCGCCGGGCCCAAGCCGCTCGGGTCGCGGTTCGCGCTGGTGCTGGCGTCGTCGACCGTCTCGAACCTGGGCGACGGGATCTTCCTGGTCGCCCTGCCGCTGCTCACCGCGCAGCTGACCCGCGACCCCGCCGCGGTGGCCGGCGTGGCGGTCGCCCAGGGGTTGCCGTGGCTGGCCTTCTCGCTCGTGGCCGGGGCGCTCGTCGACCGCCTCGACCGCCGCCGGGTCATGTGGATCACCGACGTGGCCCGGGCCGTGCTCGTCGCCGGGCTCGCCCTGGCCGTCGCCCTCGATGCCCACTCGGTGCCGATGCTCTACGCGGTGGCCTTCGGGCTCGGCCTCGCGGAGACGATGTTCGACAACGCCGCGCAGGCGATCCTGCCCCGCCTCGTGCCCTCGACGCGGCTCGAAGCCGCCAATGGCCGATTGTTCGCGGCGCAGATGCTGACCAACGACTTCCTGGGCAAGCCGGTGGGCGGTCTGCTCTTCACGATCGGCGCAGCCCTGCCGTTCTGGGTCGACGCCGGCACCTTCGCGGTCGCTGCGCTGCTCATCGCCCTGGTGCCCGGCTCGTACCGCACCGTGCGGACCGGGCCGCCCCGATCGCTGCGGACCGAGATCGCCGAAGGGCTCGGGTGGCTGTGGCGGCACCCTGTGCTGCGCACCCTCGGCGTGCTGCTCGG
>DATHSN010000431.1:0-2241 GCA_035464115.1 Acidimicrobiales bacterium | reverse complement strand
GGCATCACCCCGCTCGGCGAGATCCTGGGCTTCGGTCAGGTGGCCGGACCCGACGCGTCGCTGCTCACCCAGCCGTCACGGGCGATCATGCAGGCGAGCGAGCGGGCCGGCGTGTCGGTGTCCGACCTCGACCTGTTCGAGATCAACGAGGCGTTCGCCGCGGTCGGCGTCGCCTCGATGGCCGAGCTCGGCATCACCGACGAGGTCGTCAACGTCAACGGTGGCGCCATCGCCCTGGGCCACCCCATCGGCATGTCGGGCAACCGTCTCGCCCTCACCCTGCTGCTCGAGCTGGCCCGCCGCGGCGGCGGCACCGGTGCCGCCGGCCTCTGCGGCGGCGGCGGCCAGGGCGACGCCATGGTGCTGCGCACCCTGTCGTGATGGTGCTGCGCACCCTGTCCTGATCCCGATCGAACCCTGCGGAGCCCCGGTCGTCACGACCGGGGCTCCGCCGCGTCGCGACCCTCGGCATCGTGACGAATACTTTGCGAGTTGTCATTGTCTCGTCATCGTTGTAACGTGACCGCAACACGATCTGGGAACCCACGGTCGGAGGCGACAACGGCGTCGCACCCGGCCTCCCCGGTCACCCCGATCGCCGGGGCATCGCTTCGTCAGGCCGGTCTGTCCGCCCGCGCCCGGATCTGACGGAGCGGTGCCTCGGTTTCTCCGCGGTGGCACCGCGGACCGGTCGCCGTCGGGATCAGCCCTCGACCCGGCGGCGGCCCTCCAACGCCCGGCCCAGCGTGAGCTCGTCGGCGTACTCGAGGTCGCCCCCCACCGGCAGCCCGCTCGCGATGCGCGTCACCTCGATGCCGAGCGGTGACAGCAGCCGGGCCAGGTACATGGCGGTGGCCTCGCCCTCGATGTTGGGGTTCGTGCACAAGATCACCTCGGTGACCCCCTCGGGCTCGAGGCGCACCAGCAGCTCCTTGACGCGCAGCTGATCGGGACCGATGCCCTCGATCGGGCTGATCGCCCCCTGCAGCACGTGGTACCGACCGCGGTACTCCTGGGTGCGCTCGATGGCCACGATGTCGCGGGGCTCCTCGACCACGCACAGCAGGTGGGCGTCGCGGCGGTCGTCGGCGCAGATGCCGCACAGCTCGTCCTCGGCGACGTTCCAGCACCGGGCGCAGAACCGCACCTTGTCCTTCACCTCGACGATGGCCCGCGACAGGCGCAGCGCGTCGTCGCGGGGCAGCTTCAGCAGGTGGAACGCCACCCGCTGGGCCGACTTCGGGCCGATGCCCGGCAGCTTGCCGAGCTCGTCGATGAGCTCTTGGACGGCGACCCCGTAGACCGGCACCGGCGCGTTCAGCTCCCGCCGAACAGGTCGCCGAGGCCGCCGAGGCCGAGCCCGCCGAGCGCCTGCTCCTGGCGGGCCGCCGCCTGGGCGGTGGCGTCGTGCAGCGCGGCGAGGACCAGGTCCTCGAGCAGACCGGGGTCGTCGGGGTCGACCGCCGAGGGGTCGATGTGCACCGAGCGGAACTCGCCGCCGGCGGTCATCTCGATGCGCACCGCGCCGCCGCCGGCGTGGCCCTCGACCACGGCCTCGGCCGCCTCGGCCTGGGCCGCGAGCAGCTGGGCCTGCATCTGCTGGGCCTGCTCGAGCAGGCCCCCCAGATCGGGCAGGGCGCCGGGCGCGCCCACCGGCTCGCCGGGGATCGGGAGATCGGGGGTGTCGGACATGGCTCCTCCTGGGGTCAGTCGTCGACCGGCTCGGCGCCGGGGAAGATCTCGATGACCCGATCGATGGCCGAGGGACCGGGCCCGTCGGCGTCGACGAGGTCGTGCAGGTCGGTGTCGTCGTCGTCGGGGGGTGTGGGCACCGGCGGACGGCGGGCGTCGTCGCGGGGCGCCGGGGCGCCGGCCTCGTCGACCACGAGCTCGAGGCGGACCGGGTGGCCGAGGGCGGCGGCGAGCGCGGCCTCGACCTCGTCGCGGAGCTCGGCGCAGCGATCGCGGTGGATGGCGTTGGGCAGCGCGAACCGCGCGCCCGTGTCGTCGGCGTCGAGGAACCGGCCGGGTCGGAAGCGGGCCCGGGCCTTGTTCGACAGCGCGGGCAGGACCCGGGCGTCCCACGCCGCCTCCAGCGCGTCGAGCCCGACGGCCCCCGACGGCGTCGGGGCCTCGGGCGCAGGGGCGGGCGACGTGGGGACGGGGGCGGCGCGCACCCGGTCCTCGGGCGCCGGCAGTGGCGGCGCCGGGGCGGTGACCGGGTCGGCGGGCGAGGGCGAC
>DATHSN010000430.1:0-4598 GCA_035464115.1 Acidimicrobiales bacterium | reverse complement strand
GAGCAGGCCGCGACCAAAGCGAGGAGCGCCGCCGCCGACATCGAGGAGAAGGCGGGGCCGGCCCTCGAGAAGGCGAAGGTGAAGGCAGGGGAGCTCGGCGAGAAGGCCAAGCCCATGGTCGAGAAAGCCAAGGTCAAGGCCGAGGAGCTGGGCGAGAAGGCCAGGCCGGCGAGCGACAAGGCGAAGCGCGAGGCGTCGGAGATCCTGGAAAGGGCAAGGGAGGAGGCCGCGGAGCTGCTGGAGAAGGCGCGCCGCGAGGCGATCGAGCTCCTCGAGAAAGCGCGTCAGGAGGCCGACGAGCTCCTCACCAGGGCGAGGGACAAGCTGCAGTCCGGGGGCGAAGCCGAGTGACGACGGCCGGTGACGGTGAGTGACGCCCTTGCGGCCGGCCCCGACGGCCGGCTGCGGTGCTTCTGGGCCGTCGGGGGGGCGCCCGAGTACCTCGCCTACCACGACGAGGAGTGGGGCCGGCCCGCGCTGGGCGACCGTGACCTCTTCGAGCGGCTCACCCTGGAGGCGTTCCAGTCGGGGCTCTCGTGGCTCACCATCCTGCGCAAGCGCGAGGCGTTCCGGGCCGGGTTCGCCGGGTTCGACATCCCCACCGTGGCGGCCTTCGGGCCCGACGACGTCGCGCGTCTGCTCGCCGACGCGGGCATCGTGCGGCACCGCGGCAAGATCGAGGCGGCCATCGGCAACGCCCGGGCCGCCCTCGACGTGATCGCCGCCGAGGGATCGCTCGCCACGCTGTGCTGGCGCTTCGAGCCGGTGGCGGGGCCGGCGCCGATCGATGGCGGCGACGTGGCCGCCACCACGCCCGAGTCGGTGGCGCTGTCGCGCGAGCTCAAGCGGCGGGGGTTCCGCTTCGTCGGGCCCACCACCGTGCACGCCTTCTTCCAGGCCATGGGGCTCGTGAACGAGCACCTCGACGGGTGCTGGGTGCGCGACGAGGTCGAGCACGAACGGGCGGCCGTCGACCGCGCCACGCTGGTCGGGTAGCGTTTCGTCACGTGACGCAACACGCGGGGCGCGCGGGCGGGGCGGGGGAGCGGTGCCGCTGGTGCTCGCGCCCGCTGCCCACCCCGGCCGCCACCGGCCGGCCTCGCCGCTACTGCCGGGCGAGCTGTCGTCAGCAGGCGTTCCTCGCCCGCAAGCTGGCCGCCGCCCACGGCCTGCGCGACGACGAGGTCATCGTGCGGCGCGTCGAGCTCGAGGCGCTGCAGGATCGCGTCGCGTTGCTGCGCGCCGCGCTCGACGACCTCGACCGCGAGGGGGCGAGGGGCGGGGTCGACGCCGGCGCCGCCCTGGCCTGGTTGCGCGAGCACGCCGACGCGGTGGCGGCGCTGCGCGTCGAGCCGGTGTGGGGTGAGCGGGCGCCGCTCGTCCCCGGCTCGTGACGCAACCGGGCCGGTGGACGTGCCGTCGTCAGCCGACGCCGCCGACCCGCCACAGCGTCGACCCGACGCCCTCTCCGGCGAGGACGTAGCCGCCCGCATCGTCGAGGGCGAGCGCCTCGCCGAACAGATCGGTGACCGACGGGGCCCGGCACGGTTCCTCGTCGGAGAGCGCCTCACCGATCGTCGCGTCGTCGTCCCACGCCCAGAGCCAGACCGTGCTGGGGGTGCGGAGCGCGATCGCACCCGCCTGCGGGGAGGCATCACCGGCCAGCACCGCGCCGAGCAGCCCGAGCTCGACCTCTCCCGCGGCGTCCATGGTGATCGGCCCGCCGGGGTCGTCCCGGGCGGCGCCGGGGGCGACGAGCACCTGCCCCACGCCGAAGGGGTCCTTGGTGACCACGACGAGGTCGCCCCGCTCGGGATCGACCAGCAGGGCCTCGGCGTCGGCGGCACCGCTCGGCAGCACCAGCTCGATGCGGTCGGGCGCGAGGGTCTGGTCACCCGCCGCGGGGTCGGGCTCGGGGACCCGCAGCACGGCCACGGTGGTGCGGGCGGCGGCGTTGTCACCGATGTCGGCGACGAAGAGGTGCGGTGTGCCGTCGGGGCCGGGCGCGAGGGCGAGGTCCTCCCAGTCGGTGGCGTCGACCTCGAGGGTGACGCTGGTCACGGTGGTGCCCGTCTCGTCGACGGCGGTGATCACCGGTGGGTTGCCGGAGTCCTCGATCAGCCAGATGGTCCCCGGATGCGCACGGCTGAGGGCCGCGCCCGACACCTCGTCGAGCGACGGATCGGCGAGCCGGCCCAGGGCGACAGGGTCGGTGCGATCGGCGCACAGGTCGACGGGCCCGGTCGAGCCGCCGGTCGTGGTCGTGATGGTGGTTGTGGTGGTGGTGGTGGTGGCTGCGTCCGGTGGGGTCGTCGGCGCGGTGGTCGTCGGCGCGGCGGTGTCGGGGGAGTCGTCGGCCGCGCACGCCACGGCACCGCCGAGGAGCGCACCGGCCACGACCAGTTTCGTCAGGTGACGGAACGTGGCGGGGGAGCGATGGTGCCGGGGGAGCATCGCTGCGCACCGTAGGCCGCGCGCCCCGGCGGACACCGGAGGTGGGCCACGCCCGTCTCCGCGCGGGTCGTGGCTGGTCGCAGGTGCGGCGCCAGGCGCGGCGCTGGTGGCGTCGCGACGGTCGGACGCGGTCGCGATCGAACGTGCACGCCGGACCACGCGCCGGCACGTGGCACGAGGGCGTCGGCAGGTCCGGTTGGGGCCTCACCCGGAGCTCCGTGTCTAACTTGACAGAACATGGATTATCGGCGCACTCACCGTGGGAGGGCGTCGTGCCAGCATGGGGTGAGGCGACGAAAGGCGACCGGAGTGCGGGATCGACGAGACACCACCGTTCGCCTCCTGGTGGTCGACGACGCCCCGGCCGACATCGAGCTGATGACCATCGCCGCCCGGCTGCACGACCCGCCGTGCCTGGTCGATGCGGTGGAACGTGGTGACGACGCGCTGGCGTTGCTGGCCCGACTGCGCAACCCGACCCGTGAGGTGCTGCCCGACGCGTTGCTGCTCGACCTGCGGATGCCCGTGCCGAGCGGCTTCGAGGTGCTCGAGGCGGTCCGCGCCGACCCGCGGCTCGCTCGGATGGCCGTCGTCGTCGTCACCACCTCGGTGCGCGCCGACGACGAGGCGCGGGCCCGCGCGCTCGGCGTCGACGCGTTCCACGTCAAGCCCGACGATCTGTCGGGGTACGAGCAGATGATCGCCGAGGTCGTCGCGCTGGTCGGGCGCCGCCGGGCGGGCTGAGGGGGGCGAACGTGGGGTCGTGCGGTGGCGACTAGCGTGGTCCACCATGCCGCGACGGATCGAGGTCGAGCTCACCAGCTCGCGCGACGACGGAACCTGGACCTGGCGAGCCGCCGGCGCCCGTGAGCCCAAGGGCACGCTCGACGGCGCGCTCTTGTACAGCGGAGCCAAGGTCGGTGACGTGGTGCGAGCCGAGGCCGATTTCGACATCGACGGCATCACCGTGGTCGGCGTCACCCCGCCCCGCCCCGAGCGCACCGAGTCGGGGCGCCTCGAGATCATCGGTTCGGGTCGCGAGGAGCAGCTGGTCACGAGCACGCTGGCCCCCAAGGAGCGCAGCGAGCGCCGCCCCCGCCGGGGCGGCGAGCGTGGCGATCGGGGTGACCGGGGCGATCGGGGTGACCGGGGCGACCGTCGTGACCGTCCGGCCCGACCCCAGGGCGAGCGCGCCGGTGGCGAGCGGCCGCGCCGTCGTCCCGAGGGCGCCACCGAGGGTGGAGCACGACCGCCGCGCCGTGAGCGCCCGCCGCGCCCCGAACGTCCGGCCCCGCCGGCCAAGCCCAAGCCCAAGCGGTTGCGCGCCGGGCGCACGCACCGCGACGAGGTCCTGGCGTCGCTGGCCGACACCGAGCGGCCGATCGCCGAGCAGGCCCTGCGGGGCGGCATCCCCGGCGTTCGCCAGGCCATCGAGAAGCAGAACGAGCAGGCCGTGGCCGACGGGCGACCCACGGTCGCGGCCGAGCCGCTGGTGGCGATCGCCGAACGGCTCCTTCCCCGCTTGCGCGCCGCCGACTGGCGCGACCGCGCCGACGCCGCGCTGGCCGACCTCGACGAGCTCGACCTGCGCGACCTGCGCTCGGTGGTCGTGGCCGCCGACCAGGGGGCGCGCGACGACGACACCCGCGCCCTCGCCGCCACCTTGCGCGAGGGCCTGAGCCGGCGCGTCGAGGCCGAGCACACGGCCTGGCTCGCCGAGCTCGAGGCCACCCTCGCCGACGGCCGCACCGTGCGGGCGCTGCGCCTCAGCTCCCGCCCGCCCAAGGCCGGGGTGCCGTTGCCCCCGGAGCTGGCCGGACGCCTGGCCGAGGCGGCCAGCGCCGCCCTCTCCGCCGACGTCACCCAGGACCGGTGGGCGACGGTGCTCGACGCCATCGCCTACTCCCCCATCCGCTCGTTCGTGCGGCCCGCAGCCATCCCCACCGAGCCGAGCGAGGAGCTGCTGACCGCGGTGCGCAAGGTGGCATCGCGCGTGCCGGCGATCGCCAAGGTGTTCGGGATCGAGGCCTCCGCCCCGCCGCGCCGCACCCGGCGATCCGGTCGGGGTGGCCGGTCCGGCGCTGCCGCGGCGGCGCCGGCAGCCGACGCCGGTGCGCCGGCGGTCGAGCCGGCGGCCGAGGTGC
>DATHSN010000429.1:0-3332 GCA_035464115.1 Acidimicrobiales bacterium | reverse complement strand
CAGTCGCGTTGGAGCGAAGGCGACGATGCGCCGCAATACGCGCAGCCGCCCCACACCACCTGCAGGGCCGCCCACTGCTCCGGACTGAGGTCGTGCTCGACCCGCGTCATCCGCCGCGTGCGTCGGCGAGCGGCCCTCGCCCGGCGACTCCGGTTCTCCGCCACATCGGCAGGGTACGTCAGCGCGTGTTCCCCGACGGCGATCCCGGATGTGGATCAGACGAGGTCGATCTGGACGGGCACCGGGCGGGCGAGGGTGTGGCCGACCGGCGACGTGGACGTCACCCGCTGGTGCAGCTCGGCCAACGCCTCGGGCGACGCGTCGGCGTCGAGGGCAACCCGCACCCGGATGCCCGAGTAGCCGGCGTTGCCCTCGCCGAGGCCGAGGAAGGTGTGCAGGTCGAGGTCGCCCTCGAGGGCAATGGAGAGGTCGCGGATCTCGATCCCCGCCGCGGTGGCGTTGGCCTCATAGCCCACCGCCAGGCAGTTGCCGAGCGCCGCCAGCACCTGCTCCACCGGGTTCGGCGCGGTGTCACCGCCGCCGAGCGACAGCGGCTCGTCGGACGCGATCGGGGGAAAGTCGCGGACCGACGCCTCGGAGCGGAACCCGCCCCGCCAGCGGAACTCGGCCCGCCACACCGTGCTCGCCACCTCCGGCTCGCTCGCGATCCGTTGGGCCAGCGACGCCACTGCGCCGATCTCGACGTCGTTCAGCGTGGTGGTGGGGGTGGGGTTCGGCACGATGGCTCCTGATCGAATAGTTGACTAGATCAGTCGTGATTCAACACCCTGCCGACGCAAAAGCCAACCCAATTGGTCGGGATTCACCGCGACGGTGCGCCGAGCCAGTACACGAAGGTGTCGGCGTCGGGCGCGGCGGCCGTGCCGTCGGGCGCCAGCACCGCGTGCACCGACAGGCCGGCGTCGGCCGCGAGTCGCGCGAACCGGTCCTGCTCGAACCAGTGGAGCAGCCAGGGCCGCTCCACCACCTGCGCCTCGTCGTCGCGCACGAGCTCGTAGCGCAGCACGGTGGTCTGCCGACGCTCGGCCACGTCGCGATCGGCGGAGACCACCGTCACCCGCATCGTCGCCCCGTCGGGACCGACGGCCTGGCGCGACGAGCCGATGTCGCCCGGCGGGACGGGCTCGGGCACGAACAGCGGGACCAACGCCGACCCGCCCGGTTCGAGGTGGGCGCGGATGCGCTCGAGCGCCCGACGAGCCGTCTCGTCGTCGGGCAGGAGGTTGAAGGTGGGGCCGGCCAGGTAGATCGACCGGTAGCGCCGACCGAGGTCCATCGACTCGAACGATGCGTGGTGGACCACCACGTCGAGCCCCCGATCGCCGGCCGCCCGGCGGCACCGCTCCACCATGTCGAGCGATGCGTCGAGACCCTCCACGTCGAGGCCCCGCGCCCGCAGGTCGAGCAGGGGATCGCCGTCGCCGCAGCCGAGCTCGAGCGCCGGCTCGCCGGACACCTCGACGAACCGGGCGTAGGGCTCGGGATCGGGGTCCGCCGATCGCAGGTGGCGGTAGAGCTCGGCCACCAACCCGGTGTAGAAGCTCGCTGGATCCGGGGCGCCGACCTCTGGTGTGCGGTCCTCCATGGCGACGAGCGTGGCAGCCCGACCACTGGCCCACACCAGAGTTTCGGGTGCCGGATCGAGACCGATCCGGGCGCGGCCCCGCCCACCAGCGGCGCTCCCGTCGGCTGGCCCCCTCCCCGACCCGACGACCACCATGGGGCCGTGACCGATGGCGCCGTGCCGACCCCACAGCCCTGGGTCTGCGGCATCCCCCACCGTGACGAGCGCGACGCCGCCATCCACCACCACCGCGAGACCCTCCGGGTGGTCGCGGTCGACGGGTGCCCCGGGTGCTCGTGCGGACGGTGCGACGGGATGGTCCTGCGGGGCGCGGCCGAGGTCTACGACGAGCTGGCCGCTGCGGGCGAGGCGCCGCCGTCGGGGTGTCGACCCGGCCCGTGACGGCCCCGCACGCGGGACGACCCCCGACCGGTCGGCCGGGGGTCGTCCTCGTGCTGACCGCCCGCTCACCGCGGTGACGAGCGGCGGGGTGGGCCGAGCTCAGCCCGACAGGCCGCCGGGGCCGGTCCCCGCGACCGGGGTGGTGGTCGGCGTGGTGGGGACGGTGGTCGGGCGGGTCGGCTCGGGGGTGGGGTTCGGGACGGCGGGGACGGTCGTCGTCGGCTCGGTGGCGAGGTCGCCGCTCGGCGGGGTGGGGTCGCCATGGGTCGGATCGCTCGGGCCGACCAGGTCGTCGGTCGGGCGCTCCAGGTCCGGGTTCACGACGCCCGGGCACGGGTCGACGCTGAACCCGGCGTGGTTCGAGAGGATCGTGTTGGGCGACGTCACCTCGAGGCGGAAGGTGCCCGAGATCTTCCCGGTGTCGGGGCCGCCGGCCTCGACGTCGATGCCGGTGTTCGAGCTCGACGGCGCCGAGGTGGGGATCGGGATCTCGTGGTGGACGAAGGCGGGCACGTTCTCCAGCACCGACACCTGGAACGAGCCCGAGCGCCGGCCGTAGGGGTCGACCATGCGGTAGGTCACGTCGGTGGCGCCGTTGGCGACCACGGTGCCCGACAGGTGCAGCACGCACGCGTCGACCGGATCCGCGAGCACCGTGAGCCCGACGTGGGTGACCTCGGCGGCGGTGGCCAGCTCCCCGCCACCGGCGGCCTGGTCGACGCCCGGGGTCAGCGGGCGGGGAAGGAACTCGATGGTGAGCGGCAGGTAGTACGGCATGGTCTTGACGAAGCGCCGGTCCTCCTGGACGAGCCCCCGGCAGGTGACGGCGGCGTGGGTGGCGACGTGGGTCTCGACGACGAAGCCCTGGGAGCGGGCCACGGCCTCGGGGGTGCCCATGGCCACGCGCTGGGCGATCACCGACTCGCCGTGGGCGTAGACGTCGGCGATCGAGTCGAAGTCGAGCACCATCGAGCTACCCAGGTCGGCTTCGAAGAGCTGCGACATCGGGATGTTGACGGCGATCAGCTTCTCGGGCATCACCTTGGCGTCGGGCACCGAGACGCCCATCTGCCACGAGTAGACCTGCTGCGGGTTGTTGGCGTTCTGGGCGTACAGCTCCCAGCCGGGGCGGATTCCGGCCGCCTCCAACCGGTAGCCGGCGCGGCACTCGGCGCCGATCGTGGCCGCCATCCACAGCTCGTCGTGGAACGCCGACGTCGTCTCGTAGCCGGCGAAGCCCGTGTCGCCGCCGAGCAGCTCGTGCTGGGTGATGCGCAGGACGTTGGCGGGGCCGTTGCCGGCGTTGGGGGTGCAGGCGAACACGCCCGGGGCGCAGGCGTCGTAC
>DATHSN010000428.1:0-2120 GCA_035464115.1 Acidimicrobiales bacterium | reverse complement strand
CGCCGGGACGTGCAACACCTACACCGGTACCCAGCTGCGGACGGCAAGTCCGGCCGGGTTCCCGCCCGGTACGACCTGCGCCGGCGGGTGGGACACGGCGTGGTGCCCGACCACGCGCGCCCGAGAGGGAGTCAACCGCATGCTCATCGGCGTCCATGTATCGGCGACGTACTCGTCGGTCACGGGGCTGCTCCCCGGGCCCACGATCACCATCACCCGCAGCGCCGTCTACCAGATCGAGCCCTGCGCGCAGGGCCAGTCGGGGTGTTGAGGAGGCGTCGATGCGCGACCGTCGCGATCCGACCGACCGGGGCCGTCCGACCGACCGCGGCTACGCCATCGCGCTCATGGCGCTGCTGCTGCTCCCGCTGCTCGCCTTCACCGGCCTGGCCGTCGATCTCGGCGGCTGGTACGCCCGAGCTGCGGCGATCCAGCGCACCGCCGACGCCGCCGCGCTCGGCGGCGTGGCCGCGCTCCCGCTCGGGCCCACCGCGGCGGCCAACGGCGCCCTCCAGGTCGCCGCCGCCAACGGCTTCGTCGACGGTGTCGACGGCATCTCGGTCACCGCCACCAAGGTCGGCGCCGACCAGCTCCAGGTCACGATCTCCGACGATCAGGTCCCGCAGTACTTCACCGGGCTGTTCCGCAGCGGTGTGTCCATCGAACGGTCGGCCCTCGCCGAGTACATCCCGCCGGTGCGCATGGGCAGCCCCCGCAACTTCCTCGGCACCGCGAACTTGTCCACGTCGGTGAGCGGGGTCCCGTCGTCGGCGCGGGAGTTCTTCTGGCTGGCCGTCAACAGCCCGTGCGCCATGGGCGAGGACGGCGACCTGCTCTCGTCGTGGTACAACGCGCAATGGTCAGGGGGCTTCATCGGTTGTCCGATCCCGCGGACCCCGGCACCGGGCGGCGGCATCATCACCAACCCGACCTACAGCGCCGACGGCTACATCTACGGGGTGCGCGTCGACGAGGGCTACACCGGTGGCCCGATCACCATCCAGGTCTACGACGCCGCCTACTGCGGGGCCGGGGTCGACTTCGCGCTGAACGGCTCGTCGTCGTTCACCACCACCTACACCGTGCGCGCCCCGGCGCCCAACCCGTACGAGGGCGCGGTGCTCCACACCCGCACCCTCACGGGCGCGGCGTCGGGCAGCAGCGGGAACTGCAGCACCGGCGCCAGCGGCTACCGGGGCCGGTGGCGGGACCTCCACACCATCTCGTCGCCGACCCCCGGTGACACCTACGCGGTGCAGGTGCAGGCCACCGCCCCGGTCACCAACCAGCGGGGCTCGGTCAACCAGTTCTCGCTCCGGGTGCGCCGGGGCGCCACGTTCCAGGCCTGCTCATCGGATCCGTTCGACACCCAGGTCGCCCCCAACGCCAACTGCCCCAACGTCTTCGCGCTCGAGAACATGTCGGTCTTCGCCAACTCACCTGGCGAGGCCGCCGAGTTCTTCCTCGCCTCGATCGGACCCGAGCACAGCGGCAAGACGCTGGTGATCGACCTGTTCGACCCCGGTGAGGGCGGCGACGAGCTGCGGCTCGTGGATCCCAACGGCGACGTCGTCTCGTTCCAGCGGCGCATCATCCCCCGCTACCCGGGGGAGATCGCGCCCGCCGGCGGGTTCGGGCCGGTGAGCGAGTCGGTCGTCAACATCTCCGCCTCGGGGCCCCAGCCCGGACCCAACCGGTTGTCGGCCGCGCGCTACAACGACCGCCAGCTCCAGCTCGTCGTCGAGCTGCCGCCCGACATCGCCGTCGCCTACGGGGGCCGCACCTGGTGGCGGGTGCGCTACGACTTCGAGGGCAGCAACGTCACCGATCGCACCACCTGGTCGGTGTCGGTCCGTGGCGATCCGGTCCGCCTGGTCGAGTAGCCCCCAGGTCCGGGCACGGGTCCCTGCGCCGGGCCCGGCCCGGGTCGCCCCTACCATGGCTCCGTGTCCCAGTTCGTCGACGAGTGTGGTCTCAACGTCCGTGGTGGCGACGGGGGTGCCGGCGCGGTCGCCATGCGCCGCGAGGCCCACGTGCCGTTCGGGGGGCCCGACGGGGGCGACGGTGGCGACGGCGGCGACGTGTGGCTCGTGGCCGACCACAACGTGGCGTCGCTCCTC
>DATHSN010000427.1:0-9882 GCA_035464115.1 Acidimicrobiales bacterium | reverse complement strand
AGCGCGCCATCGACCACGTCCGCGCCTGCGCGATCTGCACCGCCACCGCCCACGACCGCTTCGGCACGAGCGAACCCCTCGGCGCCTGAGCGGCCGATCCAACGAGACCGTCGGCCGTCCCGGATCAGCGGTGGATGGGGCCCTCGGCGTCGCGGAGCGACGGGGCGGCGCGGCCGGTGCGGCTGGCGATGACCTCGGCGAGGATCGACACGGCGGTCTCCTCGGGGGTGCGGGCGCCGAGGTCGAGGCCGATCGGCGCCATGATGCGGGCCAGCTCGTCGTCGGTGACGCCCTCGGCGCGGAGCCGCTCGTTGCGCTCGTCGGTGGTGCGCCGCGACCCCATGGCGCCGAGGTAGCCGACGCCGGTGCGCAGCGCCGACACGATGGCGGGGACGTCGAACTTGGGGTCGTGGGTGAGCACGCACACCGCGTCGCGCTCGCCGAGCGACGCGCCGACCTGGTCGAGGTGGCGGTGCGGCCAGTCGACCACCACCTCGTCGGCCATGGGGAAGCGCTGCGGGGTGGCGAACACGGGGCGGGCGTCGCACACCGTCACCCGGTAGCCGAGCACCTTGGCCACCCGGGCGAGGGCGGCGGTGAAGTCGACCGCGCCGAAGATGAGCATGCGCGGGGGCGGCGCGAACGACTCGACGAAGACGGCCACGACCTCCTCGCGGGCCTCGCCGTGGGCGCCGTAGTGACGGACCCCGGTGCGTCCGGCGGCGAGCTCGCCGAGGGCGTCACGGGTGACGACGCGATCGAGGTCGGGATCGCCGAGGGTGCCCGCCGGGTCGCGGTCGGGTCCCACCAGGAGCTTGGCGCCGGTGCCCGGTCCGTCGACCACGGTGGCGAGGGCGACGGGGGCCTCGGCCCGCAGCGCGTCGCGGAGCTGGTCGAAGACGGTCACCGCTACCAGTCCAGCGGTTCGACGAAGAGGTGGATGGTGCCGCCGCAGGTGAGCCCCACCGCGAACGCCTCGTCGTCGGAGTAGCCGAAGGTGTGGATGCGCCGCTCGGCGCCGTCGAGCACCGCGAGGGCCTCGGCGACCACCGCGCCCTCGACGCAGCCCCCCGACACCGACCCGGCCACCTCGCCGTCCTCGTTCACGGCCATGGCCGCGCCGGGCAGGCGAGGTCCCGACCCGTCGGTGTCGATCACGCGGGCGACGGCCACCCGCTTGCCGGCCGCTCGCCACCGCTCGATGTCGTCGAGGATCTCCTTCATGGCTGCTCGCTCCCTTCGGTGGTCATGCGGCCAGCTCCTCGGCGAGCTGCTCGAGCGACGCCAGCGAGTGGCCCTCGACGAAGCGGTCGACGTGGGGCAGCGCGGCGGCCATGCCCCGCGCCAGAGGTTGGTAGCCGGGGCTGGCCTTGAGCGGGTTGACCCACACGACGCGGTGGGCGACCCGGTGGAGGCGGGCCATCTGCTCGCCGAGCACGTCGGGATCGCCGCGATCCCAGCCGTCGGAGAGGATGACGACGATGGCCTGGCGGGCGGTGCCCCGCACACCCCACTCGTCGTTGAAGCGGCGCAGCCCGTCGCCCAGGCGGGTGCCACCCGACCAGTCGGTGACGGCCAGCGCGGCGCGCGCGAGGGCGGCGTCGGGGTCGCGGGTGGACAGCTCGCGGGTGAGGCGGGTGAGGCGGGTGCCGAGCGCGAACACCTCGACGCGGCCTCGCCCGACCACCGCGGCGTGGACGAAGCGCACGAGGGCCCGTGAGTAGGGCTCCATCGAGCCGCTGACGTCGACGAGCAGCACCAGTCGCCGGGGCCGGGTGGCGGGGGTGGTGTGGTGGCGGCGGACGGGCTCGCCGCCGGCGCGCAGGGCGGCCCGCACGGTGCGGCGCAGGTCGGGGCGACCGTTGGACCGGGCCGACCGGCGGTGGCGGCGCGACGGGCGGGGGGACGCGTGGACCTTCAGCCCCGCCATCAGCCGGTAGGCCTCGGCCAGCTCGGCGTCGGAGCACTCGGCGAAGTCGCGGTCGCGCAGGATCTCCTGGGCGCTGTAGCGGACGCTGATGGTGGGCTGGTCGGCCCGCTCCATCTCGCCGCCGGGCGGGGGCTCGTCGCCGCCGTCGTCGAGGGCGATGGTGACCTGCTCGGGCGGGGCGGCGGCCCGGGCCTCGAGCGGCGCGCCCCGCTGCCAGTAGGCGGCGAACACCCGGTCGTAGACGTCGAGGTCCTCGGGCCGACCGAGCAGGGTGGCCCGACCCGCCCAGTAGACGTGGTCGCGCCGCGCGAGGCCGACCTCGCCGAGCGCCGCGGTCCAGGCCAGCGTGGCACCGACCGGCACCGCCACGCCGGCGCGTCGCAGCGCCCGCACGAACCCGACGGCCAGCTGCGCCCCCGCGTCGATCGCCCCGGCGTCGACGGCCCCGTCGAGGCTGGCGTCGTCGCGCCGGTCGGCCGCCGCGTCGGCGCCGGGGTCGGCGGCCACGGCGGTCGACCCGTCGGGTCCGTCGTGGGCGCGGTCGTCAGTCGCCACGGCGGATGGCGTCGTCGACGAGGGCCTCGAGCCCATGGGCCCGCACCCGCTCGGCGTCCTCGCGGTACTTGAGCACGGTGCCGAGGGTGGCGTCGACGGTGTCGGGAGTGAGGTCGGTGCGCCCGAGCAGGGCGAGGGCCTGGGCCCAGTCGATGGTCTCGGCCACGCCCGGCGGCTTGTAGAGCCCGAGGCCCCGCAGCTCGGCGGTGGCGGCGGCCACCTGGCGGGCCAGGCGCTCGGTGACCTCGGGGGCGCGCAGGCCGACGATGGCGACCTCGCGCTCGAAGTCGGGGTGCTCGACCCAGTGGTAGAGGCAGCGGCGCTTCAGGGCGTCGTGCAGGTCGCGGGTGCGGTTCGACGTGATGACCACGAGCGGCGGCGTGGCGGCGTGGAACGTGCCCAGCTCGGGGACGGTGACGGTGTAGTCGGACAGGATCTCGAGCAGGAACGCCTCGAACTCGTCGTCGGCGCGATCGAGCTCGTCGATGAGCAGCACGGGCGGCGGGCCGTCGCCGTGGTCGATGGCCCGCAGGAGGGGCCGGCGCACGAGGAACCGCTCGTCGTAGAGCTCGTCCTCGAGCCGCTCGGTGCCGGCGGCCTCGGCGGCGCCGGTGGCCTCGGCGGTGCGCAGGTGCAGCAGCTGGCGGGAGTAGTCCCACTCGTAGACGGCCTGGGACAGGTCGACGCCCTCGTAGCACTGCAGGCGGATGAGCTCGCCGCCCGTCCAGCGGGCGAGGGTCTTGGCCACCTCGGTCTTGCCGACCCCAGCCTCGCCCTCGAGCAGCAACGGGCGACGGAGCCGCAGCGCCAGGTAGACGACGGTGGCCAGGCCGGTGTCGGCCAGGTAGTCGTGGGCCCGCAGCGCGTCGGCGACCTCGTCGACCGACTCGACGGCGGTGGGGGCAGGGCCCGGCCCGAGCGGGGAGGACGGCGGTGGGGCGGCGGCGGTCGTCATGCGGCTCCCAGCGTAGGCCCGCGTGCCCGCCGTCACCCCCGGGGCCGCCTTCGCGCCCGATCGAGGCGGCGTCAGCCGACGGGGACGAGAGGGCCGAGGGCGCGGGGTTCGAGGTCGACCAGCGCGGCGGGGGTGGGGCGACCGAGCAGGTAGCCCTGGCCGAGGTCGCACCCGAGGCGGCAGACGGTGGCGAGCTGCTCGCCCGTCTCGATGCCCTCGGCGGTGGTCCTCAACCCGAGGCCCCGGGCCAGCTCGACGACGGCGCGCACGACGATCGCCTCACGGGGCTGGTCGAGCCGACCGACGAACGACCGGTCGACCTTCACCTCGTCGAACGGGAGGCGGGCGAGCAGCGCGAGCGACGTCGCCCCCGCCCCGAAGTCGTCGAGACCCAGCTCGACCCCAGCGCTGCGCAGCTCGAGGAGCCGATCTCGCACCGCGGCGACGGTCGCGGTCAGGGCGCTCTCGGTCATCTCCAGTCGGAGGGCGCCGGGCGCGAGGCCCGACCTCGCCACGAGCTGGCCGACGTGGTCGACCAGGCGGTCGGAGTGCAGCTGGCGGGGCGACAGGTTCACGTGGACCGCCTCGGGGGCCCGGCTGCCGAGGCGGGCCCGCCACGAGACGAGCTCGGCGACGGCGAGCTCGAGGACCCGCTCGCCGAGGGGGACGATCAACCCCGTCTCCTCGGCGACGGGGATGAACCGACCCGGGGGGATGAGCGGGCCGACCGGCGGCCGCCATCGCGCCAGCGCCTCGACGGCGCGGACGGTGCCGTCGTGCAGGTCGACGATCGGCTGGTAGTGGACCTCGATCTCGCCGCGCTCGAGGGCCCGACGCAACCCGGTCTCGAGGCTCAGGTCCTCGGCGGGACGGCTGGTGCGGTGCGTGACCTCCATGGCCGAGCCGGCCCGGTTCTTGGCCGCGTACATGGCCCAGTCGGCCGAGCGGAGCAGGGTCTCGACGTCGACCACGTCGTCGCACGGGGGGCTGGCGACCCCGAGGGAGACGTCGGCGGTGATGCTCACCTCGCCGAGGTCGACCGGCGCCCGGAAGCGGTCGATGATCCGCTCGGCGACCCGCACCGCGGCGCCGGCCGGGTCGTCGTCGAGGACGAGCACCACGAACTCGTCGCCGCCGACGCGGGCGACCAGGTCGTCGGCGCGGACCAGGTCCTCGAGCCGCCGGGCCACCTCGACGAGCAGCCGGTCGCCGGCGTCGTGGCCGAGACCGTCGTTGACGTGCTTGAAGCGGTCGATGTCGCAGTAGACGACGGCGAGGCGGTGCCCGGACCGGTCGCTGCTCAACAGGAGCTCGAGCCGCTCGACCAGCAGGTTGCGGTTGGCCAACCCGGTCAGCGGGTCGTGCAGGGCGCGGTGGCCGTAGAGCGCCGCCAGGGTCTCCCACACGCGGGACACCCCGACGGTGGACCAGCTGCCGTCGGGTCGGATGGCCACGAGGTCCTCGTCGCGGTGGCGGCGAGAGTGGGTGAGCAGGGCCGTGCTGGCGGCGATGACGTCGGTGTCGTCGGACAGGACGACCGGGTTGGGGTTGACGATCTCGGCGGCGGGGCGACGGGCGTGCAGGGCGCGGCCGAATCCGAACGTGCCGGTGAAGAAGGCTTCGAACCAGAGGCGCCCGATCAACCCGGGGCCGTCGGGCAGGCGGACGACCACGCTGAGCAGGTCCTCGTCGCGGCGGAAGAACCCGTCGATGTCGGCGCAGGTCGCGTCGGGGCCGACGGTGACGGCCGGGACGGCCAGGTCGCGCAGTAGGCGACCAGCGGGCGGAGCGGTCGAGGGCATCGCACCGAGACGGTCGGCGCCCCGATCACGGCGGCGAGGGTCCCGGCGGTGAACTCCTCGTGGCGCGCCGGTGAACCGGCCGCGCTCAGGACGGGCGTTCGCCGAGCACGCTCACCCGACGGCCGCTGCGCACGTTGGGGAAGTAGTCCCACACCGCGTAGTGCTGCACCGACCGGTTGTCCCACATGGCCACGGCCCCGGGGCTCCACGTGAACCGGCACTGGAACTCGGGGCGGCGCTCGAGGTGGTCGAACAGCAGGTCGAGGATCGCCCGGCTCTCGTGGGCGGCGAGGCCCCGGATGCGGGTGGTGAAGGAGCGGTTCACGTAGAGCGACTTGCGTCCGGTGACGGGGTGGGTGCGGATCACCGGGTGCTCGGACGACGGGAACTCGCCGTCGCGGGAGTCGGACTCCTTCGAGCCGTAGCGGCCCCGGTAGATGTGCGCCGACTCGTGGACCGCCACCTTGTCGGCGAGGAAGTCCTTCATCGGCTGCGAGAGCGCCTCGTAGGCGGCCTCGGTGGAGAGGAAGAGCGTGTCGCCGCCCACCTCGGGGATGACCGGCAGGTGGAGGATCGTCGCCGACGGCGGCCGCTCGTCGCAGCTCACGTCGGTGTGCCACCCGTTGCCGGCCACCACCTTCGAGCGCTCGTCGGCGTGGATGATCATCACGCTCGGGTGGCCCTCGACGTGGGGCGCCGCGGGGTGCACGTGCAGCTCGCCGATGCGGCGACCCAGGGCCTCGTGAGCCTCGGGCGGCAGGTCCTGGTCGCGGAAGAACAGCACGAGGTGATCGGCCCAGGCCGCCTCGATCTGGCTCCACGTGTGGTCGTCGAGGTTCGCCAGGTCGACCCCGCCGACCTCGGCGCCGAGCGTCGGGTTCAACGGTCGGATGCTGATGCGGCTGGTGTGGGCTTCGGTGATGGCCATGGCGCGCTCCCCCCGGGCGTCGCGGACGATGTGCGACGACCGTACCGCGACGCGATGAGGGTCCACACGGCGACGCGGGACCCGCCCCCACGCGAGCCGACCGATCCGGGAGCGTTCTTCCGGCAGAAGTGGTCGCTGAGCGACCACTTCTGCCGGAAGAACGCCGATGAGCCTTCAGTCGGTCACCCAGATGAGGACCTCGGCGCCCTCGGGGCCGGCGGTGAGCGCGGGGGTGCCGGCGTCGACGAGGCGGACCGCCGCGCCCTGCTCGAGCTGTCCGGCACCCTCGAGCTCGGCCGAGCCCAACGCCACGAACACGTGGACGTGGCGGCCCTCGGGCACCGCGACCAGCTCGTCGGCGCTCAGCCGTCCCGCCCAGAGCACCGCGCCGCGCTGGTGGATGCGCACCGCGCCCTCGTGGCCCTGGCCCGACGCCACCGGCACCAGCCCGCCGGCGGCGAGGGCGTCGTTGACGTCGATCTGCTCGTAGGACGGCTCGATGCCGGTGGTGTCGGGTCGCACCCACATCTGCACGAAGTGGACGGGCTCGGTGGCGGACGCGTTCATCTCGGAGTGGCGGATGCCCCGGCCGGCCGACATGCGCTGGGCCTCGCCGGGGCGGATGACCCCGTCGGTGCCGGTGGAGTCGCGGTGCGCCAGCGCGCCCGACAGCACCCACGTGACGATCTCCATGTCGGCGTGGCCGTGGGTGCCGAAGCCGCCGCCAGGGGCGACGATGTCGTCGTTGCTCACGAGCAGCAGGCCGTGGCCGGTGTTGGACGGGTCGTGGTGGTGGCCGAAGCTGAAGCTGTGCTTGGAGTCGAGCCAGCCGAGCTGGGTGACGAAGCGCTGGTCGGGGCGTCGGACGTCGATGGTGGCGGGCACGGGCACCTCCGGGTAAGTAGTTGACATCTTCAACTACCTGGCGGAGGTCCCTATTCCCTGCGCTGGTGACCGGGGTCGAGAACGGGACCACCGACGAACCGACCCACGATGCGCTTCAGCTCGTCGCCGCCGAGCTCGGCCATGAACGCATCGACCGTGTAGCCGGTGACGACCGTCGGTGCGGTGGCGACGGCGCTGGCCGACCGGCGCAGGCGGAACACCGGTGCCATCTCGCCGAAGACCTCCCCCGGGCCCGACGACCCCAAGCGCGCCCCGTCGCGTCGCAGCTCGATGGATCCGGACTCGACCCGATAGATCCGATCGCCCGCCTCGCCCTCGTCGAACAGCACGTCGCCGGGCGCCAGCTCGACGCGCACGACCGGCACCAGGTGCCCGACGTCGCCCGGGCCCAGGTCGACGACCACGTCGGCGAGCGGGAGCAGCCGGGCGTCGTGGGTGGCGACGACCACGCTGCGACCCCGGGCGGTGAGGCCCCGCAGGATCCGCAGCACCGACTCGACCTGCACGTGGTCGAGGTTGGCGGTGGGCTCGTCGGCGAGCACGACGGGCGGATCGAGCGCCAGCGCCCGGGCGATGGCGACCCGCTGCATCTGCCCGCCGGAGAGCGCCCCCGGCCGGTGGTGGACCCGGTCGGCCAACCCGACGTCGGCCAGCAGCTCGACGGCCCGCTGGCGCGCCTCGCGGACGGACCCGCCGGCGGAGCGGACGGGCAGGGCGACGTTCTCGAGCGCGGTCAGGCTGGGAACCAAGTTGAAGGCCTGGAACACCACACCGACCCCGTGGCGCCGATAGGCGGTGAGCCCCTTCGGGTCGAGCTCGCTGACGACGTGGTCGCCGACGCGGATCGTGCCGGCCGTGGGCCTCTGGATCCCGGCCAGGCACGACAGCAGCGACGTCTTGCCACAGCCCGACGGGCCGAGCAGCAGGGCGAGCTGCCCCGCCTCGACCGCCATGTCGAAGCCATCGAGGGGACGCACGGCGGCGTCGCCCTGGCGGTACTCGATGACCAGCCCGTCGATGTGCACCGCGCCCATGTCAGGGCCCTCCGAACGCGGCGGCTGGGTCGACCCGCACGCTGCGCCGGACACCGACCAGGCCCGACAGCAAGCCCACCCCCACGGCGAGGATCGGGAGATCGCGCAGCGCGGTGGGCGGGATGACCACGTCCATCGGGAACAGCGGGGCGATGAGCCAGCCGATGGCCACCGCGCAGATCGAGGCGACGACCGCCAGCACCACCGCCTGCAGGCAGATCCCGGCGGCCACGCCCGCGGTGCTGGCGCCGGTGGCCTTGAACACCGCGATGTCGCGGGTGCGCTCGAGGACGGTGAGGTACACCACCGAGGCCACGATGAGCGCGGCGACCAGCCACAGCAGCACCTTGACGAAATCGATGGACTGCGTGGGCGACTCGAGCGGCCGCATGATCGTGGCCTCGACCTCGGCCCGGGTGAAGGCCCGGAAGCCCTCCGGCAGCGTGGGGTCGGCCGAGTCGGCGAGCACCATCGACACCACCGGGTTGCCGCCGGCGAGGAGCCGCTGGGCCTGCTCGACGCTCATCGTCACGGTCGGCGTGCCGGCGAACAGCGACGCCCGCTCGAGGACGCCGATGACCTCCAGGTCGGCGACACCGACGCGGATCACGTCGCCGACGTCGTAGCCGAGCGCGGGGGGCACGACGACCGTGCCCTCGGCGAGGTCGACCGAGCCGTCGCGGGCCTCGAGGGGCGCGCCCAGCCCACCGGGGACCACACCCATCACGTTGACGTTGCGGACCCGTCCCGACGCCTCGCGCGTGGTCGAGGTGCCGAACACCAGCGGTGCCACCTCGACGGGGGCCGCGGCGGCTGTGATGGCGGCGACCTCGGGCCCGGTGAGGAACGTGCCGGGGCTGAAGGCGCCGTTCGAGCTCGCCGGCGCGATCCAGGTGGTGGCGCGCTGGTCGTCGAGCGTGTTGTCGATCTCCACGGTGAAGGAGTGGCTGAGCCCGGACATGAGCAGGCTCATGGCGAACACGAGCGCGGTCCCGAGCACGGTGATGGCGAACCGACCGCGACGCCACTGCAGGTCGCGGATCGCTGCCAGCAACATCGCACCGCCCCCCTGCTGTCACCCGATGGACCGAAGTGCCGTCGACCGAACCCCAGCGGTGTGGCGGCCGCCGAAGTGTAGGGCCGGCCGACGGCGCAGCTGGGACCTACCGGCCGGCGGCCTCGGTGAGGGCGCGACCGACCAGCACGCGGGCCAGGTGGCGGCGGAACTCCGACGAGGCGTTGAGGTCGTCGGTGGGTTCGGTGCCCTCGTCGGCGACCGCGGCGGCGTCGGTGATCGGCGCGCCCGACGCCAGCGCGGCCTCGGCCGCGGCGGCCCGCAACGGCGTCGAGCCCATGTTCACCAGGCCGATGCCGTGGACGCCGTCGCCGTGCACCGCAGCCACGCCGACGATGGCCCAGTCCTGGGCCCGGCGGTTGAACTTCTGGAACGACCAGCCGGCGGTGGGCACCTTCGGGACGCGGATCTCGGTGAGCAGCTCGTCGTCGGCGAGGACGCTCTCGAGGAACCCGGTGTAGAAGCCGTCGATGGGGATCTCGCGGGAGCCGTCGGGCCCGGTGGCCACCAGCGTGGCCCGCAGGGCGAGCAGCACCGCCGGCAGGTCCGATGCCGGGTCGGCGTGGGCGATGGACCCGCCGATGGTGCCGCGGTGGCGGACCTGGGGGTCGCCGACGTGGGACGCGGCGTGGGCGAGCAGCGGCGTCTCGGCGCGCAGCAGCTCGCTGATCTCGAGGTCGCGGTGTCGCGTGAGGGC
>DATHSN010000426.1:0-7346 GCA_035464115.1 Acidimicrobiales bacterium | reverse complement strand
TGCGTCGGCGCCTGGAGCCTGCACCCGGTGCAGATCGACATCGCCAAGAAGGTGTTCAGCCCCGACCCGGCCGACGTGGCCCACGCCCAGCGGGTCATCGAGGCCATGGGCGACGGCACCGGGGCGATCATGCTCGACGGGAAGATGGAGGACGACGCCTCCGTCAAGCAGTGCCAGGTGGTGGTGGGCCTCGCCCGTGAGCTCGCCGCCCGCGACCCCGAGCTGGCCGCCGTCTACGGCTTCTGACCGACCCCACCGAGGAGCGCACCGATGACCACCACCGACGAGTCGCTGCGGCCCCGCCGCTCGGTCCTCTACATGCCCGCCGCCAACGAGCGGGCGTTGGAGAAGGCCAAGACCCTCCCGGCCGACGCCATCATCTTCGACCTCGAGGACGCCGTCGCCCCCGACGCCAAGGCGACCGCCCGCGACCAGGCCGTCGCCGCGGTCGGCTCCGGTGAGTACGGCCACCGCGAGCTCACCATCCGCTGCAACGGGCTCGACACGCCGTGGGGCGCCGACGACCTGGCGGCCGCCGCGGCCGCCGGCCCGTCCGCGGTGGTCATCCCGAAGGTGTCGGGTCCCGCGGCGCTGGGTGAGATCGCGTCGCGGCTCGAGGCGGCCGGTGCCCCCGACCACACCCGCATCTGGGCCATGGTCGAGACCCCCGCCGCCATCTTCGCGGCGCGCGAGATCGCCGGCTTCGAGCGGGTCAGCGTGCTGGTCATGGGCACCAACGATCTGGCCAAGGAGCTGCGGGCCCAGCTGGTCCCCGGCCGGGCGCCGCTGCTGCCCCACCTCGCCACCGCGCTGCTCGCCGCCCGCGACGCCGGCAAGGTCATCCTCGACGGGGTCTACAACGACGTCCGCGACGCCGAGGGGTTCGAGGTCGAGGCCCGCCAGGGCTTCGAGCTCGGCTTCGACGGCAAGACCCTCGTCCACCCGAGCCAGGTCGAGCCCACCAACCGCATCTGGGCCCCCGACGAGGCCGAGGTCGAGCACGCCCGCCGGGTCATCGAGGCCTTCGAGGCCGCCGAGGCCGAGGGCAAGGGCGTCGTCACCGTCGACGGCCGCATGATCGAGAACCTCCACGTCGACAACGCCCGGCGCACCCTCGCGGTCGCCGACGCCATCGCCGCCCTCGGGTAGGTTCGCGGTCGGTCGCCCGGCCGCCACGCCCCGACGCCCCAGGAGCGCTCGTGTTCGCCATCGTCAAGGACGACCCCACGTACCGGGTCGTCTACCTGCTGCACATCCTCACCATCGTCGTCGCCTTCGCGCCGCTGTGGGTCACCATGCGGCTCGGGCGGACGGTGGCCGAGCTCGACGCCGACAGCCGGCGCCGCATCGGGCGCTCCACCGTCGACGCGGTCACCCAGCTGCACTTCCCCGCCCTGATCCTGTCGGGCCTGTTCGGCGTGGTGCTGATCCTGCTGTCCGACGACCTCTACGACTTCGCCCAGGCCTGGATCTCCATCGCGTTCACGCTGTGGTTCGTGATGCTCGGCGTCTGGTTCTTCCTGCTGCTGCCCGCCGAGCGGGCCCTCGCCGCCGAGGCGACCCCCGACGGCCGCAAGAAGGTCGCCATGTTCGGCGGCATCATGCACCTGCTGTTCGTGCTCATGCTCGTCGACATGATCTGGAAGCCCGGGGTCTAGCCGCCCCCCCGTTCGACGCCAGAAGGCGGGGGTGGGGCCGATACCCTCCGTCGGGTGCACCCGATCGAGCGTCTCCGCTACGTGGCCCGGGCCTCGGGGGTCAGCCACGACGTGCTCGTTCGGGAGACGGCAGGGGCCCTGGCCGCCTTCGGGAACGATCCGAGCGGGCTGGTCACGGCCTGTCGGCGCATCGTCGCCCGCCAGCCCACCTCCGCCCCCATCTGGTGGCTGTGCGCCCGGGTG
This sequence comes from Acidimicrobiales bacterium, assembly GCA_035464115.1. GTDB lineage: Bacteria > Actinomycetota > Acidimicrobiia > Acidimicrobiales > SKKL01 > DATHSN01. The sequence goes on along the minus strand of DATHSN010000426.1, from coordinate 5,445 downwards.
CTCTGCGCTCCCGATCCCATGGGCGAGGCGTGGCGGGCGGTCGAGGAGATGGAATCCGACCCGACCGCCCGTGAGCTCACCCACGCCCTGCCCGACGGCGCCACCGTGTGCGTGCTCGGCTGGCCCGACGTGATCTCCGACGCGCTGGTCCGCCGGGGCGATCTCGAGGTGCTCGTCGTCGACAGCCACGGCGAGGGCAGCGGTCTCGTGCGGCGCCTCGACGCCTCCGAGGTCGAGGCCTACGACGTCCCCGCCATCGGCCTGGGCGCGGCGGCGGCCGACGCCGACGTGGTGCTGCTCGAGCCGTCGGCCGTCGGGCCCGACGAGCTGCTCGCGGTCGCCGGGTCGCGCGCGGCCGCGGCCACCGCCCGTCACGCCGGTGTCGAGGTGTGGATGGTCGCCGGCGTCGGACGGATGCTCCCGCGGCGCATGTGGGACGCGCTGGTGTCGCGCGTCGACCTGTCCGACCCGTGGGACGCCGACGACGAGCTGGTCCCCGTCGACCTGGTCGACCGGGTCGTGGGCCCGGTCGGTGCCGAAGCGCTGGCCGAGGGGCTGAAGCGGGTCGACTGCCCCGTGGCCGCCGAGCTGCTCGCGGGCGGCCTGGTCTAGCTGCCGTCGCGGTACCGGTCGGGCGTCGTCCCGGTCTCGACCTCGCCGGAGCGGCGCGGGCCACGTGGCTACGATCGGCGCATGGGTCACCTCGTCGAGTTCCCGAGCAACGGCAGCAACGGCCAGGGCTACCTGGCGGTCCCCGAGTCGGGGTCCGGACCGGGGGTGATCGTCATCCAGGAGTGGTGGGGGCTCGTGCCCCACATCACCGACGTGTGCGACCGCTTCGCCGCCGAGGGCTTCGTCGCCCTGGCCCCCGACCTGTACCACGGGGAGACGACCACCGAGCCCGACGAGGCCGGCAAGCTGATGATGGCGCTGAACCTCGACCGCGCCGGGCGCGACATGGCCGGTGCCATCTCGTTCCTGCAGGACCACGACGCGGTCACGTCCGACGCCGTCGGGGTCACCGGGTTCTGCATGGGCGGCGGTCTGGCTCTCGTGCTCGCCTGTCAGCAACCCGACGCGGTGGCGGCGTGCGTGCCGTTCTACGGCGTGATCCCGTGGCCCGACGCCCAGCCCGACTGGTCACGCCTCGAGGCTGCGGTGCAGGGCCACTTCGCCGAGCTCGACGGCATGTTCGGCCCCGACGCCGTGCAGCAGCTGCAGAGCACCCTCGACGGCCTCGACAAGCAGGCCGAGCTCATCGTGTACCCCGGGGCCGAGCACGCGTTCTTCAACGACACCCGGCCCGAGGTCTACGACGCCGACGCGTCGGAGCTGGCCTGGCACCGCACCGTCGGCTTCTTCCGCGCCCACGTGCGCTGAGCCCGCCCTGGGGCTCGGCCCGGCGTCCGCCGCCCGGCCGGCCATCGACCGACCGGGCGCGCCAGCTCAGCTCCCGCGCTGGTGGTCGGCGACCAGCCGGCGGGCGATGACCTTGAGCGCCAGCGTCTCGTCGGCGCCCTCGAAGATGCTGAGCACGCGGGCGTCGACGAAGTAGCGGCTCACCGGGTACTCCTCGGCGTAGCCGAACCCGCCGTGGATCTGCATGGCCTCGCGGGTGACCCACTCGGCGGCCTTGCACACGTAGGCCTTGATCATGCTGGCCTCGAGGGTGCCCTCGCCCTTGGCCATCATGCGGCCGACGGCGTAGGAGAACTGGCGCGACGCCTGGATGATCGCCGCCATGCGGGCCAGCTTGGCCTTGGTGAGCTGGTACTCGGCGATGGGCTCGCCGAACACGGTGCGGTCGAGGGCGTACTGGCGGGCCTCCTCGTAGGCGGCCTGCATCACCCCCACGGCGCGCGCCGCGGTCTGGAGCCGGCCGTTCTCGAAACCGGCCATCTGGTAGTAGAAGCCCTTGCCCAGGCCGTCCTCGAGGCCGACCTGGTTGTCGGCGGCCACGAACCAGGCGTCGAACGCGATCTCGTAGGAGTGCATGCCGCGGTAGCCGATCGTGTCGATCGGGCGGCCCTCCATCTTCCCGCCGCCCGGGGCCCCGCCGTCGGCCCCGGCCTCCTGGGTGAACTCGAAGCCGTGGGCGTCGCCGCGGGGCTTGGGCACGGTGAACAAGGTGAGGCCGCGGTGGGTCTTGGACCGGTCGGGGTCGGTGCGGGCGAGCAGCATGAGCACGTCGGCGCGAGCGCCGAACGTGCACCAGGTCTTCACCCCGTTGATGAGCCAGCCGCCCTCGGTGGGGGTGGCGGTGACCTTCAGGTTGGCGACGTCGGACCCGTAGTCGGGCTCGGTGACCGCCACCGCGGCCATGGCCTCGGCCGACGCGAGCAACGGCAGCCAGCGCTGCTTCTGCTCCTCGGTGCCGCCCGCCTCGAGCGCCCGGGTGAGGATCTCGGGTCGGGTGACGAGCGAGCCGCCGGCGCCGAGCGAGCCCCGCGACAGCTCCTCGGTGGCGACGACCATGCCCATGTAGTCGGACTCGGTGCCGCTGGCGAAGCCGCCGTACTCCTCGGGCACCGACATGGCGAAGCCGCCCATCTCGGCCAGGCCGGAGATGATCGACTCGGGGATGTCGTCGTTGTGGCGGTGGATGTGCTCGGCGACCGGGCGGATCTCGTTCTCGGCGAAGCGCCGGAAGGTGTCCTGCACCATCTCGAAGTCGTCGTCGAGGTGGCGGGGCCCCGCCTCGCCGGCCAGGTCGGCGAGGAACGCGGGATCGCGGTAGGCGGCGAGGAACTCGCGGGTGCCGTCGAGCGCGCCCGGCTCGACGCCCCACTGGGCCTCGCGCCCGAAGATCTTGGTGGCGATGTCGTGCACGGCGTCGGCGACGAACGCGCAGGTGAGGCGGGCCTCGACGTCGCCCTTGTTGCCGTAGTCGAGCATCGACCGGGCCGTCTCGACCGCCGAGGCGGCGTGGGCGGCGTCATAGGCGAGCACCTGGTCGGCGTCGACCGACCCTGTCTCGGCGAGGCGGGCGACGGCTCGGCGGACGACGCCGTGGGCGGCGTCGATCGCAGCAGCGGCAGCGTGGAGATCGGGCGCGGTCATGTCCCGAACAGTACGACGGCGCCCCGCTCTCACTCACATCCGGCGCCGATCGCCGGTGGGTGGGCGCGCGAGCGGTGGCACCGCCGGGGCCACGGATGCAGACCGGTCGCGTCGGCGCCCGGCGTCAGGGTGCGCCGTGACGGGCGGCGAGGGCGCGGGCCCGGTCGCCCTCGGCCGGGGTGGCGTTGCGGTCGGCGGCGCGCATCTCGGCGGCGGCCGCCAGCCCCCGCGCCGCCTCGGCCCGTCCGACCCGTCGCAGCCAGACGGCGAGGAACGCCCGCCGGAAGGCGGCGATCGCCGCCAGCTCCACCCGGCTCCCCGCGGCGTCGGCGCCGTCCATCAGCACCCACGTGACCGCCAGGTCGAACGCCGGGTCGCCGGCGGCAGCGTTCTCCCAGTCGATGAGCACCGGTCCGGTGGGCGACAGCAGCACGTTGGCGGGGTGCAGGTCGAGGTGCAGCAGCCGGTCGCCCGGCATGGGGGCGGTGGCCGCTGCCGCCGGCGCCGCGACCGCGTGCACCCGCGCGTGCAGCGCGGCGAGCAGTCGGGCGTGGGCGCCGAGTCGCCACGGGTGGCGCACCAGGTCGTCGAGCATCGTCGGGCCGTCGATCCGGTCGAGGACGATCTCGGGGCCCTCGACCGAGCGCACCCGCGGCACCGGCAGCCCGGCCGCCAGCGCGTGGCGCATCACCGCCGCCTCGCGCCGGTAGTCCGATCCCTGCTTCGAGCGCCGCAGCACCGTGCCGTCGCCGAGGTCGAACACCTCCGACGCCCGGCCCTCGGCCAGCAACCTCCCCGGTCCTCCCACGGGAGCGATCCTCGCACCGATCCCGGTCGGCGCGGAGGCACGCCGTCTGGCCGGGGGGCTCGCCCCGTCCCTACGCTCCGGGCGAGCCCGTCCGACCCACGAGGAGCCCCGGTGACCACCCACGACCGCCCGTTCGGCCGCTACTTCGAGGACTTCGAGCCCGGCGACATCTACAAGCACTGGCCGGGCAAGACCATCACCGAGTACGACGACCACCTCTTCTGCATGATCACCATGAACCACCACCCGCTGCACACCAACGAGTGGTTCGCCGAGCAGGAGACGGTGCACGGCAAGAACGTGGTCGTGGGCAACCTCGTGTACTCCCTCGTGCTCGGCATGAGCGTGCCCGACGTGAGCGGCGCCGCCATCGCCAACCTCGAGGTGGAGTCGCTCACCCACAAGAAGCCGACCTTCCACGGCGACACCATCTACGCCGAGACCCGCGTGCTCGAGAAGAAGGAGTCGTCGTCGAAGAACGACCGGGGCGTCGTCACCGTCGAGACCAAGGGCCTCAACCAGCGGGGCGAGGAGGTCTGCTACTTCCGCCGCAAGGTGATGGTGTGGAAGCGCGAGGCCGGCCCGGCCCGCAAGCGCCCCTACGGCGACGACATCTGGGAGTGACCGAGGGCGTCCACCCGGCGGCGGCCCAGGGCGCGCTGCTCGCCTGGGGTGACGCGCAGCTCCGCCCGCTGCCGTGGCGCGCCACCCGCGACCCGTGGGCGGTGCTGGTCTCCGAGCTGATGGCCCAGCAGACGGGGGTCGACCGGGTCGTGCCCAAGTGGCACGCCTTCCTCGACCGGTGGCCCGACCCGGCGGCGTGCGCGGCCAGCCCGCTCGGCGAGGTCCTCGAGCTGTGGGCCGGGCTCGGCTACCCGCGCCGGGCCCGGAACCTGCACCTGGCGGCGGGTCGCATCGTCGCCGACCACGGCGGTCGGCTGCCCGACGACCTCGTGGCCCTCCTGGCCCTCCCGGGCGTCGGGCCGTACACCGCCCGCGCCGTGCTGGCGTTCGCCTTCGAGCGCGATGTGGGCGTGGTCGACACCAACGTCGGTCGGGTGCTGGCCCGCTGGTGCGGTCGTCGGCTGGCGCCCCGTGCCGCCCAAGAGCTCGCCGACGCCTGCGTCCCCGCGGGCGCCGGCTGGGCCTGGAACCAGTCGCTCATGGAGCTCGGCGCCCGGGTGTGCCGGCCCCGGGCGCCCCGCTGCGACGAGTGCCCGCTGGCGCCCTCGTGCGCGTGGCGCGCCGCCGGCCGCCCCGACCCCGACCCGGCGGTCGGGTCCGCCGGGGTGAGCGGCCGCCAGGCCGCGTTCGCCGGGTCCGACCGCCAGGCCCGTGGGCGCCTGCTCGCCGCGCTGGTGGCGGGCCCGGTGGCCCCGGGCGCGGTGGCCGCCGGCGCCGGCCTGTCCGACGACCCCGACCGGGCCGGTCGCGTCGGCGACTCGCTCGTGGCCGACGGCCTCGAGGTCCGTCGCCCCGACGGCTGGCTCGTGCGCCCCTGACCCCGTCGACCTCGCCGCAGCACGGTGCCGGTGCCGGCGGCGGTGGAAGGTGCGCTCCGAAGCGTCGATGGGCGA
>DATHSN010000425.1:0-2444 GCA_035464115.1 Acidimicrobiales bacterium | reverse complement strand
CAGATGTGGTCGCTCCGCGCCCACTTCTGCCGGAAGAACCAGATCAGGGCGAGGGGGCTCGCCGACGCCCGGCGCTCAGGCGCCCGGGGTGCCGGTGCGCACGTCGGGCGCGCCCATCCGAGCGGCGTCGGCGGTCTGGTCGTCGGCCGCCCGCTGCGACTCGAGCTCGGCCTCGACGCGGGCCAGGTAGTGCTGGATCTCGAGCTCGAGGGTGTCGTCGGACCAGCCGAGCACCCCGCCCATCAGCTCGGCGACCTCCCGCGCCGCCACGGTGCCGCGGTCCCACGTCTCGATCGAGGTGCGGGTGCGGCGGGTCAGCGCGTCGTCGAGGTGCAGGGCGCCCTCGTGCGAGGCGGCGTAGACGAACTCGGCCCGGATGTGGTCGTCGGCCCCCTCGACCGGACGGCCGAGGTCGGGATCGTCGGCGACGAGCGCCAGCACCTCGTCGATCTCGCTGCCGTAGCGCTTGAGCATCCGCTCGATGCGCGCCACGTGCACGCCGCTCTCGCGGGCGATCCGGTGGCGACGGTTCCAGTAGGCGGTGAACCCGTCGGCGCCGACGAGGGGCACGTCGGCGGTGCACGACGGTGGCACCGCGGCGTCGAGGCCCCGGGCCACCACGTCGACCGCGTCGGCGGCCATCACCCGGTAGGTGGTGTACTTCCCCCCGGCCACGGTGATGAGGCCCGGCACCGACTGCGACACGGCGTGCTCGCGGCTGAGCTCGCTCGAGTGCTCCGACTCGCCGTGCAGCAGCGGGCGCAGCCCGGCGAAGACGCCCTCGATGTCGTCGTGGGTGAGGGGGGAGCGGAGCCACTGGTTGACCTGGCCGAGCACGTAGTCGATGTCGGTGCGGCTCGCCGCGGGGTGGGCGAGATCGAGCTCCCAATCGGTGTCGGTGGTGCCGATGATCCAGTGGCGACCCCACGGGATCACGAACAGCACGCTCGTGGGGGTCCGGGTGATGAGCCCCGAGTCGGAGTGGATGCGGTCGCGGGGCACCACCAGGTGGATGCCCTTCGACGCCCGCACCTGGATGCGGCCCCGGCCAGCGAGGTCTTGCACCTGGTCGGTCCACACCCCGGTGGCGTTGATGACCTGGCGGGCCGAGATCTCGATGCGTCGCCCGGTCTCGAGGTCGTCGGCGACGACCCCGCTGACCCGCTCGCCCTGGCGGAGCACGTCGACCACCCGCACGCTGGTGGCCACCGCGGCGCCGTACGCCGCGGCGGTGCGGGCGATGGTCATCGTGTGGCGGGCGTCGTCGACCTGCGCGTCCCAGTAGCGGATGGCACCGACGACCGAGTCGGACCGCAGGGCGGGCACGAGGCGCAGCGCGCCCCGCCGCGAGAGGTGCCGGTGATGGGGCACGTCGCCCCGGGCGAACCCGGCCATGAGGTCGTAGAGGAGGATGCCCGACCCGATGTAGGCCCGCTCCCACACGGGGTGGGTCAGGGGGAGCACGAACGAGACCGGCTCGATGAGGTGGGGGCACAGCTTCGACTGGAGCAGGCCCCGCTCGCGCAACGCCTCGGCGACCAGGCGGAAGTTGAGCTGCTCGAGGTAGCGCAGGCCTCCGTGGATGAGCTTGCTCGACCGGCTCGACGTGCCCGATGCGAGGTCGCGCTGCTCGATCAGGGCGACGCTCAGACCGCGGGTGGCGGCGTCGAGGGCGCAACCGACCCCGGTCACCCCACCGCCGACCACCACCACATCGAAGGTCTCGGTGGCCATCCGGTCGAGGGCCGCCGTCCGCTCGTCGGGTCCCAGTCGGGCGCTCATCGGTGTCTCCCGTGGTCGAGTTCCACCCTCAGGGTCGCGCCCCGACGCCCCGGGGGCCAACACCGGGCACTCGTCGCTACCGTGACATCGGTCCCTGTGGGACCCTCACCTCCCCCGGAGCCGCTGCCGACCATGACCGCATGAGCTCTCGATCCCCGCGCTACCGGCTCGCCGCCCTGCTCGTCGCCCTGGTGGTCGGGCTCGCCGCCGCCCCGGCCGGCGCCACCGAGGGAACGCCGCCCGAGTCCGAGGTGGCGCCCCTGTCGACCGGGCTCACGCCGTCGTTCAGCCGCGTGTGGCCGGCGACCACCCAGTCCTTCTACCCCACGAGCGGGCTCGCCCGGTGGGTGCAGAGCGTGCCGGGCATCGCCGACGTGCGGATCCGCTCCACCGCCGACGGCACGAGCCAGCCCTCGCTGTGGCTCGCCCCGAACGAGCCCGGGCCCCGCCCGCTGCTCGTGGTGCTGCACTCCTGGAGCGCGGGGTACACCCAGCACCTGAGCATCCCCTACGCCCAGTGGGCCCGCACCCACGGCTGGGCCATGATCCACCCCGACTTCCGGGGGCGCCTCGACGGCGCCGACTCCACCGGCTCCGACCTCGCCGTGCAGGACGTCATCGACGCGATCGACTTCGCGCAGGCTCACGCCGACATCGACGCC
>DATHSN010000424.1:0-13736 GCA_035464115.1 Acidimicrobiales bacterium | reverse complement strand
GGCCTCGGCCAGCGCGAACACGCCGAACATGGCGGTGAACCGGTCGGGGTCGATCAGCCCCTCGGCCGCCAGCCAGCTCGAGTCGTAGAAGCCGGCCTCCTCGACGAGGTAGCGGATGCGGGCCTCGGCGAGCTCGGCGGTGAGCTCCACCCAGTGCGGCAGCGCCTCGGCGATGAACGACGCGGCGCCGCCCTCGTGGCGCAGCACCGCCTCCTTCAGGTTGAGCCGGACCAACGTGTGGGCGCCGCCCCCGAGGAGGAGCGAGTTGTAGCAACTGACCACGCCGTAGTGGGGGCCGAGGTCGGCCACGAGGCGGCGGTGGTCGACGAAGTGGGGTTGGGCCGACTCGAAGACCGTCTCGACCGCCTCGACGAGCAGGTCGTCGGGCGTGCGGTCGGGATCGACCCGCAGGGTGAGGTTGGGCACCACCTGGCGCAGCTCGCGGTGGATCCGCAGCGCGGCCCGCCCGACCCGGGTGTCGTCGGGGCCGAGGTTGGCGTGGACGAACGCGTCGGGCAGGACCCGGTCGAGCGCGATCCAGAAGCGCCGCAGCGAGCGGGTGAGGGCGGCGTCGTCGAGGTCGTCGACGAAGGGCTCGAGCAGGCGGTCGAGGTCGCCGAGGTAGACGGGGTAGCCGGTGATCGACGGGATCTGGGTGTAGAGCGTGAGCAGGAACCAGAGCGCGTCGTCGAGGTCGTCGGGTGGATCGAGCTCGAGGAACGTGGAGCCCTGCCGCAACGCCCGGGCGTAGTCGGGCAGCAGGTAGCGGGGACGGTGCGGGGCGGGGCCCTCGTACATGTCGCAGATGACCCGCTTCTCGAGCGCCTCGGCGCACGCCGGGCTGAGCGCGGGGTACTCGAGCGACTCCTCGGCCAGCGCGGCCAGGCGTGCGACCCGTTGGTGGTAGGTCAGCGCCCGGTCCTCGACCACGCTGCGAGCTCGTGCGCGCAGCTCCGACATGTCCACGGCCCGCTCCTCGGCTCGGTCCCAGTGCTGCGACCGTACGCAGGGGCACCCGCGCCGGGCAGGGTCGGAGGTCCCGTCACCGGGCCCACGTACGACCCTCTCCGTGTGGGCGGCGCGCCACCCGGTCGGGTGGGATCAGTCGTCGTCGGGGTCGGGCAGCAGCAGCCCGGTGTGCTGGGCGAGGCCGCTGGCCAGCTGCGACGCCCGCAGCGCGACCCGGGCGAGCTCCTGTTCGGCGGTGGGCCCCTGTCCGGGCAACGGCGGTGGTCCGAGCGAGCGCAGCACGGCGGTGGGGTCGGCGGCGCGGCGGATGGGCTCGGGCGGGGCCGGCTCGGGGACCGCCTTCCACATCTCGACGATCTTGTCGCGACGCTCGGGCGCTCCCCGGCGGGCGGGAGCGGACTTCGGGCCACCGCGGCGGCGGGCGCTCACGAGCTGACCTCCTGGGTCGGAGACGACGCAGCGGGGTCGCCGACGTCGTCGTCGGTGAGCAGCTGGTCGGGCCGCAGGCCGAGCGCGGTGCGCAGCTGCTCGGGGTTGAGGTCGGCGAGCGAGCTCGACGCCGGGAGCACCAGGTCGGCGATGTGGCGCTTGCCGGCCACGACCTCCTCGACGCGCTCGTCGACGGTGCCCGGGCACACGAGGCGGTGCGAGATGACCGTGCGGGTCTGGCCGATGCGCCAGGCGCGGTCGCGGGCCTGGTCCTCGACGGCGGGGTTCCACCAGCGGTCGAACAGCACCACGTGGCTCGCCGCGGTGAGGTTGAGGCCGGTGCCGCCCGCCTTGAGCGACAGCACCAGCGCGCCGGGACCCTCGCCGTTCTGGAACTCGTGGACGATGCGGTCGCGCTCGGTGCGCGACAGCCCGCCGTGGTAGCAGGCGGTGGGGACGCCGGTGTGCTCGGTGAGGTGGGCGGCGAGGCGCTTGCCCCACTCGGCGAAGTGGGTGAACACGAGCACGCGCTCGCCGGAGGCGAACACGCTCTCGACGATCTCCTCGAGGCGGGCCAGCTTGCCGGATCGACCGGGCAGGGGCCGGCCGTCGTCCTGGTAGGCGGCCGGGTGGTTGCAGATCTGCTTGAGGGCGGTGATGGCGGCGAGGATCGCGCCCTGCTGGGGCGGGCTGCCGTCGTCGTCGGACCGGGCGATGACCAGCCGGTCGAGCACGGCCTGGTAGAGGCCGATCTGCTCGGCGGTCATGGTGCAGCGGTCGAGCTCGTCGATGCGGTCGGGCAGCTCGCCGGCGACGGCGGGATCGCTCTTGGTGCGGCGGAACACGAGGATGCCGTTGAGGGCCCGCAGCCCCTGCTCGACGCTGCGGCGCGGGCCGGTGCCGGGCGTCGACAGGGCCGCCACGAACGACGACCGGGGGCCGATCAGGCCGGGGTTGGCCCAGTCGAGGATGGCCCAGAGGTCGCCGAGGCCGTTCTCGACCGGGGTGCCGGTGAGGGCCACGCGCACGGCGGCCGGGATCTCGCGGAGCTGCTGCGCGGTCTCGCTGGCCGGGTTCTTGATGGCCTGGGCCTCGTCGAGGACCAGGTGACGCCAGGGCCGCTCGGCGAGGGCGTCGACGTCGCGCACCGCGGTGCCGTAGGTGGTGATGACGAGGTCGGCGGCGGCCACCTCGGCCTCGAGCTGCTCGGCGGTGGCGCGCGCCGCGCCGTGGTGCACGACCACGCGGAGGTCGGGGGTGAAGCGGGCCGCCTCGGCCGCCCAGTTGCCGACCACCGCCGGCGGGGCCACCACGAGCGAGGGGCCGTCGCCGCGGGTGCGAGCCAGGTGGGCCAGCACGGTGGGCGTCTTGCCGAGACCCATGTCGAGCGCGAGGCACCCACCGAGCTGCATGGTGTCGAGGAAGCCGAGCCAGGCCAGGGCCTCGGCCTGGTACGAGCGCAGCTCGCCCTCGAACCCGGGCGGACGGGTGTCGACCTCGGTGGAGATCTCCCGGGAGGCGGCGATGAGGTCGGTGGCCCACCCGCGTCCGACGACGTCGACACCGCCCGCGAGCGGTGCGCCCTCGAGGCCGATGCCCCATCGCAGCACCTCGGCTCCGGTGAGCCGGGTCTTCGAGGCCCGCTCGGCCAGCGCGGCGGCGGCCTCGGCGAGGTCGGCGCGGTCGAGCTCGACCCACTTGCCCCGCGAGCGCACCATCGGTCGGGCCTCGGCGGCCAGCTCGGCGATCTCGGCGGCGGTGAGCTCGACGTCGTCGAACAGCGCGGACCAGCGCACGTCGGCGAGCTGGTGGGCGCCCACCACGGTGTCGGACGACTCGGTGGTGAGGCGCAACGACGGCGTGGGCTTGCGCCGCGACAGGGCGGGGACGCGCACGTCGAACCCGGCCGATTCGAGCGCCGGACCGGTGCGCGACATGAGCTCCCACGCCTCGTCGCCGCTCAGGTAGACCTGGCCGCGCCGCAGCCCACCTGGTCGTTGCAGGGCCGGGAGGAGCCGCTCGAGGCGGGCCAGCTCCTGGGCGAGGCGGCGCTTCGACGCGCCGTCGACCAGGGCGACCTCGACCGGCACCAGGTTGCCGTCGGGGTTGGGCCCGAGCACCGAGAGGAACCAGGCGTTGCCGTCGTCGGGCGGGTCGAGCTGCACGACGAGGCGCACCGACTGCGGTTCGGCGACGGGCTTGGCCCACCGCTCGAGGCGTGACGCCACGTCGGAGGCGGCCCGGGCCGGCGCCGGGAAGCTGGAGCCGTCGAGGCGGGTGACGACCGCCTCGGCGACATCGGAGCTCGACCGCGGCGCGGGTGGGGGCGCCGGCCGCTCGAGGCGGCCGGCGGCGTCGGAGGCGATGGCGTGCACGAACGCCTCGAGGGCGTCGAGGGTGATGGCCCGGGCGTCGTCGCGGCGCACCGCGCCGACGGCGCCGGGCATGGTGCGCACGAGCGCGTCGAGATGGCCGGCGTCGACGAGGGCCGGCACCCAGCGGACCGCGTGCTGGGGCCCGCTCGACCCGCCGCGCTGGTTCCGCGGGGTGCGCACGGCGCGCAGCTGGGGGACCATGGCGCCACGGGCGACGAGGCGCACCGCCCACACCGCCACCCGACCGAGCCAGGTGACGCTCGCGCCGGCGGCCCCCTCGGCGTGGTCGACCTCGCCGGCGCCGGCGGCCACGAGCCAGCCGAGGGCGTGGCCCACGTCGATGGTCAGCGCCGGCGCGTGGCCGCCCGTGGGCAGCGGCACCGGTTGGTGGTGCGTCCACCCGCTGGCGGGCGCGCCCGCCCCCTCGAGCCGGCTGACGATGCCCTCCTGGTCGAGGGGGTCGGCCCCGGGCCCGGCGGCCCACGCCACCACCCGGTCGACCGCCCACGAGACCTGGAGTCGGGCCTCGCCGGGGGCCTCGAGGGGCGGCCGGTCGGGCTCCTTGCGGGGCGGGGTCTCGCGGCGAGCGGGGGCCGGGGTCGGCTCGTCGTCGACGAGCGGGTTCTCCTGGCTCCAGCGGCCGTCGGTGAGCGCGTCGAGCGCACCGAGCAGGCGGTCGCGCTCGGCCTCGAAGTCGGCGACCACCTGGTCGCGCTCGGGTCGCGGCAACGTCCGCACCCGGTCGAGCGCGTCCTCGGTGTGCTCGAGGAGGTCCTCGAGGGTGCGCACCCAGCCCGGGCGGTCGGCCTCGAGCAGGGCGAGCTGGGTCGCGCTCGCCTCGCCGGCGGCGGCGGCCTCGGCGGCGGACACGAGGTCCGGGTGGGGCGGCGGACCCTGGGGCGGGTCGGCGACGCCGGTTGCGTGCTGCATGTGCGCTCCAGTCGCGTCCTGGGGCGGGGCCCGGCCGCAGGCCGGACCGCCGCGCCGGAGCGACGACGTCGAGTTCGTGGGGAGCATCGTGGTCGCGGACGACCGGTGCGGCGCGCGCGACTGCTGCGTGCGCTGCGAGGGGGCGCGCACCCCGGGCGCCCAATAACGAGCCTACCGCCCGCCGAGCCCCGCGCGGCGAATCCGGCTGTCAGGTCGGGGGCGCGCCCTCGGCGAGACCGCGGGCGACGTCGGGGCCGGTGCCCTCGCGCCACACCCACCGCTCGCCGTCGTGGTGGCGCACGATGCGGGCCGGGTTCCCGGCGACCACCGTGTGGTCGGGGACGTCGCGGGTGACCACCGCGTTGGCGCCCACCACCGCGTTGCGGCCGATGCGCACGTTGCCGACGATCACCGCACCGATGCAGATCCACGCGCCTGCGCCGATCTCGACCCGCCGGCCGTCGCGCAGCCCCTGGCGCTTGATGGGCACGGTGACGTCGTCGTAGATGTGGTTGGTGTCGGAGATGTAGACGCGGTCGGCGATCATGGCCTCGTCGCCGATCACCACCTCGTTGACCGCGGTGAGGCGCAGGAAGTGGCCGATGTAGGCCCCGTCGCCGATGCGGACCTGCACGCCACGCTCGGGGACCAGGGCCTCGATCACCGCGTGGGACCCGATCTTCACCCAGGTGCCGACGTGGATCCCGGGCGCGTTGACGATCGAGAGCGGGGGGTGCCCGAGCTCGCTGTAGGGGCCGAACGCCGCGAACGGGGGCAGGTCGGGATCGGGCACGGCGGTGATCCTCCCACGGTGGCGGGGACGGGCGCGGGACCGCCGACGGGGTGCCGCGGCATGTCACCCGATCAGGGTGACCCACCGCCGAGCCGGGATCGGTCAACATGAGCGCCCATGGACACTCGAAAGCTGGTCGCCGAGCTCCTCGGCACGTTCTGGCTGGTGCTCGGCGGCGTCGGCAGCGCGGTGCTGGCGGCGAACTTCATGCCCGACACCAACCTCGGCATCGGCCTGGTGGGCGTCTCGCTCGCGTTCGGCCTCACCGTGCTCACCGGGGCCTACGCCCTCGGTCACATCTCGGGCGGGCACTTCAACCCCGCGGTCACCATCGGTCTGTTCGCCGCCGGCAAGGCGGAGGGTCGCGACGTGGGGCCCTACATCGTCGCCCAGGTCCTCGGCGCCATCGCCGCCGCCGGGGTGCTCGCGGTGATCGCCAACGGTGCCGACGGGTTCGACCTGCAGGCCAGCGGCTTCGGCGCCAACGGCTTCGCCGACCACTCGCCGGGCGGCTACTCGGCGCTGGCCGCGTTCGTCACCGAGGTGGTGCTCACGGCCGTGTTCCTGGTGGTGATCCTCGGGGTCACCAGCCGCCAGGCGCCCCCCGGGTTCGCCCCCATCGCCATCGGCCTCGCGCTCACGCTGATCCACCTGATCAGCATCCCGGTCACCAACACCTCGGTGAACCCGGCCCGGTCCACCGGACCGGCGCTGTTCGTCGGCGACTGGGCCATCGAGCAGCTCTGGATGTTCTGGTTGGCCCCCATCGTCGGTGGCGTGCTCGGTGGCGTGCTGCACCGCTACGTGCTGGCGGTCGACGGGCCCACCGACGTCCCGCCCGGTGAGCCGGCGCCCGCGTCGGCGGCCGACCCGCGTCCCACCTGATCGCCGCGACTCCCGCCGGTGCCCGGGTCCGGGTGATCCGGGCGCCGGGCGGGTAGGGCGCGATCCTCGCGGGAAGGCGACGTGAGGAGGCCGACATGTTCCGTGATCGCGTCGAGGCCGGCGACCGGCTCGCCGAGCGCCTCGTCGAGCTGGCGTCCGAGCCGGTGGTCGTGCTCGGCCTGCCCCGGGGCGGTGTCCCCGTGGCCGACCGGGTGGCCCGCCGGCTGGGTGCGCCGCTCGACGTGATCGTGGTCCGCAAGCTCGGCGCGCCGTCGCGCCCCGAGCTGGCCGTCGGCGCCATCGGCGAGGGCGGGGTGCGGGTGCTCGACGCCGAGCTGGCGTCGCGGCTCGGTGTCGGCGAACGCCAGCTGGCCGCGGTCGAAGCCGCCGAGCGGCGCGTGCTCGACGAGCGGGTGGCTCGCCTGCGCGGCGATCACCCACCGGTCGACCTCCACGGACGGGTCTGCCTGATCGTCGACGACGGCATCGCCACCGGCTCCACGGCCCGGGCCGCCTGCCTGGTGGCCCGCGCCCGGGGGGCGAGCCGGGTGGTGGTGGCCGCCCCGGTCGGACCGGTCGAGGCCGTCGACGCGCTGGCCGACGTCGCCGACGAGGTGGTCCTCGCCGAGATGCCGTCGCGGTTCATGGCGGTGGGCGCCTGGTACGACGACTTCCGGCCCACCACCGACGCCGAGGTGGCCGAGCTCGTGTCCGCGGCCCGCTGAGGAGCCGGGCGGCCGCCGCGGCGCGGCGGGACAGACCGTGGCGGCGAGGCGCCTGAGGGCCAGGCCGGCGGCGATGGCCACCACTCCGCTCACCACGAGCCGGATGCCGAGCAGCAGGGCCAGCACCACGACGGTGGCGCCGGGCCAGGCCAGGGCGAGCACGCCGACGATCATCCCGATCACGCCCAGCACCGCCCACAGGCCCCAGAGCGGGATCTCCTCGTGGTCGACCACCGCGGCGATCGTCTGGATGAGGCCGCCGATCACGAACGAGGCGCCGGTGACCACGGCCAGGACCCACAGGGTGATGCCGGGCCAGGCCAGGGCGAGCACCCCCGCCGCGATCCACACCGCGCCGATGACGATGGCCAGCACCGGGTGACGGAACCGACGGGCGTTGAGCATCTCGCCGATCCCGTCGACGATGAGCCCGATGGCCACCAGCAGCGCCAGCGTGCTCACCGCGGTGAACGGGTTGAGCAGCAGGATCACCCCGACGACGGCGGCGGCGACGCCGAGGGCCACGAGGATCCACCAGCGCTTGGCGGCCCGGCGGACCTCGTCGGCGACCGCGGCGTCGTCGACCTCGAACGCGAACCCTCGAGCGAGCATGGCGGCCCTCCTGTGTCGGTGTGGTGTCAGGATCGCGCCGCCGCCGGTCCGGGGGAAGGATCCTCCCGCTACGGCTGCGGGCGCCGTGCGTTGGGCTGGCCCATGAGGGCCACGACCCGGGCGACCACCACCACCAGGAAGACCTGGCCGAGCAGGGCCTGCACCATGGCGATGCTGCGGGCCAGATCGGAGCCCGGCACCAGGTCGCCGAAGCCGACCGTGGTCAGCGTGATCACGGAGAAGTAGGTGGTGTCGAACGGGCTGGCGGGCCCGGAGGCGAACATGTCGCCGGTGAAGGCCTCGACCGACCCGTACGTGGCGGCGAAGGCCAGCCCGATGAGGACGTAGACGTCGACGACCGCCATCACGGTGGCGCCGGTGACGACCGGGTGGCGTGCGACGCGCAGGAGGATGGCGACCATGGCGGTGACGAGCACCACCGCGGTGGCCACCTCGCGCGCCCCGGTGATGGTGGAGCTGTCGGATGCCGCATCGGTGAAGCTGAGAGCCACGGCTGGCGCGAGCGCCACCACGTTGGCGACCCGCAGCCAGAGCGGCACCAGCTCGCGACGTTGGACCACGCTGACGACGAGCGCGGCGAGCGTCAGCCCGATGAGAGCCTGGCCGATCCTCGAGGGGGCGACGGAGGTGACGATCGTCGTGGCGATGAGCACGACGAGCACGCTGGTCCACTGGTGCAGCTCGGGGGCGGTGGACAGGAGCGGGCGGGGCCGGTCGGGCCGATCGTCGACAGCGGAGTCGTCCACGGGCCGATCATCCCAGAGGCGCGCGGTCGGCGAGCGGATGGCGCGAGCGGCGTAGGGCCGCGGGTCAGGGCGGCGGGGGGTCCCCGGAACCGGCCGCGATGGGCTGGGACGGGCCGACCAGGTGGCCTTCGACGAGGTCGCACCCCAGCTCGACGAGCCGCTCGAGCTGGGAGCGGTGCTCGACGCCCGTGGCGAGCACCGCCACGCCGAGGCGGTGGGCCTGGCGGACGGTCTCGTCGACGCGGCGGTCGGCGGTGACGTCGGTGCCCACGGCGCCGACGAGCTGGGGGCGGAGCTGGACCGTCGACACGGGTCCGCCCACCCGCTCGCCGAGGCAGGACGTGGGCCCGTCGACACCGACGGCCAGGATCCCGATGTGGAGCGACACGAGGGCGCGCACCGCGTCGGCGACCCGGGCACCGCCGCGGCGGAGCACCGTGTCGGCGATGCCGACGCGGAGCCGCTCGGGCGGCAGGTTCCCCCGCTGGAGGGCCTCGAGGACCAAGCGCTCGAGGTGGGGGTCGACCAGCAACCGCTCGGACATGTGGACGTACAGGTCGCCGGTGAGGTGGAGGCCCGCGCCCGCCGCTCGCCGGAGCACGGCGAGGTCGATGGCCACGCTCAGGCCCGAGCCGGCCGCGGCGGGCACGAACTCGGCAGCCGGGATCACCCCGTCGGGGCGGTGCCACCGCGCCAGGGCCTGGTGGCCCACCACCCGCCCGGTGCTCACCTCGGCGATGGGCTCGAGGTGGGGGACGACGAGCTGGCGGGTGACCGCCACCGCGAGGTCGGCCAGATCGGGGCGCTCGACGAGCTCGTCGGTGGCGTCGGCGTGGGCGTGGCGGCGACGCTTGACGTCGTACATGGCGGCGTCGGCCCGTTCGATGACGTCGTCGGCGTCGGTGCCCGCACCCGCCACCGTGACCCCGATGCTCGCCGACACCGCGACGTGCCGGCCACCCAGCGCCATGGGGGTCTCGGTGACCGACGCGCCGAGGCGTTCGGCCAGCTGGCGCGCCTCGGCGTCGTCGGCCACCCCGTCGAGCAGCACGACGAACTCGTCGCCGCCGACGCGGGCCACCGTGTCGCTGGCGCGCACGGCGGTGGTGAGCCGGACGGCCATCTCCGCGAGCAGGTCGTCGCCGGCGCGGTGGCCGAGCTCGTCGTTGACCACCTTGAGGTCGTCGACGTCGACGAACACCACCGCCACCACGCCGCCCTCGCGGTCGATCCGCCGCAGCGCCCGGTCGAGCCGGTCGGTGAGCAGCGCCCGGCCGGCCACGCCGGTGAGATCGTCGTGGAGGGCCCGCCGGCGCAGGTCGCTCTCCCACCGCTGGTGCTCGCTGAGGTCACGACCGTGGCAGACGAGCCACTCGACCTCGCCAGCGGCGCCGACGCCGCCGACCACGGTGACGTCGGTCTCGACGATGTCGTCGCCGAGGCGCAGGGGGATCTCGCCGCGCCAGGTCTCGCCCCGGAGGAGGGCCGGGCGGATGCGCTCGAAGTAGGTCTCGAACGCGGCCGGCGGGAACAGGTCGGCGGTGGTGATGGCGGGCGGATCGTCGCCCGTGAGCCCGAGCCGCTTGCGGGTGGCATCGTTGACCCACACCACGTTGCCCCGGTCGTCGGTGACCCCGACGACGTCGTCGGCGCGCTCGAGCAGCGACATGAGGCGCGCCACGATCTCGGGCTGCGGTGGATCCGAGGGATGGTCGGCCACGATCGGTGCTCCTCCCCGCCCGCGCTGGCGGCGTCGCGTTGCGACGGGGGCTCGGCCGCGTGGGGGCATGGTAGGCGGCCCGGGGTGCGCACGGAGAGTGAAGACTCTTCGTCGCTGCGGTGGGGCGGGAACGGCGGATCAGGTCACGGGGTGGGGGCGCGGGTGGCGGAGCACCCGCTCGGCGCCGAGGACCAGCGCGGTGACCAGTCCCGCACCTCCGAACACGGCGAGCGATCCGCCGACGGTCGACAACCGGTCGGGATCGAACGCCATCGCGCCGGCGAGGGCGAGCATGACCACGCCGCTCAGCAGCTTCAACGCCCGGCCGTGGCGCTCCTGCATCTTCACCGCTCGCATGGTGACCACCATCGCCCCGAAGATCAGCAGCTCGTCGAGGAGGAACACCCCCATGTAGAGGGTGAACAGCCCGACCGCGGCCATGCCCCCGACGCCCTGGTCGGCGAGCAGGCCGGTCCAGATGATCGGGAAGCCGGCGGTGCAGGGCGTCTCGGCGAGCGACACGCCCACGGCGAGGGCGGCGGTGGCGCCCATCAGCGCGAGCAGCGAGCCGTCGGACCGGGCCAGCTCGCGGCCCCGGCGGTAGATGCCCGGCTTGTGCTTGGCGGCGATCGACAGCGACGGACCCCGGTCGGGGAAGGCCCAGCTCCACACGTTGATCGCGCCGATGGTGCCGGCCACGACGGCCACGCCCCGCTGGATCCAGGTGAGGTACGCCACGTAGGCGAGCAGGGTGTAGACGCCCACGATGTAGAGCCCGTACATGGCCGTGGTGACGACGAGGAACGTGACGCCCACGGCCAGCACCCGCTGGCGTGAGCCGGAGTGCAGGACCAGCCCGAGCAGCACGGACAGGACCCAGAGCGAGCACGGGTTCACGCCGTCGACGAACCCGATGAGCACGGTGGCGACGAGCAGCGACCGGTCGCCGACGTCGATCTCGCCGAGCAGGGGCACGTCGATGATCTCCCCGGCGGCCGCCTCGACATCGTCTCCGGTGGGATCGTCACCGGGGGGATCGTCACCCGAGGGGAGGACCGGGCCGCTCGGCTCGGGCGCGGCGAGCGCGGCGGTGATGACCGCTTCGATCTCGACCGCGGTCCGGTCGTCGAACCCCACCCACACCTGGCCGTCGATGATGGTGGTGGGCACGGCCCGGGGCTCGAAGCCGTAGGTGGCGCCCGCCTCGGCGAAGCGCTGGCGGGCCGCCTCCGAGCGCGACACCTCGTGGTCGTCGACGACCAGGCCGGGGTACCGGTCGACCAGCTCGTCGAGCAGCTCCCACTCGGTGTGGCAGTGGGGGCACCCCTCCATCCAGAACAGCTCGACGACCAGCTCGTCGACGGGGCCGGGGTCGGCGAGCGGTGCACCAACGGCGTCGGCGGCGGCCGGGCGCGTGCCACCGGCGAGGGCCACGAGGGCCACGAGCGCGACGAGCGCTGAGGTGATGCCGGCCCGGGGGAGGATCCGGGCGCGCCACACCCGCGAGCGGGGGGATCCGGTCACCCCTGGATCGTCGGCTCCAGGGGCCGCTGGTGACAGGGCCGGAGGTCCGTCGCCGGTGGTCGTCGGTCACGTTCGACCGGGGCGTCGCCGCGGTGCCATCCTCGGAGCCGACGACGACCCGGGGGAGACCATGAGCGAGTTCGATCTGGTGGTGCGGGCCGGCACCGTCGTCGACGGAACCGGCGCGCCGCGCCGCACCGCCGACGTGGCGATCCGTGACGGGGCCGTGGTGGAGGTCGGCAGGGTGACCGGTCGTGGCGCCCGCGAGATCGACGCCGACGGCGCGCTCGTCACCCCCGGGTTCGTCGACGTCCACGCCCACTACGACGGGCAGGCCACCTGGTCGTCGTGGCTCGACCCCTCGTCCGACCACGGCGTCACCACGGTGGTGATGGGCAACTGCGGCGTGGGGTTCGCACCGGTCCGCGACGCCGACCGCGACCGGCTCATCGAGCTCATGGAGGGCGTCGAGGACATCCCCGGCGCCGCCCTGCACGAGGGGCTGTCGTGGCAGTGGCGGTCGTTCGCCGAGTACCTCGACGCGGTCGACCGGCTGCCCCACGACATCGACGTGGCCGCCCAGGTGCCCCACGGCGCGCTGCGGCTGCACGCGATGGGGGAGCGCGGCGCGGCGCGCGAGCCGGCCACCGCCGCGGACATCGCGGCCATGGCGGCGGAGGCGGCCGCCGCGGTCGAGGCCGGCGCCCTCGGGTTCACCACGTCGCGCACCCTGAACCATCGCACCAGCCGCGGCGAGCCGACCCCCACCCTCACCGCCGGGCGCGACGAGCTGGTGGGCATCGCCCGGGCTCTCGGCGACCTGGGCGCAGGGGTGCTGCAGGTGGTGTCGGACTTCGCCGACCCCCACGAGGAGTTCGCCACCCTGCGAGCCATGGTCGAGGCCAGCGGGCGGCCGCTGTCGATCTCCATCGCCCAGAGCCCGGTGGCGCCCGAGCGCTGGCGCGAGCTGCTGGCGCTGGTCACCGCCGCCAACGACGACGGGCTGCCGGTGCTCGGCCAGGTGGCCGTGCGCCCGGTGGGGCTCCTCCTGGGCCTCGACTGCACGCTCCACCCGTTCCTCACCAACCCGGTGTTCCGCGAGATCGAGCACCTCGACGCGGCCGGCCGGGCCCGGGCCATGGCCGACCCCGGGTTCCGCATCCGGGTCCTGGAGGCGGCGGGCGACCCCGACCGCGCCCGCCTCGGCGGCCGGCTCATCGGTCGGTTCGACCTCATGTTCGAGCTCGACGACCCGCCCGACTACGAGCCCGACCCCGCCACCAGCCTGGCGGCGCGAGCGGCGCAGGAGCGACGCGATCCGGCCGAGCTGGTCTACGACCTGCTCGCCCGCGACGACGGCCGCACCCTGCTCTACGTGCCGTTCCTCAACTACGCCGACGGCAACCTCGACGCGGTCGGCGAGATGCTCACCCACCCCCACACCATCCCCGGGCTCGCCGACGGTGGCGCCCACGTCGGCACCATCTGCGACGGCTCGTTCCCCACCACCTTGTTGTCGTGGTGGGGTCGCGACCGGCCCCGCGGGCGCATCGAGCTCGAGGAGCTGGTGCGGCGCCACTGCCGCGAGACGGCCCGGGCCGTCGGGCTGCTCGACCGGGGGGTGCTCACCCCCGGCCACCGGGCCGACCTCAACGTGATCGAGCTCGAGCGGCTCGGGGTGCGGCGTCCCGAGACCGTGCATGACCTGCCCGCGGGCGGGCGCCGGCTCGTCCAGCGCGCCGAGGGCTACCTGCACACGCTGGTCGCCGGCGAGGAGACCCGCGCCGACGGCGAGCGCACGGGTGCCCTGCCCGGGCGCCTGGTGCGCGGGGCGCAGCCGGCTCCGGCCTGACGCACCCCACCCACCACTGAATTGCGTCGATCACCCACCGTGGAGGGTGGGCGACGCCAGAAGCGGGGGCCCGCTCAGGGCAGGCAGCCCACGTGGGCCAGGGCGAGGCGGACCAGGCGGTCGTGGCCGCCGGTCATCTCCAGGCACATCTCGTC